>JBELYP010000131.1:0-6643 GCA_040273995.1 Arthrobacter sp.
CCGGGCACGGAGGGCAGCGGCACGGTATCCAGGTGCCCGGCGAGGATCACCCGCTCGCTGCGCCCCAAGTTCGTGCGTGCCATAACCGAATCGCCGTCCCGCACCACCTCCAGGTGGTCCAGGCCCTGCAGGGCCGCCTCAACGGCGTCGGCAATGGCGGCTTCGTTCCCGGACACGCTCTCAATGTCCATGAGCGCGGCAGTGAGGTCCGCGACGTCGTCGAACAGGTTCAGTGGTTTGGCAGGTAATACGGTCACCGCTCCACAGTACCGCTCGGTAGAGTAGAACCCATGACTTCAAGCACTTCCTCAGCCCCCACCCCACGCACCGCGTCCGGTCTCGGACTGGCCACCGCAGCCGCAGACGGCACGGTCCTGGATGTCTGGTACCCCCGTCCCGCCCTCGGCCCGCTGGAGAACGACGGCGAGCTGGCAGCAGAGCTCGGGAAAGCCGCAGCGGCCATGGCCGACGAGGTCCGCGGAACCCGCGGCGAAGTTGTTGAAACGCAGATCGACCTTGACGAAGCCCCGGCCGGCACCGCCGACGCCTACCTTCGCCTGCACGTTCTTTCCGCCCGCCTCGCGGCGCCGAACACAATCAACCTTGACGGCATTTTCGGCGCCCTTCCCAACGTTGTCTGGACCAACTTCGGCCCGTGCCAGGCTGCCGGTTTCGACCAGGTACGCCTGGGCCTTCGCGCCCGCGGCGCCGTGACCGTCTACGGAGTGGACAAGTTCCCCCGCATGGTGGACTACGTCCTGCCCACCGGTGTCCGCATCGCCGACGCAGACCGCGTCCGGCTGGGCGCGCACCTGGCCGAGGGCACCACCGTTATGCACGAAGGCTTCGTCAACTTCAACGCCGGAACCCTGGGCACCTCGATGGTGGAAGGCCGGATCTCGGCCGGTGTTGTTGTGGGCAACGGCTCCGACGTCGGCGGCGGAGCGTCCATCATGGGCACCCTTTCCGGCGGCGGCAGGGAGCGGATCACCATTGGTGAGCGGGTGCTCCTCGGGGCCAACTCCGGCGTGGGCATCAGCATTGGGGATGACAGCGTCGTCGAAGCCGGCCTGTATGTTACGGCCGGTACCCGCGTCAGCGTCACCGACCCCGAAACGAAGGAAGTCCGCACGGTCAAAGCCGCAGATCTCTCCGGTGTTCCCGGGCTCCTGTTCCGCCGCAATTCCTCCACCGGCGCTGTTGAAGCCCTCCCCCGGCTGGCCCGCACCGTAGAGCTCAACGCGGCCCTGCACGCCAACTAGGGGCCGGTCCAGGCAGGCAGGGCAGTGGCTCCCAGCGCGCAGTCCGCGGCACGGCGCAGGCGCATCAGTGTGCTGCTTATTGCGGCCGCTGCTGCGGCAGCTGTGCTGCTCTACCTGCTTGTCCTGGCCGTGAACCGGGACGAGGACCGGCCGGTACGCGAACGCTGCACCGCTACGGTCAGCGGCGCTTCCTGGTCCCTGAACCCGGACCAGGCCGCCAACGCCTCCACCATCACTGCCGTCGCTGTCTCCCGCGGCCTCCCGCCGCGGGCAGCATCCATTGCCCTCGCCACCGCGGTACAGGAATCCGGGCTCCGCAACCTCGACTATGGGGATGAAGCGGGCCCGGATTCACGCGGGCTGTTCCAGCAGCGGCCTTCACAGGGCTGGGGCTCGCAGGAACAGGTCATGGACCCGGTCTACGCAGCCAGCGCCTTTTATGACGTCCTGATACAGGTACCGGGATATCAGGACCTGCCCATCACGGTTGCCGCCCAGACCGTCCAGCGAAGTGCCTTCCCGGATGCCTACGCGGACCATGAACCGGAAGGAAGGGCATTCGCCTCGGCTCTCACCGGGCAGTCGCCCGCCGCCCTCACCTGCACCCTCAGCCCGGCAGCGGAACCCGGGGATCCGAATGCTGTCCTGGCGGCCATGTCTGCCCTGTACGGCGAGCAGCAGGCCATGGTCCTGGGTGAGGTGCTGGTGGTAGGTGCTTCCGGGAAATACGGCTGGTCGCTGGCCCAGTGGGCCGTGGCGAACGCCAAGGCGCTGAACATCAATGAAGTTTCCTTCGCCTCCAGGACCTGGACCCGCGGAAGCGGTGAATGGACAACGTCCGGTGCTCCCGGGAATCAGGTGGCTATCCATATTGCGCCGGTGTCGGTAGGCAAGGGTTAGCCGGCGCGTGCGGAGTCCGGCTCCTGCAGCCGACCCACTAGGCTGGAGGCATGCGAATACTTGTCACCGGAGGAACCGGCTATATCGGCTCCCACACCACGTTTGAGCTGCTGCAGGCCGGCCACGACGTCGTCGTAATGGACAACCTGGCCAACTCCAGCACCGAATCCCTCAACCGGGTCCAGGAACTTTCCGGACGCACCGCCGCCTTCGTGCAGGCTGACCTGCTGGATCCCCAGGCGCTTGAAGCGATCTTCACGGAGCACTCCCCCGAGGCCGTCATCCACTTTGCCGGACTCAAGGCCGTGGGGGAATCCGTGGCCAAGCCCCTGCACTATTACCGGAACAACGTTGCCGGTACGTTGAACCTGCTCGCCGCCATGGACCGGCACGACGTCCGCACCATCGTCTTCAGTTCCTCCGCCACCGTCTACGGAGCGTCCGAAGAGGTGCCGCTCGTGGAGAACATGCCCATGGACGCCGTGAACCCCTACGGGCGCACCAAGGAACAGATTGAGGACATCCTCGCGGACCTGGGTGCCTCGGATGAGCGCTGGAGCATCGCGCTGCTGCGCTACTTCAACCCGGTAGGTGCCCATGAATCCGGTCGCATCGGTGAAGATCCCACCGGTGTTCCCAACAACCTCCTGCCCTTCGTGGCACAGGTAGCGGTGGGACGCCGGGACAAGGTGATGGTTTTCGGCAACGACTACCCCACCCCGGACGGCACCGGTGTGCGCGACTACATCCATGTGATGGACCTGGCTGCCGGCCACCTGGCTGCACTGGACTACATCGCTGCCCGCAAGGGCGTGAAGCGCTGGAACCTCGGCACCGGAAACGGTTCCTCGGTGCTGGAAGTCCTGGCAGCATTCTCCAAGGCAGCAGGGAAGGAAGTTCCCTACGAGTTCGCTCCACGCCGGCCCGGAGACGCCGCAGTCAGCTATGCGGATCCTTCCGCGGCCCGCGCCGAGCTGGGCTGGTCTGCCGGACGCTCACTGGATGACATGTGCCGGGACCACTGGAACTGGCAGAAGCAGAATCCGCAGGGCTACGCCTCCGAGGCTTAGCCCTCTATAAAGGAAGGCCCGCATCCTATGGATGCGGGCCTTCCTTTATGTTTTCTAGCGCTCCGGGTAGTTCCGTTCTGCAAGGCCCGTGTAGAGCTGGCGCGGACGGCCAATCTTGGTCTGCGGGTCCTGCATCATTTCGCGCCACTGGGCGATCCAGCCCGGCAGACGGCCGATCGCGAAGAGCACGGTGAACATCTTCTCCGGGAAGCCCATCGCCTTGTAGATCAGGCCGGTGTAGAAGTCTACGTTCGGGTACAGCTTGCGCTCGATGAAGTAGTCATCCGCAAGGGCCTTCTCTTCGAGACGCATGGCGATGTCCAGCAGTTCGTCATTGCCGCCAAGGTCTGCGAGGATCTCATGTGCGGTGGCCTTGACGATCTTGGCGCGCGGATCGTAGTTCTTGTAGACGCGGTGCCCGAAGCCCATGAGCTTCACGCCGTCTTCCTTGTTCTTGACCTTCTCCATGAAGTCTTCCGGCTGCATGCCGGTGGACTGGATCTGGCGGAGCATGTTCAGCACGGCCTCATTGGCACCGCCGTGCAGCGGGCCGAAGAGAGCGCTGATGCCGGCCGAGATGGACGCGAACATATTGGCGTTCGAGCTGCCGACCAGACGGACCGTGGAGGTGGAGCAGTTCTGCTCGTGGTCTGCGTGCAGGATCAGCAGCAGGTCCAGTGCCTTGACCAGCTTCGGGTTCAGTTCATACGGCTCCGCGGGCAGGCCGAAGGAGAGCCGCATGAAGTTCTCCACCAGGTTCATGGAGTTGTCCGGGTAGAGCATGGGCTGGCCGATGCTCTTCTTGTGCGCGTAGGCCGCGATCACGGGCAGCTTTGCCATGAGGCGGACGGTGGAGAGTTCCACCTGCTCCTCGTCAAAGGGATCCAGCGAGTCCTGGTAGAACGTAGAGAGCGCGCTGACGGCGGAAGAGAGCACCGGCATCGGGTGCGCGTCGCGCGGGAATCCGCCGAAGAAGCCCTTCAGATCCTCGTGCAGCAGCGTGTGGCGGCGGATCCGGTGATCGAACGCTTCCAGCTCTGCCGGGGTGGGCAGGTTCCCGTAGATGAGCAGGTAGGAGGTTTCCAGGAAGCTCGAGTGCTTTGCCAGCTGCTCGATCGGGTATCCGCGGTAGCGCAGGATCCCGGCATCGCCGTCGATGTAAGTGATCGCCGAGGTGGTGGCCGCGGTGTTCATAAAACCGGGGTCGAAAGTAACGGTGCCGGTCTGCTTCAGCAGCTTCGATACGTCGAAGCCGTCGTTGCCTTCATTGGCCGCGATGCGGGGAAGCTCCAGCTTGTCCGCCGGGTCGGTCCCATAGTGCAGTTCGGCACTCGGTCGCTCAGTCATGTTTCTCCTTCAGGAGTTTGAAGAACCCACTGCTACGGGCCCGCGTCCTCGTGAGAAGAGCGCCCATAGTACACATTCGTGCTTTTATCTATTTCGCTAAAACGCTACCGGTATACCGGGCGTTACCACTAATCGGCAGCCATCTTGTTGTGCAAGCGCAACATGAGTGCATAATGCCACCGTCCAATCAGCCTGCTGCGGCGGTAAGCCGCTGCACCGCTGCCGCCACCCGTTCATCGCTTCCCGTGAGCGCTACGCGGACGTACCCTGCGCCGGCGTCCCCGTAAATGACGCCCGGACCAACAACAATTCCCAGCGCCGCGAAACGCTCAATGGTTGTCCAGGTGTCCTCACCCGCAGTCGCCCACAGGTAAAGGCCCGCTTCGGAACTGCTGATCTTCAGGCCGAAGGCTTCCAGCGCAGGCACCAGCATTTCACGCCGCGCCCGGTACTTGTCCTTCTGCTCCGCAACGTGGGTGTCATCCGACAGCGCCGCCAGCATGGCTGCCTGCACGGGGGCCGGCACAATCATTCCGGCGTGCTTGCGGCTGTTTACCAGGTTCGCAATGATCGAGCCGTCACCGGCAACAAAGGCTGCCCGGTACCCGGCGAGGTTCGACTGCTTGCTCATCGAGTAGACGGACAGCAGCAGGTCGTTGCTGCCGCCGCTGACGCGGGGGTCCAGCACGGAGGGCACGGGAGCCCCTCCCCGTGCTGTGTCCCATTCGCCCCAGCCGAGTTCGGCGTAGCACTCATCCGAGGCCACAACGGCGCCCAGCGCGCGGGCCTGGTCCACCAGGGCGGCCATTGACTCGGCGCTGCGCACGCTGCCGGTGGGATTGCCCGGAGAATTGATCCACACCAGCCGGACCCGCGCACGGGTCTGCTCATCCAGCTCGGAGAGGTCATCCGCGGCCACGGGCGTTGCTCCAGCCAGCACGGCACCCATGTCATAGGTGGGGTAGGCAACGGTAGGACGGACGACGACGTCGCCCGGTCCCAGCCCCAGCAGCAGCGGCAGCCAGGCCACCAGCTCCTTGGAACCAACCGTGGGCATGATGTCCTGCGGATCCAGGCCGGGTACGGACCGGCGGCGGGAGAACCACTGTGCGATCCCCTGACGCAGCTGCAGGGTTCCATGCGTGGTGGGGTAACCCGGAGCATCGGCGGCAGCAGCGAGGGCCGCCTGGATGAAGTCCGGCGTGGGATCGACCGGAGTTCCGATCGAAAGGTTCACCGCGCCGTCGGCGTGTGCTGAAGCCTGCTGCACATAGGGTGCCATGGCTTCCCAGGGGTACTCCGGAAGGTCCAGGCCAAAGCCGCCGGAGGCCTTGGTGCCCATTACTGGTTCTGCGGCGGCAGAGCGGCGATCATCGGGTGATCCTTGTGCGTGTTGCCGAGCTTGGCGGCACCGCCGGGGGAACCCAGGTCATCGAAGAACTCGACGTTGGCCTTGTAGTAGTCGGCCCACTCTTCAGGGGTGTCGTCCTCGTAGTAGATCGCTTCAACCGGGCACACCGGTTCGCAGGCGCCGCAGTCAACGCACTCATCCGGATGGATATACAGGGAGCGTTCACCTTCATAGATGCAGTCCACGGGGCATTCCTCGATGCATGCCTTGTCTTTTACATCCACGCATGGCTGCGCAATTACGTACGTCACGTCCCTTTGCCTTCCTTGGTGTGCGGATTTCCGCCAGTGAGCGGATCTCCACGAGGTAATGCTTCCACGTTAGTAGTCCGTCCCATTATCTCCCAGCCGGGAGGCTGCCGCGTACTATGTAACGGTGAGAACACCATCCCCCGAGGAGCGGCTGCGCGCAGCCGGAACCGGGCAGCGCGCCGTCGTGCGTTACCGCATCGACGGCGGCCTGACGGATGCGCTGGGAACCATCACCGGTCTCGACGCCGAGGGGTGCACCCTCGATACGCGCACCGGCCCGGTAACTATCAAGTGGTCCCTCGTTACCGCAGGCAAGCCGGTACCGCCGGCACCGGAACGCCGCAGGCCGCGGAGCACCGGGCCTGAGGGATAACCGACCCCGGCGTATGCTGGTCTGATGCC
>JBELYP010000132.1:0-6359 GCA_040273995.1 Arthrobacter sp.
TTGATCTGCCGGTAGCGGGCTTCATGGTCGTCGCCTTCGCCGATAACCGCATCCTGCATCAGTGCTGCCCGGCGGGCGCGGTATTCCGGGGAGCTGCCGTCCACCCAGGAGAAGACCAGATCGACGTCGAACCGGATGTCCGTGGCATGGTCCGCGAACATGTTCTCGATGGTGGGCCAGGTCAGGCCGTGCTTGTCTACGTTTCCGCGGACTACCTCGGAGGCGGGAAGGGTGCGCCGGGTCAGCGAATTTTCCACCGGCAGTGTGATCTGGTTTTCCCCGAGCTCCCAGAGTTCCACCTGGACACCGGCGGAGGGACCGAAGACGAGGTTGGTTCCGCTGGTTCCGCGCGGGCGGAAGAGGCGGATGATGCGTGTTTTCTGCTGCGGTGAGAGCTCGCCGTCGGCCACCAGGAGCGTGCGCGACTTTTCCGTGTCCACACTGCGGGAGTAGAAGGGTTCGTCTTTGCAGGCCTCGACCAGGGCACGGCGAAGGTCTTCGCGCAGTTTCAGGTCGATGGCGATGACGGGGCGCTGGTCATTGCCGCGGACCAGCAGATAGTCGATTCCTGCCTTGTCCAGAACCCGGCGTACGAACAGCAGGTCTTCCACCATGGCCTGGTGCGGGGTCAGCCCGGTGTCCATAAGGGTCAGCCGGCCCTTGATCTTGCTGACGTTCGGGCGGTGTTCCACCCGTTCAATGACCGCAAGTGACGCCGTCTGGAGGTCTTCTGTTTCTGCTGCTTCTTCGGGTGTGCCGAAGTAGACGTCGTGCTCAGCTGTGATGTCGGTAATTGGAGCCTCCGAGGGGTCGGGCCACTAGGGCACTGAAAAAGGGGACGCGTGCGACGCTGCACAGGTAGCTGGACCCTCGGCGGCTCCGGCCGGTTTGGGTGCCGTGCCGGTGCCGGGAAACCGGGGGATGCTATGGGCGGCGCTGGCGGGGCTGCGTAGCATTGATGCTTAACACGCGGAAACCTCCGGGAGCCGATGTGAGATACCGTAACACCCTGATCGCAGCGGCTGTAATGGCGGCTCTGGCGGTGCAGTCCTGTGCCGTTCCCGAGCCGGCGGATCCGGCCTGGTCTGTCTATGAAATCGACGCTGCTTCCCTTGAGTTTGAGTACCCTTCAGGATGGTCTGTTCAGCAGGTTCCTGCCTTGGCCAATGATCCTGCCGGCGGTGTTTCCTATGAGGTGCGCGGTGCTGACGGCGATGTGATTGCGTGGCTGGATACCGGGATCATTACGGACCAGGTGTGCGCCGGGATGCAGCCGCCGGTGACCTATACGGAGTATGACTCTGTGGATATGCCTGACCTGAAATCGGCGCAGGGTACTTCCCAGCGTTTTGTGTACCACTCTGTTGCTCCTGCGGCCGGAGATGCCCTGGTCACCTATGCCGTTGTCAGTACCCCTGCTTTGTCTGCCGAGCAGGCTGCCTGCGGGCTCTTTGACTATTTCAGTCTGACTCCCTCCAGCGGTGGCCGGTTTGCCGGTGTTGTTCCTCCTGATGAGGGTTCAGATGCTGCTGCCCATTTGGAGAAGGCTGCGGCCTACGCCAACTCTGCTGAGTTCAGTGATGTAAAGCGGATGCTGGTCTCCTTGCGCAGTACTGAGTGATCATTTTCGGGCTTCTTGCTCAGTTGCTGTGGCGTCCTGTGGATAAGTAAGTATGCTTTGCGGCAGTTTGACTAGGATCTACCGCACGTTGCCTTGCCTACCACGGGGGTTTAGATGTCCAGTCTTGGTGTTCGACGCCGGTTTGCTGCGGTTTCTTTAGCTGTGGCTGGTTCTCTGGTGGTTCTGACTGCGTGTTCCGGGTCTGATGATCCTGGTGCTGATGCTGCCCAGTCTCCGGGTCCCTCTGTGAGTGAGTCGGTTTCTCCGACACCGACTCCGTCGCCTTCGGTTACGTATAAGCCTGCGTCTGCGGAGGGGCCTGCGGAGAATGTTCCGTTGCCTGTGATGCCTGAGGAAGCCAAGGTCGAGTCCAAGGAAGGGCTTATTGCGTTTGCTCGGTATTGGTATGAGCTTGTGAATTACGGGTATGAGACTGGGGATGTTGAGCCGGTTAAGGCGGTGAGCGGGCCGGACTGTTTTGCCTGTCAGAGCTTCTATGAAGTGGTGCAGTCTGGCTTCCAAGACGCTGATTGGATGGCTGGGGCCGCCATCGAAGTGCAAGGGGCGGACAGTAGCTTTGCGCGTACAGACGAGAACTATGTGCAAGTACTAGTTCAGTTAGTTCAAGAGCCCCTGGAGTACTACGGTCCAGCGGGTGTTCAGGCTATCGAGCCCGGAAACGAGTATCCGGCTGTCCAGATGATGGAAGCGGAGTACGGTCCGTCCGGGTGGAACGCTATCGACGTGGTGACTATCCATGCTTCCAAGAAATAAGGGGACCAGGGTTGTCACAATAATATTGGCAGCTGCGCTTAGCGTTTTCTTCTTGCAGGGCGCGCTCGCTGCTCCCAAAGGGGGCGGAGGCGGAGGCTTCATCGACGGGGGAGTGCGGGGCGATGTTGCTTATCATCACGAGCCTGGGACAGGCGTATGGACAGAGCTAGCGATCGGCCTACCAAACGATCCCCTCGGTTATCGGTTTGAGCCAGCCTGCTTTGACGATCAAGACGCAGGAGATATTTCCTGTCTAGTACAAACTCAAGAGTGCACAGCAGGACCTGATGGTCGGTCGGTGTGGTGGTACTCGGGACTCAGGACTGTCGCGCCAGAGAACTGGACGCGTTTCACGGACGCTCCCTCATGCATCTACTCAGAAGACCCAGCAGCATTCCAAGAACGTCTTCGCGAAGCAATCCTCTCGGCGTTCCAGGAAGCACCGATCGCCCCAGGGACGATGACTCTGCAGCCGAGTCCGCACACGTTGGTCGGCGCGAACACAAACGTCTATGTGGAAGCGCAGCCTCAGGTTTTCGAAATGGAGCTCCTGGGTCAATCCATCAGGATCGAGGTTGAGCCTACGGAATACACCTTCGACTACGGAGACGGTGCAGCCTACGGCCCCGTTACGACTCAAGGGGCGCCTTTGCCCGAGGAGCGGTGGGGCGAGCAGACGCCTACAAGCCACGCATACGCGCAGACCGGTGATTTCCCAGTGTCAGTGACGACCTTCTTCTCGGGTGAGTATTCAGTCAACGGGGGCCCGATGATTCCGATGGACGGCCGAGCCGAGGTTGCATCGCCGCCGCAGCTCCTGAGCGTCTGGCGCTCTGAATCACGTAGCGTCGCTGATAATTGCCTGATAAATCCCGCCGGCGTTGGTTGCTGAGCCGGTTAGAGGCGTGACCGGCCCGGACTGTGCCGACTGCAAGCGTTACCTAGACGTAGTTGAGCGTGGTTACCCTGACGACGATTGGATGGCCGGGGCCATGATCGACTACAGGAGTGTGGATAGTGACTATGTGCTCACGCCGGATGGCCTGTACCAAGTGTTGATCCAGTTCACACAGGAGCCCGTGGAGTTCTACGGCCCAGACAACGCGGAGTACGGGATCGATCCTGGAAGCAGTGCTCCTGTTGTTCAGATCATGGAAGCCCGCTTTCGATGAAAACCAATGGGTCGTGGCGCAGGTTTTGAGTCTGTAGCCGTCAGCTGTGATGTCTGCTGGACCTTTGAGTCAACCTATTCCGTGTACCGCTGGTGTGCCCAGCCATCTGGGAGTCGGCGGTGCTGGGCAGCCACCAAATGTCTCTGTGGATAACCACAACTACCCGAAAAATTGACCGTACTCTCGGGCCACAACATCGGTTGGACAAGCGGAGGTCGGTATGAAGCACGAACAGTCTCAGAGCGGCAGTAGAAAACTTGATACGCGGAGGACCGCGGTCGCTCTGGCTTCAGTACTCGCAGCGGCACTATTGATAAGCGGATGCTCGCAAATCAGCTTCGTGCCGGCCACCCAGACAGCGGAAGCACAGGCTCCGAAAGCCTCCGACCAGCCCGTCGAAAGTCCTACGCCAACACCTTCGCCGTACTATAGCCAGGCATCCGGCGCCGGACCTGCTGCCAACGTGGAGCTGCCAGTGCTTCCGGAAGCCGCGCGCCAAGACACCAAAGAGGGGCTGCTGGCATTCGCAGAATACTGGTTCGAACTCGTGGACTACACGTATCAAACGGGAGACTCCGAACCTCTTCGAGAAGTAACGACGCCGGAATGCGGGGTCTGCGGCGGTATGTTCGGAAGGATTCCGGAGACCTATGCCAGCGGGGGATGGGTGGAAGGCGGGCTTGTGGAGATGGAGAAGCTGGACTCAGCTTTTGTCCTGACACCGGAAAACAGGCGCCAAGCGACCATGTCGGTGAGACAGAAGGTTCTGGTCTTTCGTGACAGCACCGGCAAATCGGTGGATGTAGTAGCTGGCGGTCTCCGCGCTAAGCACATGCTGCTTGAAGCAACCTTCACAGGAGACGGGTGGTATGTAGACACAGCAGAGTTCACCGGCTGGCCGGGCTAATGACTGAGCACGTCAGATCGGTGCACAGCGAAAAGCGTCCGCGGGTCCTGCAGCAAAGCCGGATACGCGAAATCGGATCGCTGGACAGTGCCGGTCACATGGACAGGCCGCCTGGCGGTGTCGTTCGTCAGGGAAACTTCTCCAACCGTTCCCAGCTGCAGAACCGACCGGTCCGGTCCAAGCAGCGCCACCGCATCGCCGTCGTCCATTACTTCGAGAAAGCGCTCCAGTTCCCGGGCTTTCTTACCCCGCACCGGAGCGCCACGTGCTGTGAGCATCGGCAATTCGATCACCGGCGCGTCACCGCCGGTGGCGGGGCGGGCAACCCACAGCACATTCTCCGTCGGCTCCGTCGGAAGCACGGGAGTCTTCGGTTCCGGCCACACATAGGGCAGGTCCGCGGGAGTGCCGGGAAACAGGCCGCTGTAGAACTCCGGGTCCTTGGCCAGCAGGTTAGACCGGTGGCTCTCGTGCAGCTCAGGATTGCCGAGCCAAGGCGGCATCGCAGTCCCGTTGAGCTGCGCGCCGGGAGCGAACTCAACCAGCTGATCCCGCACCGTGTCCGCGTAGCCGCGCTGCGCCCAGGCATCGGCCATCGCCAAACCGTACAACGTCAAAGCCGGCACATAGCCCATCCACATTCGGGTTGCCGGGTGGCTCTGCCAGCCGTAGTCAGGCACCACCAGCGCGCGCAGAATCTGAAGTGTTTCCACCCTTTGTTTGCCTAGGCGCGGGGAATCCAGCACCTCTGCGCAGCGCCGGAAACTGTCATAAGGAAGGAACGTCTGCACGCTGGCCCCACCTAGTAATCGGCATACAGTTCGCCTGCGAACACCGGTTCTTCCACGCGGTTATCCGGCCCGGGCAGGGGGCAGGCCCAGCGTTCGTCGTACGCGCACGAAGGGTTGTACAGAAAATTGAAGTCCAGCAGCAGGGAATTCCCCGCGCCTTCGCCAAGATGCGCGCCTTTGATCGTGTCCAACAGGTACCGGCCACCGCCGTAGTTTCCGTCAGGTTTGCCAGCCAGTCCATCGCGCAGGGGGAGGAACAAACCCCCTCCGTACGTGGCCAGCCGCCACAGTGCCAACCGCCCGACCGGCGTCGAAACAGTCCCAAGGCGTTCGAAGTAAACAGTTCCATCCGTGCCGGTGGCCACTTCGAGCTGCTGTCCGGCGCCGTCGTCTTCAATTGCGGCCTCACAGCGCAGGTCTGGATCGTAGGGCGCGACGGCGAGTCCGCTGAACCGCCGTTTCGCATCCTCGCCAAGCGGTGACGCGGGGTGCGAGGCGAACAACCGGTCGCGTTCGCGGCGCCAGAGATCGTGGGCTGACGACGGCGAGACCGCCTCTGCCTCCTGGCGCACCTGCGCATATATGTCGAACATGCGACGGCGCCAGTCAGCCGTCCGGAGTGCCGAATCTGGGGAAACCATGACCCAAGCGTAGTGTGTTCGGGTGACTACGGGACTGCTGATTGTTGTGCTGGCTTCGATCTTTATTGGGGCGCTGGCCCAGCGGATCGCTGGCCTCGGGTTCGCGCTGCTGATTTCACCTTTCCTCGTTATCATTCTGGGCGCCCATGCCGGCGTGCTGATGGTGAACGTCTGCGGGCTGGTTTCATCGCTGCTGATCATGTTCCGGGTCTGGAAAGACGTGGACTGGAACATGTACCGGTGGCTGGTGATCCCGGCAGTGATTGGCAGCGTCCCGGCGTCGATCGCTGCAGTGTATTTGCCGGCCGCGCCAATGGCGGTGATTGTCGGGGCGATCGTCCTGGTGGCCCTCGCCGCCTCACTGGTTCTGGCACGGAACTCGGTGGTCGTTACCGGAAATCCGGCCAAGGCGATAGCCGGCTTCGCCTCGGGCGTCACCAACGCTATTGCGGG
>JBELYP010000133.1:0-6311 GCA_040273995.1 Arthrobacter sp.
GCTCTTCGAGGGTCTTCACCAGCGAAGCTTCGGTGAAGCGCGGCGGCGGGGAGGTCTCGTGGCCGCTGGCGGCCAGGTCCGCTGCGCTGAGCGGATCGTCCTTCTTGAGGACCGGCAGGCGTCCGTCCTCGGAGCCTTCGTCCTCGTCGCGGGTGGCGTCGTGGCCTTCTTCATAGGCAGCCATGAAACCGCGGAAGGTGATGACGGTACCGGAAGCCGAGAATTCGGCGTCGCGCCCGTCAGCGGAGACGGCACCGAGCTTGACGGACGCCGTCGAGCCCTTGGCATCTGCCATCTGGGAGGCGACGGTGCGCTTCCAGATCAGTTCGTAGAGCTTGAACTCGTCTCCGCGCAGCGCGGAGGCGACCTGCGCCGGGGTGCGGAAGGAGTCGCCGGCGGGGCGGATGGCCTCGTGGGCTTCCTGTGCGTTCTTGGACTTGCCCTTGTAGACGCGGCGGGCTTCGGGCACGTACTCGGGACCGTACAGTTCCGAGGCCTGGCGGCGGGCAGCGTTGATCGCCTGGTCCGACAGCGCCGAGGAGTCCGTACGCATATAGGTGATGTAGCCGTTTTCGTACAGGCGCTGGGCAACCTGCATGGTCACGCGGGAGGAGAAGCGCAGCTTGCGGCTGGCTTCCTGCTGCAGCGTGGAGGTGGTGAACGGGGCTGCCGGGCGGCGCGTGTACGGCTTGGTTTCCAGGGACCGGACAGTGAACGTGGCCTGCTGCAGGCCCTCGGCGAGGGACAGCGCTGCCGCTTCGTCCAGGTGCGTGACGTTCTTGGACTTGAGTTCACCGCGGTCGGTGAAGTCCTTGCCGGAGGCGATCCGGGCGCCGTCCACCGAGGTCAGGCGGGCTTTGAAGGACTCCGAGGAGGCAGTGGAGAACGTGCCGAGCAGGTCCCAGTAAGAAGCGGAGCGGAACGCCATGCGCTCCCGCTCGCGTTCGACAACCAGGCGGGTGGCAACGGACTGCACACGGCCGGCGGAGAGGCCGCGGGCCACCTTGCGCCACAGCACGGGGGAAATCTCGTAGCCGTAGAGCCGGTCCAGGATGCGGCGGGTTTCCTGCGCATCGACCATGGAAATGTCGATGTCCCGCATTTCCTGCAGTGCCCGCTGGATCGCTTCCTTGGTAATTTCAGGGAAGGTCAGGCGGTGGACGGGAACCTTGGGCTTGAGCACCTGGAGCAGGTGCCACGCGATGGCTTCGCCTTCGCGGTCACCGTCAGTTGCGAGGTAAAGTTCGTCGGCGTCCTTGAGCGCAGCCTTGAGCTCAGCCACCTTCTTCTTCTTGTCCGTGGAGACAACGTAATAAGGCTCGAAGTCCTTCTCCAGGTCCACGGCGAACTTGCCCACTGAGCTCTTCTTCAGCTCGGCGGGAAGATCCGAGGGCTGGGGCAGGTCGCGGATATGACCCATCGACGCCGTGACCTCGAATCCTTCGCCAAGGTAGGCGGCGATCGTCTTGCCCTTGGCCGGTGACTCGACAATTACCAGCTTCTTCTTGCCGGCGGACTTGTCCGTTGCCTTAACTGGCACTGTTCTCCTACGTACGGGGTGGATCAAAACGGGTGAGGAATGGCGCACAGCAGGGCTGCGCAGGCTCGCTCATCCTTAGACAGTATGGGGAATCCCCAAGCACAAGGGTAACCATAACCGCACTGCCCGGCGGACCCGGACCAATTTCACTGTGCGCTCGGTTACGGTTCAGCCGGCAGCAGGAACCCGTCGAGGACCAGGTTGCGTACCTCTTCCTCCAGGGACTGCGCGAACTCAGGGTCTTGGCGGTCCAGCAGCGAACCCAGCGCGGCGATAATCGCTCCGGCCGGCAGGTCGCCGTCGCAAGCTGACACAAAGCCGGTCAGTTCCGTGCTCATCAGGTTGGTCCGGCGCAGCCCGGCGCCCTGGCGGAGCAGGATGACGCCGGGATGCTCGGCCCCGGGGCGGGCGTGGCGTTCCTCGGTGACATCCTCTGCGGCCACCAGGTGTTCTGCGGCCAGGTCCGGGTGCGCCTGGCTCCAGTCGAAACGGTCGACGGCGGCGGCCAGGTGCGAGGCGAGGGGAGACTCCAGCGGGTGGGTGATTTCCTCGAACCGGCGCAGCGGCGCCGCCTGCGGATCCTGCCGCCGGCGCATCCAGACCGAACCGAAGCCGATGCCGGTGGTGCCGCGGGAGGCGAAGTCATTCAGGTAGGCGGCATAGGAGGCCGCGTATTCGTTCCGGTCCCGGTTCTCTGCCGCGTCACGCAGCCACATCTCCGCGTATTCAGCCGGGCTGAGCACCTCGCGCTGGATAACCCAGGCGTCCATGTTCTCCGGAAGCCAGGACCGCAGCCGTTCGCTCCAGGCATCCCCGCTTTCGTCGTCGGCCCGCCCCTGGATCTCCCAGTTCCCCAGCATCTGCGCGGTGCCGCCCGGGGCCAGAACGGATTCGAGGTTCCGGAAGAGCCCGGAAACAATTTCGTCCCCCGGCAGGCCGCCGTCACGGTAGGTGAAGCGGTCGTCTACGTCCTCGCCGGCTACGCGCGGGGTGATCACGAACGGAGGGTTGGAGACCACCTGGTCAAAGCGCTCCCCCGCCACCGGTTCCAGCATGCTGCCCAGCCGCAGGTCTACTCGCTGCTCCAGGTGGTCGGGGTTTAGTCCGAGGGCCTGGGCGTTCAGCACCAGGTTGAAGCGGGTGAAGCCCAGTGCCCGCTCGGAGATGTCCGTAGCGGTGACGCGGCGGGCATGGCCCAGCAGGTGGAAAACCTGGATGCCGCAGCCGGTGCCGAGGTCCAGGGCCCGTTCCACCGGGCGGCGGATGCTCAGCTGGGCCAGGGAGAGGGATGCCTGCCCGATGCCCAGCACGTGGCCGTGCGGGAGGACGCCGGGGCGCTGGTGCGCGCCGAGGTCGCTGGCCACCCAAAGGCGGGTAGCGGCGGTGGGTTCCGCCGGGGCTGCTTCGTCCGGGGTTCTTTCGGGGGCGGCGGCTTCCTCCGGGGCGGCGTCGAACTCGTAGGGCCGCAGGTCCACCGAGGCACGCAGCAGGTCCGGGGACACCGGGTCCTTCTCGACCAGTCCCAGTTCTGCCAGGCCCTCCGGCCCGGTGCGCACAAAGGCGTCCTGAACCTGCTGTCCGGGCACGGATGAGCCCACCAGCCACAGCGCTACCGCAGCTGCCACCGGTTCCGGGGTGCCGCCGTCGGCCGCTGCCTCGCAGGCAAGCATCGCGGGAACCAGCTGGTCCCGGGAGAGCGCAGCACTGGCTTCCTCACCGAGGAAGGCAGCGACACCGTCCACGGTGTAGCCCGCGTCCGTGAGATCGGCGGCGAGCGCGGCCAGCAGCGGGAGGCTAGAACTTTGGGGTGTGCCCGGAACGCGGGAGAAGTCAGTCACTCCTCCAGTCTAGGTTCCGGTTTCCTCTCCCTCACCCACGTCCTCTCCCCCGGCGGGATGGCTGAAACTGCCGCGCTCATACGGGCAGTTTCTGCCATCTCGTTTTGTGGGGCGGGCGTGTGTCTAGGCGCGGCGCGGGATGCGAATGAAGGGCGCCACGACGAGGCTGGCCGTGGCCAGCAGCGCCCCGATAATGAACGCTGTGTGCGCACCGGCGAACAGTGAATCCGCCAGCGCGGTCCCCTCCGCGAGCCGGCTTGCCGAGAGCATGGACAGCACGGTCACGAAGATGGTGGTGCCGATTGCACCGCCCAGCTGCTGGGCGGTATTGAAGATGGCCGAGCCGTGGCCGTAGAGCCGGGGTTCCACCGTGGCCAGGGCCGAGGAAAGCAGCCCGGTCATCAGCATCGCCAGCCCAATGCTGAACACAACATGGGAAACGGTGAACACCCAGAGCGGGGATTCCGGCGTGACGCTGACGTAGAGCCACTGTCCCAGCGCCAGCATTGCCGCACCGGGGATGAGGACGGGACGAGGGCCAAAGCGGTCGAAGATCCGGCCAAAGACGGGGCCGACGGCGGCCTGCACCAGTCCCCCGGGGAGCAGCATCATGCCAATGGTCAGGGTGTCCAGGCCGCGGCCGGTCTGCAGCATGATCGGCACAATCATGACGGTGCCCAGCAGCGTGCCCATGGCGATCATGATCATGACCACGCTGAGCCGAAAGTTCCGGTTCCGGAATGGAGTCAGGTTCAGCAGTTCCCGCCCGGTCCGGGCAAGGCGGACCTGGCGCCGGATGAACAGCACCAGGGCTCCGGCCCCGACGACGGCGCTGGCGGAGACCAGGAGGAGGTTGTCCGACGCATGCTCAAGGCTGGAGATTGCGTAAACCAGGAACCCGAAGGCCAGGGCGGAAAGAACCACCGAGGGAACGTCCACGGGCAGGCGGCGGGTCCGGGAGGGCAGCTTGAGGAAGATGATTCCCAGCAGCAGGATCGCCACGGCGAGGGGAATCATCAGCACGAAGATCCAGTGCCAGCTCAGTGCGTTGACGATTGCTCCGGAGACGGTGGGGCCAACAGCCGGTCCCACCGAGATGACAATCGAGTTCAGGCCCATGATGGTGCCGCGCTTGTGCAGCGGAACCAGGCTCAGGGTGGTGGTCATGAGCAGCGGAAGCACAACGGCGGTACCGACTGCCTGGATGATCCGGGCGACAAGCAGTACCGCGAAGGTGGGGGCGAAGACGGCCAGGACGGTTCCGGTCAGGAAGCTGGCCAGCGCGAAGATGAACAGGCTCCGGGTGGTGAACCGCTGGAGCAGGAATCCCGTGGTGGGAATGACTACTGAAACAGTGAGCAGGAACCCGGTGGTTAGCCACTGGCCTGCGGACGCCGTGACGTTCAGGTCCGCCATGATCGAGGGAAGGGCTACTGAGAGAACAGTCTCATTCAGGATCATGAGGAACGCGGCCAGGGCCAGCGCGCCGATGATTCCGGTCAGCTGCCGGGTGGAAAGAACGGGAAGCTGAGGGGCGGCGGATGGCGCTTCATGCCCTGCGGTGGTGCTTTCGGAAGTCAAGGATTCCTCGGTTTCTATCGGACTGGAACCGGAAAATACTGTCACAGACTGACAGATCTTGCTAACCAAAGTGGCATACTGTGACAGAAGATATGCCCTGGCTGGGACGCCGACGAAAGCTGGAACACCGTGGGAAAACGTGAAGACCATAAGGCCGCCACGAGGCGGGAGATCCAGCTGGCGACGCTGGACTTGCTGGAGACCGCCGGGGCGGATGCCACCACGGTGGCACGCATCGCCGAGCGCGCAGGTATCTCGGAGCGGACATTCTTCCGTTACTACGATTCGAAGGAATCCGCGGCGGTCCCGGGACAAAGCGAGCTCCTGGACACACTGCTCGCCCGGGAACTCGTCCCGGGAGCTTCCCCGGCAGAAATCCTGCGGGAGCTGATAGACGTGTGCCGGGCCCAGTTCGCCTATGAGGTGGAACAGGTTGAGTTCAAACGGATCTCACGGCTGCTGCTGCACGAGCCCAGGCTGCTCCAGGCTGTTTTCCGCCAGGAGCAGCATCTGGTGAACACGCTGGGCAGCGCTTTGGAGGAACGCGGGCTGCTGCCCGGGATGCAGGCACAGCTTGTGGCAGAGCTGATCGCCTGTACCTGGCGGGTTGCCTGGCAGTGCTTTGCCCGCCAGGAGAGCGCCGGCCGCAGTTCGAACCCGGCAGAGCTATTCGAGCAGGCAGTGCAGAACCTGGCCGAGATCACCGCTCCCAAGGCGTTCGGGCGGTAGCTCGGGAAGGGATCCCCGGGCGGTCCAGCGCCAGGACCTTCCGGGGTGCGCGGGTTCGGTGGGCGTTAGTCGTCGCAGCCGTCCGGGCAGCGCAGCGTGGACGGATCCGCAGCGCATTCGGCGCAGTAGAGCGTCAGCCTGCGGCAGAACGGGTTGGAGCAGTTCTCGAACTTGCTGGTCGGTGTGTGGCACCGCACGCACTCACCGATGGTGACGGCGTCGTCCGTGAATTCCATGTGCATCCGCTTGTCGAAGACGTAGAGCGAGCCCTCCCACAGGCCCTTGTCCCCGAAGGTCTCCCCGTAGCGGACAATCCCGCCCTTCATCTGGTAAACCTCGGAGAATCCGCGGTTCACCATCAGCGCGGACAGCACTTCGCAGCGCACGCCACCGGTGCAATAGGTGACCACGGGCTTGTCCTTCAGGTCGTCATACTTGCCGGACTCGAGCTCCTTAATGAAGTCGTGGGTGGTGGAAACATCCGGAACCACAGCGCCCTTGAACTTGCCGATCTGGGCTTCGAAGGCGTTGCGTCCGTCGAAGAACACCACGTCCTCCCCTGCCGCCTTCTTTGCTTCCACCAGCTCATGCACTTCCTCGGGCCGCAGATGGGTGCCGCCGCC
>JBELYP010000134.1:0-6228 GCA_040273995.1 Arthrobacter sp.
GCCCCCTGCCTTCCAGGGCAGACACCTCTCCCGGAAAACCTCAGGGCAGCAGGGGTGTAAACCCCGCCCGCGAATGGCGGCAGGGCTTAATAAGGTTGATGCGCCTTAGGGGCCCCAAGGGCATCCGCGCTAGCGGGTGCCCTTGGGGAGGCGCATCAACCGCAGTAGGCCCCGGTGGAAGCGGAGTTGACCATCTTGGCGTACTTGGACAGCACACCCTTGGTGAACTTGGCCGGCAGCGGCTCCCAGCCCACCTTGCGGGCTTCGAGCTCTTCGGGCTCAACCAGCAGATCGAACGTGCGGGCTGCAATGTCCACGCGGATACGGTCCCCGTCCTTGACGAAGGCGATGGGACCACCGTCGACCGCTTCCGGAGCCACGTGGCCGATGCACAGGCCGGTGGTGCCGCCGGAGAACCGGCCGTCGGTCAGCAGGAGTACGTCCTTGCCCAGGCCCGCGCCCTTGATGGCGCCGGTGATTGCCAGCATCTCGCGCATGCCGGGTCCCCCCTTGGGACCTTCGTAGCGGATAACCACGACGTCGCCGGCATGGATTCCGCCGGCGTCGAGCGCGTCCAGGGCACCCTGCTCGCGCTCGAAGACGCGTGCGGTGCCTTCGAAGACGTCGGCGTCGAAGCCTGCGGACTTCACGACGGCACCTTCCGGTGCCAGCGAGCCCTTCAGGATGGTGATGCCGCCGGTCTTGTGGATCGGATTGTCGATGGCGCGGAGCACCTTGCCGTCGGGATCCGGCGGGTTAATGGCTTCCAGGTTCTCGGCAACGGTCTTGCCCGTGACGGTGAGGCAGTCGCCATGCAGCAGTCCGGCGTCGAGCAGCGCCCGCATGATGACGGGCACGCCGCCGATCTTGTCGACGTCGTACATCACGTAGCGGCCGAACGGCTTGAGGTCGCCCAGATGCGGGATCTTGTCGCCGATGCGGTTGAAGTCTTCCAGCGTGAGGTCGACCTCTGCTTCACGGGCGATGGCCAGCAGGTGCAGGACGGCGTTGGTGGAGCCGCCGAAGGCCATGGTGACGGCGATGGCGTTCTCGAACGCCTTCTTGGTCATGATGTCGCGGGCCGTGATGCCCTTGCGCAGCAGGTTCACGACGGCTTCGCCGGACTTGCGGGCGAACTCGTCGCGGCGGCGGTCAGCCGAAGGCGGTGCCGCAGAGCCCGGCAGGGACATGCCCAGCGCTTCGCCGATGCAGGCCATGGTATTGGCGGTGTACATGCCGCCACAGGCACCTTCGCCCGGGCAGATGGCGCGTTCGATGGTGTCCAGGTCCTTGAGGCTCATCTTGCCGGCGGCGCAGGCACCGACAGCTTCGAAGGCGTCAATCAGGGTGACTTCCTTCTCGGTTCCGTCCTCAAGCTTCGCGAAGCCGGGCATGATCGATCCGGCGTAGAGGAACACGCTGGAGAGGTCCAGGCGGGCGGCAGCCATCAGCATGCCGGGCAGCGACTTGTCGCAGCCGGCCAGCAGGACGGAGCCGTCCAGGCGCTCGGCCATCATCACGGTTTCCACGGAGTCGGCAATGACTTCGCGGGACACCAGGGAAAAGTGCATGCCTTCGTGGCCCATCGAGATGCCGTCGGAGACGGAGATGGTGCCGAACTGCATGGGGAATCCGCCGCCGGCGTGGACGCCTTCCTTGGCACCCTGGGCCAGACGGTTCAGGGAGAGGTTGCAGGGAGTAATTTCATTCCAGGAACTGGCAATGCCGATCTGGGGCTTGGCGAAATCGTCATCGCCCATGCCCACCGCGCGGAACATGCCGCGCGCGGGCGCCGCATGGATCCCGTCCGTTACGACTCGGCTGCGGGGTTTGATGTCAGGGGTGCTCTCCGTGGTCATGACAAAATCCTATTCCTTTACCGCCCGGGGCCGCGCATCTGCCGGCACCGCCGGGTCCGTGTTACGTCCGGGTTACGCCCGCTGAACAGCCGCATGAACTTTGCCTGTGCTCCGGAAGCCCTTCCCCCGATGCGGGCGGGTGTCCATACACTGGGGAGCATGACAGCGGAAACAGGACCGGAAGATGCCCACTCCAGCGATGACCTGAAGTCCTCACTCCGCCGGGTGTTTGATTCACAGATGCCCAACTACGGTGACTACAACCTCGTCTGCGCCACTCCCCTGCCGGATTCAGCGGGCTGGTTTGTCCTCGGTTACCGCTGGAGCCCGCCGGAACTGGTCTTCGCGCCCTTTGACGCGGAGTCGATGCAGGGCCTGGAACCGCCTACGGCGGTAAACACAACAAACCTCTCCCACACGGACGAGCTGGTGCCGGGCAGCTATGAAGTGGGCACCAGCACCGGGCGCGTCTTCCGGTTCGGAGTTGAGGCGGAGGCCGAGCTCCCAACCGTTCCCGGGGGTACCCGCAGGCTGCTCCGGCAGGAAAGCGACCGGAACGATTTTCACTCGTTCCTGGACGTGTTCCTGGGTCTTGCCTAGGCGTCCCGCCAGGGACCTGCCTGGACCAGGTTCAACGGCTCTTTCCCGGCGGCGAGCCGCTGGACCTGGCGGCGGAGGAAAGCCTCGATCCGCGGAGTGAACGCTTCGGAGTTTCCTCCCACGTGGGGGGTGATGATCACGTTGGGGCAGTTCCAGAGCGGATGGCCGGCCGGCAGCGGCTCGGGGTCCACCACGTCCAGAGCTGCACGGAGCCTGCCGGAGACCGCTTCCCGGGTCAGTGCGTCCGCATCCACTACCGGCCCGCGGGCAACGTTGACTACCAGTGCGCCGTCGGGAAGGGCGCCCAGGACCTGGGCGTCGATGAGTCCGCGTGTCTGTTCGGTCAGCGGCGTGATGACGACCAGCACCTCCGTGTCCGCGGCGAGCTCCACCAGCTCATCCACACCGTGGACCCGGCCGGCGTCGTCGGTCCGGGCGGTGCTCCCCACCCTGGTGAGCCGGACTTCGAAGGGCTCCAGCCGCGCGGCAATCTCCCTGCCGATTCCGCCTACGCCCACCAGCGTTACCTGCCGGTCAGCAAGGCCGGGGTGGCGGGCTGGATTCCACCGGCCGTGCTGCTGGTCCCGCACCGCGGCGTCGATTCCTCGCAGTGACGCGAGCATCAGCCCTACCGCGAGTTCAGCCGTGGCCGCCGCATGCACGCCGGCGGCACTTGCCACCGCGGTTCCTTCGCCGGCAAGTTCCGGCAGTCCGTCATAGCCGGTGGTCTGGGCCTGGAGCAGCTTGAGGTCCGGCACGCGGGCCACGCCCTGCTGCCAGGAATCGCCGCCCGCATAGGGAGCCACAACCGCGTCGATCTCCTCGTAGGCGACGCCTTCCGGCTCGCCGTCGAAATCCCAGAGCGCAGCCCGCATGCCTGCGGGAAGCGGTGAGAGGGCATCAAGGAGCTGGCGCGTGGGCACGGTGATGGTGCGCACTTTCGGTTCGGCTGACATGCTTCCATAGCCTAGCTCCGGTGTCCGCCGTGAAATGAAAAACACCCCGGCCGGGGCCGGGGTGTTTCCGTGGTGCGCGAGGAGGGACTTGAACCCACACGTCCGAAGACACTGGAACCTAAATCCAGCGCGTCTGCCAATTCCGCCACTCGCGCGCAGCTGCCTCAGCCGGTTCCCCGGCAAAAGCCAGCCTTCAGTGTACCCGAGGTTCAGTCGAGACCGAGATCACGGCGCAGTTTGGCAACATGGCCGGTTGCGCGGACGTTGTACTGGGCGAGGGAAACCTTGCCATCGGGATCCACCACAATGGTGGAGCGGATGAGCCCCTCGTAGGTCTTGCCGTAGTTCTTTTTCTCCCCCCAGGCACCGTAGGCCTCGGCCACGGCGTGGTCCGGATCGGAGAGCAGCGGGAAGTTGAGGGCTTCATCTGAGGCAAACTTCGCCAGTTTCTCCACCTTGTCGGGCGAGATTCCGAGGACGTCATAGCCGGAACCGGCGAGCGAGTTCAGGTTGTCGCGGAAGTCGCAGGCTTCCTTGGTGCATCCCGGAGTGGCTGCGGCCGGGTAAAAGTAAACAATGACACTGCGGCCGCGGAGGTCCGCCAGGGACACCGTCGAGGAGTCCGAAGCCGTCAGGGTGAAATCGGGCGCCTGGTCACCGGGGGTGAGTTTCGACATAAGAGACTGGGCTCCTTAGGTATCAATTGAGCAAAGGCTGTGTCACAGGAGGACAGCAGGCTTGCGGTTGGCTATCCTAGACACTGGATTTGTAGGCTATCCGATCAGGCCGCGTGAATCCGCACTCGAAAGGAAGAGTTCAGTTTTATGCCGGATATGGAGCACTGGCCCACCGGTCGCCTCTTATCAACAGCCGCCCGCCTGGTTGAACATGCCTGGAATGAGCGGCTGGTACGAATAGGAGTGACCCACGCGGGCGTTATCGCCCTTGGAGTCCTGGATTCCCAGGGCCCCATGACGCAGGCACATCTTGCGCAGCTGGTTCGCGTTCAAGCACAGACGATGGGCAAGACACTTGCGCGCCTCGAAGCACACGGGCACGTAACCCGTGTCCGAAACGACCTGGACAAGCGCAGCCACATGGTGTCGATTACTCCTGCCGGCGTTGACGCCCTGCACGAGGCCCAGGACATCGAGCGCACGCTGCTCGACGGCGGGGAACTGCTCTCGGAAGACCTCCGCAGCCAGCTGCGCACCGTCATCCGTGAATTGGGCAATCCCCGCTGGCACATGGCCGTGGATGTACCGGGCCTTCCGGTACCGCTGGATGCACCGCTGGAGGCCCCCCTGGATACCGCTTCCAGGACCGCATCGCGGCTGCTGGATACAGAGCGCAAACCCGGAAGGGCGCACCGCGCAGGTGCGCCCTTCCGGCATTTAAGCACACGCTGCTCCCGGGGCCCTGAGGGCACTACGCTGGATCCACACTCACGATGAAGTCCGCGAAAGGATATGGCGATGACTGCCGCACCTGGCGGGGAAACAGCCGGCAGCGAGACTGCAGAGGCACTGGAAGAAGCCGCTGACAGTCCTGGACTGGACATGCTGGCACGGTCCGGGTTTGCGGTGCTGGCCCTGCTGCACATTCTCATTGGCTCCATTGCGGTAGGTGTTGCCTTTGGCGGCTACGGTCAGGCGGAGACCAGCGGAGCAATCGGGCCTGTTGCCCGGTCGGAACCGTTCGGTCCCCTGCTGATGTGGGCGGGGTGCGTTGCCTGCGCGTCCCTGGCGCTGTGGCAGCCTGCGGAAGCCACGGTGCGCGTGCGCCGCAGGCCGCTGCGGGAAAGGCTGGCCAAGGGCGTATCCTCGGGATCGCTGGTCCTCATTTACGGCAGCGTCGCAGTGACGTTTGCCGCTTTTGCCGCCGGCACCGGCAAGGATTCCGGGGACAGGACCTCCGACTTCAGCGCGGCGGTGCTGGCCTCCCCGGCCGGTGCCTGGGCCCTGGGTGCGGTTGGCACCCTGGTCCTGGGCATTGGAGCGTACTTCGTCTTCAAGGGGTCCGCCCGGCGGTTTAGGCCTGAACTGAAGTACTTCGAGGACACCCGCCGGGGCCACCTGCTCAATCTGCTGGGCGTGGCTGGGCACATCGGGAAGGGAGTTGCGCTGTTCCTGGTGGGGCTGCTCTTTCTGGCCGCTGCCGTAAACCACCGGCCCGAAGAATCAACCGGACTGGACGGCAGCCTGCAGGCGCTGCTCGGGTATTCCTTTGGTGCTCCCCTGATCCTGGCGATTGCAGCGGGGCTTATCTGCTACGGATTCTTTGCCCTTGTGCGTGCCCGCTGGGGCAGGATGTGAGGCTAGGTGACGGGCACCTCGACCCATTCCGGTCCGCCCCGCCACCGCACATGCATGCTTGCCGGCGGATGGTACCCACCGTGGTGGTGCAGGTGGAATTCAACCCCTTCTTCCGGCGCCAGGTCCATTCCGGCCGGTAGATCCTGGGACGTTGCTCCTGTCCGCGCCAGGTCCACCATCACCTCTTCCAGGGCTCCGCCGCTGGTGTTGCGGAGCACATAAGTGTCCTCCGCAGGATTTTCGATTCGGACTTCACCGCTCATGGCAGGCTCCCGTAACTAGCGGCATGCTGAACCGCCGGAAAGCGGCTCCTTACTCCCAGCGATGCTACGGGAGACCGGCTCGCCGCCGGAAGGCTCCAGGGGCAGTCCCAGCCTGGCACAGGGTAAACGAAAAGCCCCGTTCGGCCGGGCCTGTTGCCTGCCGAACGGGGCTTTCCTCAACTGTGCACCCCCCGGGACTTGAACCCGGAACCCATTGATTAAGAGTCAATTGCTC
>JBELYP010000135.1:0-6220 GCA_040273995.1 Arthrobacter sp.
GGCCTGGATGCGTGTCAGGTCCTGGTACCCGACGGCACGGCCGCAGATCCGGAACTCGCGGCAGCGGACTACGAAGCCGCTATCCGCGCCGCCGGTGGGATTGATGTGCAGGTCCTGGGCATTGGCAGCAACGGCCATCTGGCCTTCAACGAACCCGGCTCGGCACTGGATTCACGCACCCGCGTGGTCGAGCTGACCGCCAGCACGCGCGAAGCGAACGCCCGGTTCTTTCCCTCGCTTCGGGACGTCCCCGCGCAGGCGCTGACTCAGGGGCTGGGGACCATCCGTGAGGCGCGGTCCCTGGTTCTGCTGGCGTCGGGGACCGGAAAGGCGGAGGCCATTGCGGCAGCCCTGACCGGTCCGGTCACCCCGGACGTTCCGGCGTCGGTCCTGCAGCTGCATCCGGATGTGACGGTGCTGCTGACCGGCGGTGCCGAGGCCGCACTGTCCCCCGGCGGTTACAGCCTGGTGCGGGAAACCCGCGCCGCCGGACGCTGACTTCTCTGGTCTCTGCGGATTCCGGCGCGTCGAGCACTCGGGGCCCGGCACTCAGCGTCCCGCCTCCGGCACTGTCCGCCTACTGGGCTGGCAGCGCCGGAGGCTCCTGCAGCGACCACTGGTTGCCGTCCGGATCGCTGAAGTACACAAAGGTTCCCCAGTCCAGCGGCGTCACCTCACTCACCCCGGCCACGCCGCCGTCGAGCAGATGCCGGCGGGCTTCGACGGCGCTGGGCACCACGATCTGGATCCGCTGGGTGCCGGGAACCATGTCCGTGGTTCCCTCACCGATCACCACGGAACAGGCCGAGCCGGGCGGCGTCAGCTGCACGAAGCGCAGGGTTTCATCCACCCGGTGGTCATGGTCAGCCGCAAAACCGACCTGGTTCACGTAGAAGTGTTTCGCGGCGTCGACGTCGGACACCGGCACGGGCACAAGCTCTATTTTCCAGTCCATGCGCGGAACGGTACTCCCCGGCGCGAACCCAAAAAACACCTGCCCGGACAGCTTCGGTCCGCATTTGCCACGCAAAAAGGAATAAGCCTGCTTAGTATTGGGTTGTACCCCGACATGACTGAGCAGAGGAACAACACCTTGTCCGCAACCATCGACTTGAAGGACCTGGGCACCGTGAACCGGCTTGGCTTCGGTGCCATGCGCATCGTCGGCCCCGGCGTCTGGGGCGAGCCCGAAAGCCGCGGCACCGCCGTCGAGGTGGTGCGCCGCGCCGTCGAACTCGGCGTCGACTTCATCGACACCGCAGACTCCTACGGCCCCAACATCAGCGAAGAAATCATTGCCGAAGCGCTCTACCCCTATCCGGACGGACTGAAGATCGGCACCAAGGCCGGGTTCGTGCGCACCGGCCCGGACGAATGGATTCCGCTGGGACGCCCCGAGTACCTCCGCCAGCAGGCCGAGCTGAGCCTGCGCAAGCTGAAGGTGGATTCCCTGGACCTGCTGCAACTGCACCGCATCGACCCGACTGTGGACGCCGAGGAGCAGTTCGGCGTCCTGGCCGACCTGCAGAAGGAAGGCAAAGTGAAGGCTCTGGGCCTGTCCCAGGTCAGCGTGGAGCAGCTGCAGGCAGCCGAAAAGCACTTCACTGTCTCCACCGTGCAGAACCGCTACAACCTCACCGACCGTTCCTCCGAGGACGTGCTCGAGTACGCCACCGCCAACGGAATCGGCTTCATCCCCTGGGCACCGATCTCCGCCGGTGAGCTGGCCCAGCCCGGCGGCGTGCTGGACGACGCCGCCAAGAAGCTTGGCGCCACCACCTCGCAGGTTGCCCTGGCCTGGCTCCTGAAGCGCTCTCCGGTCATGATGCCCATTCCGGGCACCGGTTCCGTGGCCCACCTCGAAGAGAACCTGGGTGCCCTGGACCTGGTGCTGGACGACGAGACGTTCCAGGCGATCGACGCCGCCGCACGCTAACCGCGCCTGCTACCTGCTTTCCACACCCCATAGGAAGGACCCCCATGAACAACATCCTGATGGTTGTCTCCGCCGCCGACTCCCTCACCATGAAGGACGGTTCCGAACACCCCACCGGTTTCTGGGCCGAGGAGCTGGTTGAGGCCCACCGCACGCTGGCTGAAGCCGGACACCGGATTACCTTCGCCACCCCCGGCGCCAAGGCGCCCACCGTGGATGAAATCAGCCTGCAGCCGGACCAGGCCGGCGGCGAGGAAAAAGCCGCCCGGCTCCGGTCCTACCTGGAGGAGCTGCGTCCGGAACTGAACTCGCCCATGGCGCTGTCCGACGTCGCACCCCTGGAATACGACGCCGTCGTCATCCCGGGCGGGCACGGTCCCATGGCGGACCTGGCCACGGACTGGGACATGGGCCGGATCCTGATCGCAGCGAACGACGCCGGCATGCTGATCGCCCCGTTCTGCCATGGCCCGGCCGCGCTGCTCAGCGCCGAAACCCCTGAGACCGGATTCGCGTTCTCCGGCCGCCGGCTCACCGTGTTCACGAACGACGAGGAACTCAACGGCGGCACCGGGGAGAACACGCCCTGGATGGTTGCTGACGCGCTGGCCGAGAAGGGCGCAATCGTGGAGTCCGGTCCGGCCTGGGAAAGCTTCGTGGTCACCGACGGCAACCTGGTCACCGGGCAGAACCCGCAGTCCAGCGTCGACGTGGCCCGCCAGGTCCTCGCCTCACTGCCCGACTAGATCTTTGGCAGACTAAAGCCATGACTGTCCTGATTGCCGGCTGCGGTGACCTGGGCACGGAAGCCGGCCTGCGGTTCGCCGCGGCCGGCTTTTCCGTGCTGGGCTGGCGCCGTTCCGCCGAGAAGATTCCCGCTCCCCTGACTGGCCAGGCCGCCGACCTGACCGGCTCGCTGCCGACCATCCCTGCGGACACCGACGTCGTCGTGATTTCAACGGCCGCAGGGGAACGCTCCGAGGCCGCGTACCGCTCTGCCTATGTGGACGGTACCGCCAATGTGCTGGATGCTTTGGAGCGCGACGGCGTGCGCCCGCGCCGGATCCTCTTCGTGTCCTCCACCGCGGTCTACGGCGACGCCGGCGGCGGCTGGCTGGATGAAGACTCCCCCACCGCTCCCGCGTCAGTGACCGGCGCCGTCATCCGTGAAGCCGAGGACCTGCTCCATGCCCGTCGGCCGGATGCCATAGTGCTGCGCCTGGCAGGGATCTACGGCCCCGGGCGCACCCGGCTGATCGACCAGGTCCGTGCCGGAACAGCGGATCCCGGGCAGGGCCAGCTGACCAACCGGATCCACCGCGATGACGCCGCTTCGGCGATCGTGCACCTGACCACCGCCGTTGCTGACCCCGCGCCCCTCTATCTCGGGGTGGACGACGAACCCGTGGAGCAGCGCGAGGTCCTGGCGTTTCTGGCCGGTGAGCTGGGGACGGCGCTGGGGCCCGGTGACGCTGGCCGGCCATCCCGGGGCGGCAACCGGAAGCTCTTCAATGCGCGGCTGCGTTCCACGGGGTTTACCTTCACCTACCCGACGTTCCGGGAAGGCTACCGTGCCGTGCTTGCCGGTGACGGCGTGCGGCACGGCTGAGTGATTCGGGGCGGGTCCGGTGAGCGGCCCGACCTCCACTTTGGGACTCTCCTGCCGGCTGGGGACATTCCTGCCGTGGCGCCGCGCAGGATTGTCCCGAACTGGCAGGGATGTCCCCAACCGGAGGAACCCGGCCCCGGCCAGCGCCCAACCGGACGCGTAGTAGTTTTGCGGCCGCCTATCCCTTGGGAATGGGCGGGCCGAGGTAGAGCAGGATCGAGAAGACAACTGCGACGCCGGCTACGGCAACCAGGGCCGCCGCAACGGGACGGCGCAGCACCATTGCCTGCACCTTGTCCACGAAGTTCTTGGGCTCTTCGCCGCCGGGGCCAAGGCGCCAGCCGCCCTCGAGCAGGCCGCGCTTGTCCAGCGACTTCTCGTACGGGATGGTGGCCCAGGGAACGACGGCGAGCGCAACACCCAGCACACCGGTGGCGGCGGACCACTTCTGGTTGACCCACACAAACACGGTCACGGCAGCGTAGGAAAGGAACACGAAGCCGTGCAGGCCGCCGGCAATCGGCGTGAAGGCCTCATTGCCGAAGGCATACTTGGCCACCAGGGCCGCGATCAGCAGGGTCCACGTCACAGCTTCGGCGAAAGCCAGGGTGGTGAACAGTTTGCGGGGAGTCATGGAGCAGGCCGCCTTCCGAAGGGGGTTTGCCAACATTATGTCAGCAAAGACCTTCGAGCCCTAATTGCGGCAGTCCGTCCTAGCGGTACAGCTCCGGGCGCATGTCATGGGCGTAGGTGTTGATTCGCTGCGCCCGCTCCGCCTCGGCCGGATAGATGTCCGTCAGCAGCAGCTCCTCCCCGTCCGCGGCCGCCTGGGCGAGCAGCGTCCCGTAAGGCGAGGCGATCACGCTGGTGCCGGTGAACCCCGGCCCCGAGTGGTTCGCATACGCAATGTAGACGCCGTTCTCCAGCGCGCGGGCCGGAACCAGAAGGGTGGAAATCCGTTCGGCGTTGTAAGTGTGCAGCGGCTGCGGGCCGCCGACGTCCCCGGTGGCCGGAACCGCCGTCGGAATGCACAGCAGATCTGCCCCGGCGCGCACGGCGGCACGGGCGTATTCCGGGAACTCGATGTCGTAGCAGATGCCCAGGGCAATCTTCAGGCCGCGGAAGGCCGCGGCCCGCGGTACCCCGGCGCCGGGCGTAAAGGCGGCGCGTTCCTCGTCACCGAACAGGTGGGCCTTGCGGTAGCGCAGGAGTTCGGCGCCCGTCTCATCAAACAGTGACGCAGAGATAAACCGGGTGCCGGCGTCGTTCTCCACAGTGGAGGCGACGACGCCGATGCCTTCCTCGTCCGCGATCGCGGCCAGCTGCTTCCGCAGCCCGGCGCCGTCGGACCCCGCTGCCTGTGCCGGGGCGTAGCCGGTGGCGAACAGCTCGGGGGTCACCAGCAGGTCGGCTCCGGCCTCGGCCGCGCGGACGGCGGCCTGCCGAATACGGACAAGGTTCGCCTCGGGCGCACCCACCTCGGATACTGCCTGCAGCACAGCTATGCGCGCCATTTTTGCTCCTCAGGCCGGCGGGCGTGGGAGCTCCGTTCCGGCGTCGTGCCTGTGTTCCTACATTCTAGGCAGCCGGCCGCCGTACCAGGCAGGACACTATACCGGGGCAGAGGGCGCGGGGTAGGACAGCGGTTCGGTGATCCACTCCAGGTCCGCCCAGCGGTCCATGCGCTGCACAATTTCGAAGCTCGACTGGCACATTTCCACCACCGCACGTTCCGGATCAGGATAGGAGAACGCATCCTCCAGGGTGAGGATGAACTCGCTCATCTGCGGCCGGAACTCCGCGCGGTCCGGCTGCAGCATGGTGGCATAGCTCTCAATGCCGGAGAAAAACGGGTACGGCATGCCGAAGAAGGCGGGCTGGGACATCTTCACGTCCCCGGGCCAGAAGCCGTACTCCACGAACTTTTCATCGAAGCAGTTCACTCCGATCACGTCGGTGCCGCTGTACGGAGCGGCCTGTCCGGCGAACACCGAACCGGAGAGGTCCATGGTGCCGAACCAGAACTCCGGCATATCCACCTTGCCGCGGAACGGCGAGAGGAACCGGGACAGGCAGCGGTAGGCGAAGTGCAGGTTCTCCAGGTAGGCCTCAACCGCATGCCGGTCCCAGGAGTGGTGCTTGGTGTCTTCGTCGAACGGTGTCTGGTCGTAGAACTCCTGCGGCGTGGTGTTGATCGCCGTGGGCATCCCGATGTAGTCCAGTGCGGCCATGAGCTGGGAATGGAAGTCCGCCACACTGAGACCGTCACCGAGCGGGATCCGGGATTTACCGCCGTCGGTATTCTGCACGTCCACGTGGTGATGGCGCAGGTTGAAGTAGATCTCACAGCTGGCGCCGCTGCCCGGGATGATCCCGGTGCCGATTCCGTCGATGGTCAGCGGCATCCGCACATGGCCCCACTCCGGCCGTTTGTAGCTGCGCTCAATCTTGACCTTGCCGGCCATCTGGAGGAAGAGGTGCAGGGTGTCTGCCGTGTCCTGCCAGTCGGTGTAGTCCTGGATCCGTTTTTCCATGGGTATCGCCTCAGCTCGTCGGCGGCCATCAGGGGTTCACTCGGCGGGGCGGGATGATCCTTCCAGTGTGGAACTCCGCCCTTTCCCGGTCAACGCTTCCCACCCCCTTCCCGCCGAGAGGCCAGTTACGGCTCCTTTGAG
>JBELYP010000136.1:0-6141 GCA_040273995.1 Arthrobacter sp.
GAGTTATTCACCCGCCACTATCCGCGGAACGTATCCCGGGAAACGATTAGCCTGCCCCACTCACATAAGGCAGGAGTCTCACCTTGAAATTTCATCCTCGCGCTTCTCGCAGATTATTCGGCGCCGTTGGTGCCGGAGCATTGCTCTGCACTCTTCTGGTCGCCGGCCCGGCGACGGCCGCCCCTCAGGTGGCCAAAGCATCAGGCGAAGGTACCTGCAAGCTGTTTGATAACCCCTCCTTCAGCGGCTGGACCAGTCATGCGGAACTGGGTTCAGCCCTAGAGCGCATTGAGCGCACCAGCAAAGGAAAAGTCGAGGTCGACGTCGTTGGCCAGACCCAGCAGGGACGCGACATTTACACAGCGCGGGTAGGGACGGGAGACCGTGTCCTGCTGGTCCAAAGCGCCATCCACGGCAATGAACGGACCGGCACGGAAGCCCTGCTGGGCATCCTGAAGAAACTGGGCTCCAGCAATGATCCGGCAACGCGCCGGGCACTTGAGAATGTCACCTTGGTGGCAATGCCAATGGTGAACCCGGACGGCGGTGAATTGAACCGCCGCGCAAACGTCATTTCCTGGGACGAAATCGAGGAACGCCATCCGCAGCTGGAAGGCGCTCCCCGTGCCTGGTATCACAGCCTGCGCGGCGACGGCATCGAGCTCCCCGGGTTCGACCTGAACCGGGATTTCAACGCGGATCTTGATTACGTCCCGCAGCCGGAGGACCTCCCGGGTGATCCGCGGGACGCGGGCTTCTTCCTCTCCCCCGAGTCCCAGACCATCCGCGACGTCTACGTTGACCTGCGGGAAGAGTTCGGCGAAGTCGACGCCGTGGTGGACCTGCACCACATGGGCCCGTGCAATGCGCTGACCGGCGGAGAACAGGACGGCAAGCAGATCTCCGTGGCTCTCGATTACCCGCCACTGGGAGTCAACGACGGTGCGGCCTACCAGCAGCAGTGGCCGTTGCTGGACCAGGACAAGTCCCGCCGTTATGCCCTCGCCGTTGCTGACGGCATCAGGGACAGTTATGGATCGCAGTCCCCGCTCGCCGCCGTCGGACGCTATTTCCATCCCGAAGACCGCGAATACGCAGGCCAGGGCCGTTCCGCCTTTGCCCTCAATGGTTCCGCCACTGTGCTGTTCGAGGTCCGCGGACAGTCGGACGACTTCGGGCAGAAGATGAAGGGCATGCTGGTCCAGTCTGTTCAGACCGGCCTGGAGTCCCTCATCGACTCGATGGCCACCGGCGAGGTGGACACCCTCAACGGTGACGACTTCTTTGCCTACCCCGACTATGGCTGGGACACTTCGCAGGATTAATCCCGCGGCCTGACCCGTTTCGAATCCGCTCCGCTTTGTGCCAAATGCTCCGCTTTGCGGGAATGCATTTGGGACAACGCGGAGCAAACGGTCCATAAGCCGGAAAATGCAATGTTGTATTCTAACGACTCATAAGGTCAACGTTGACCAGCCGCTGTCACCCCCAGGACGTTTAGCAGCTGGACTGTGAATATCCGGGAGGCGTTATGCGTACCAAAGTTCTGACCGCCGCGGGCATCTCCGCTCTGCTGCTAAGTGGCTGCTCGCAGGCCGCCGCTGACGCCGAGACCGACGCGCCGAAGCAACCTGCCACACTCGCCTACCCTGTCGAGGAGAGGCATCTGGGCACCGTTACCGGGTCAGGGCCGGATACGGAGGCGGGTTTTGGGGCACACGGGGAGGTGGTGGCTTCGTACCTGAGCTGCGCTTCCGAGGGCGAGCTGCTAGTCCGCGTCCTCAACTCTGAGCCGGTCACAGTGTCCTGCGGCACTAATGAAAACCCAACGCGCACCGTCTTTGATGGTCTTGCCGCCGGAGCCAAGCTCACCGCCACCTTGGAAGCAGTCGGTGAGCCGGTGGCCTTTGAGCTGGTCCTCACCGACGCCAAGAAGTAGCAGCGCAGGCGGTACGCCGACCCGCCGGCAGCGGTGCCGCGGCGGTACCGGCGCACGCCGGCTAGTTCCTACCCCTGGAACGTTCCCGGCTCCCCGACCAGCGGGCGCCCGGTCCTTCTCCGGCTGCCTGATCCCGGGGATTCAGGATGCCGCAGGCGGACATCGAGAGACAGCCGCAGCCGATGCAGTCTTCCAGGGACATCCGAAGGCTTTCCAGCTCCGCGATGCGCTGGTCGATCCGGTCTTTCCACGGCTGGCTCAACCGGGCCCATTCCTTTGGGGACGGTGCCCGCTCGGCCGGCAGCTGCGCCATGCTGGCCTGGATCTCGCCGATCGTGAGGCCGATTTTCTGTGCGGCTGCAATGTAGGCCAGGCGTCGAAGAACGGTGCGGTGGTAAACCCGGCGTCCGGCCACCCGCTGGGGGCTTGATACCAGCCCGCGTTCCTCGTAGTAACGGATGGCGCTGACTGCCAGGCCGGAACGTGCCGCCACCACGGAGATGGGCAACAGGGAATCCGGTTTGGGCTGCGTCACAGGAACAGGTTACGCGGGTCCGGTTTGCGCTCAAGTTAACTTGAGCACATACGGTCACCGCCATGCCCAACATTTCCTCACTCTCCTTCCTGCAAGCGCTTAGGAACAAGCGCCTGGCCCTTTTCCTAGCCGGAGACCTCATTTCCCGGGTCGGCGACGGGATGACACTGGTGGCACTTCCCGTCCTCGTCCTCGGGCTGCCCTCGGACATGCCGGCAGCACTGAAGCTGTCGCTGGTGTACGCGGTGCCGCTCGCCGCGCCCATGGTCGTCAGCCTGTTTTTTGGGCTGGGAACCAGGCGTTTCGATCCGGCAGTCACAGCTGCTGCTGATTCCGTCCTCCGGATCGTCTTCTACGGCCTGGCTGGGGGGCTGGCGCTGGCAGGAGCGCTGACGCTCGGCTGGCTGGTGGCACTGCTCAGCGCCGGATCCGTACTGCGACTGCTGGGGGCAGGCGCCCGGCGCCTCTTCGCTCTTGGATTGACCGGACCGCAGGGGTCCTACGCAGTCAACGGGATGATCGGGCTGTCCCTGGGAGCCGGAATGTTCATCCTTGGACCGGCCTGCGGCGGCCTGCTCCTGCTCTCGGGCCCGGCGGCTCCGGCACTGCTTGCCAATGCCGGAGCGTACGTTGTGCTCCTGGCTGCCGTGCTGGCTGCCCGGCGTTCCGGCGCAGCAGCGGCGCCCGGTCCTGCCGGCCTGCAGGCCACTGTCTCAGGGTGGTCCATTCTCCGGGGCAAGCCGAGGATCCTGCGGTTGTTCGCCGTCTTCTTCCTGTTCGACCTTTTCTACGCTCCGGTTGAAATTGCCCTGCCACTGCTCATGCTGGAAGACCTGGATCAGCCGGCGACGGCGCTGGGCACGCTGTGGACCTGCTACGGGTTTGGAGCCCTCGCCGGAGCCCTGGCGGTGAACTACCTTCGCCGCTTTCCCCCTGCACCGGTCTTGGTGGCCGTGATCATTGGCTGGGCACTGTGCGTTGCAGCGCTGGGGCTGGCCACCACCGGAACGGCGGCTTTCGCCGCATTCACGGCCGCGGGATTCGTGTACGGTCCGTTCAACCCTCTGGTCTTCGTGGTCCTGCAGAGCCAGCTGGCAGACGATGAACAGCAGCCCGTCTTCACACTGTGGACTGCGGGTTTGACGGCAGCCCTCCCCCTTGGCCTGTCGCTGGCCGGCCCGCTGGTCAACTTGATCCAGGTCCGGCAATCACTGCTGCTGTCAGCCGCAGTCTCTCTGGTCCTGGCAGTAGCCGCCTTGGCTGTCCTGCGGCACGAGCTGTGGCCGGCATGCTACCGGCGGCCTGCGCGCCGGAGCCCCCAAGCTGTTCCTGTTGCGGGCAAAAACCGCTAGCGTAGCCAGCATTCGGCACCCGGCTTTGGACCCGGCACCCCCGGATGCCACGGCAAGGAAGGTCCAGCCATGAGCACGCAGCAGGAACTGGTGAACAAGTACCTGGACGGTTTCCGCTGCAGCGACCATGCTGCGATCCTGGCCTGACTGACGACGCCGTGTGGCGCATCCACGGTGCGCCAGCTGAAACGCGGAGGTGTACGCGAACCCGGTAGAAGAGTTCTCGATCCACTGGCTGACGGACTGGATATCCTGCTGTCGGGGCCGGCACAGAAACCCGAGGCCCCCGCCGGGCAACGGCGAAACCGGTCAAGGAGGTCTCGAGCTGAATGGCACGTGGGAGAAAGTCTTTGAGGCTGCGCGCCGCAGCGATGCGTTACCGCTTCGCCGAGTCACTGTTCCTTTTTCCGGCGCTGTTGATGCTGGCGGGCATTGCCCTCGCGGTCGGCGCTTCTGCCCTTGACCGTGCCGTGGGACACGATGCCCGGATCCCGCTGACCCTGGCCATGAGCAGCAACGCCGCCACCTGGCTGCTGGCTACGGTGGCCGGGGCAATGATCACCACGGTCGGCGTCGTATTCTCCCTGACGGTGGTCAGCCTTCAGCTGGCCAGCGGCCAGTTCTCTCCGCGCGTGATGCGCTCCTTCATCCGGGACCGCCTTAGCCAGGGCGTGATCGGCCTGCTGGTGGGAACGTTCTTCTATTGCATCCTGATCCTGCCCAGCCTCAGCGGAGACCCTGCGGCTGACGCGCCGCGGATCTCGCTGACGCTCGCCGTCGTCCTTACCCTGGTCACCGTCGTGGGCATCATCGCCCACCTGGACCATCTCTCCCGTGGGCTTCAGGTGGGCAACCTGGCCCGCGCAATCGCCGCGGAAGGCCGGCGCGTCGCCGCGGAACTGGACAAGGCACCAGCGGGCCTGCAGGCCGCCGATCCGCGGGATTTCCACCCGCCGGCAGATGCCGCCGTTATCTGCTGTCCCGTCAGCGGATGGGTCAGCCAGGCGGACAGTACCCGTCTTCTGGCGGCGGTTCCGCCGGGCACCACGGTTCGGCTGGAAACCCGCATCGGCGCGTATGTCCATGCGGATGAACCCCTGCTGTCTGTATGGCCTGCGCCGTCCGAGGACAGCAGGGCAGAACTCGCCGGAGCCATCGAAGTGGCCGACGCGCGCACCATGCTCCAGGACGCGGATTTTGCGATCCGCCAGCTCGTGGACATCGGCCTCCGTGCGCTCAGCTCGGCCATCAACGACCCCACCACTGCTGTTGAAATCACGCTCCGCCTCGGAAGCCTCCTGCGCGGCATCCTCACGGTCCCGCTGGCACCGGAAGCCCTCCGGGACAGCGCGGGGCGAGTCCTGGTGCAGCCTTGGAACCTGGACTACGAGGAGTACGTCGAGCACGCGTTCGACCAGCTGCGCCAGGCTTGCCTGGACCAGCCCGAGGTTGCCGCAGCGCTGCTCCGGGTGCTGCGCATGCTCATCACCCATGTCAACGAGGAAGGCTGTCCCGAACGTTCAGCGCCGCTGCACCGGCAAATGAACCTGCTTCTCGACTCACTCCGCAAGCACCCGGGGCTGCACCCTGAGGACCTCCGCCGGCTGGAATCACTGTCCTCGGATGAGACAGACCCGGCCGACCACAGCCGCTAGTTCCTCCCGTCGGCAGGAGGACACTCCGGGCTGCGGCCGGACCGGGAACGGGATCCTAGGAAACCGGAGCCAGCTCCGGGTAGTCCGTGTAGCCGGCAGCGCCGTCCGTGTAGAAAGTGGCGTAGTCGCATGCGTTCAACGGCAGGTCTTCCTGCCAGCGGCGGGCCAGGTCCGGGTTGGCGAGGGCGGGACGGCCGACGACGACGGCGTCAGCCAGGTCCTCTTCAAGCAGCGCGAGGGCGGACTCACGGGTGGTCTCCACACCGAAGCCGGTGTTCATCAGCACCGGTCCGGCGAAGCGGCGGCGCAGTTCCTGGACCAAATCGTCTGCCGGGTCCTTGTGCAGGATGCTGAGGTAGGCCGGCTTCAGCGGCGCGATGCCGTCCACCAGTGCCGTGTAGGTGGCCAGCACGTCATCACGGTCGGTTTCCAGCACGTCCTGGATGTTGTGCTCCGGGGAGATCCGGATGCCGGTGCGCTCTGCTCCGACCGCCTCGGCCACGGCCCGGAAAGCTTCCAGGACAAAGCGGGCGCGGTTCTCCGGGGATCCGCCGTAGTTATCAGTGCGGGTGTTGGAGACGGGCGAGAGGAATTCCTGCAGCAGGTAACCATTGGCACCGTGCAGCTCAACGCCGTCGAACCCTGCCTTGATGGCGTTCG
>JBELYP010000137.1:0-6097 GCA_040273995.1 Arthrobacter sp.
CGGTGCGCCTTCAGAATATCGATGACGGAGCGGTTGACCAGCGGGCGGCCGTGAACCGAGGTGACAACACTGTTCTCCCGGTAGAGGCGGCCAATGAGCGGGATCATGGCTTCTGCCATGGCCTCCCTGTCCATCCACGCATCCAGGCAGGTTTCGGACTTCTGGCTCACAGATCTTCACATCCTTTATCTCAGCCGGCACTGCTTTGTGACCGGTTGGTAAGTCCTCCGGCACCTGGCCGGAGCAAGCCCGCATGGGCCGGGCGTACTACCCGCGGCAGAGTTGCGCCGCAGCGGAGCACTTCTAAGTGTATTAGGACACACACGCGGCTCCCGACAGCGCTGCGAGATGTTCGTCACAGCCTTCGCATGGGCAGGTATCCACGTGGGGGCTTTTCAGAGGGATGACTGTTCCGAAGCGGCGCTCTCCGGCTCGCCGGACACTGCCCCGGGCCGAGCCGGGGAGGCCGCGGATGGAGCGGGCGGAGCAGCAGGCGCCGGCTCCAGGTCCTCGAGGTGCCTGACGCCGCGCAGCGGTCCCCTTGAAGCAACGAAGGGGGCAAGGACGGCGATCAGGATGCCCACCACAATCCCTCCGCGGACACCAATGGTGGCGGCCAGAACTCCGGCCATCAGGGAGGCAACGGCCAGCATCCCCCAGCTGACCATCCGGGTGGCCGAACCGAGCCGGCCCATCATTTCCGGCGGGCAGACCCGCTGGCGGAAACTGGTGGAGACCACAATGTTCATGGAAATGGCCAGGCCGGTCAGGAACATGCCAAAAAAGCCCGGCAGCATTCCCCAGCCGGGCGTCATCAGCAGCAGAGCGGCATAGCCGGCCGTAGCCGGAAACATCGAAAACCGCCACACCACGCCTGAGCCGTACCGTTCCGCGAGGCGCTTGACGCTCAGGCCGCCCAGGGTGCCGCCAACGGCTGTGGCCGCCATCAAGAATCCCAGCCAGGTGCCGTTCTCCCCCAGGGTCCGAATCACCAGGAGCACAATCAGGGACACCACAATGTTCCCGCCCAGGTTCCAGAGCGCCGCCACCAGGAGCAGCACGCGCAGCGGCGTAGTGCTGAGGGAATAACTGAGCCCGGAGCGCATTTCACGCCAGATGTGCCGTTTCTCCGTGCTGGCCGGCACGGATTCCTCCACCTTCAGCCCCAGAATGGCAACAAAGGAGGCAACGGAGGCGGCCAGCTGCACCAGGAGGGAATTGGATGCCCCCACCGCCTGCGTCATCCAGCCGCCCAGGCCCCTGCCCACGGCGTCCGCAGAAGCGCCGGAACCGGTCATCAGGCCGTTGCCCTCGATTAGCTCGTCCCTGGTGACCGCACGGGGAATGAGAGCTGCCTCCGCGAGCGTGAAATACACGGCTGCCAGCCCTGCCAGGAAGGAGACGATGAAGAGCTGCGCTGTTGTCAGTACCCCAAGCCAGTAGGCGATCGGGAGGGTGGCCAGCAGTACGATCCGGGCCACCAGGGAAATCAGGATCACGGGACGGCGCCGGTACCGGTCTACAACTACTCCTACAGGAAGCCCAAAGAGCAGCCATGGCAGGAAGACCATCCCGGACAGTGCGGCCACGGCAAAGTCACTGGCACCAAGTTCAACGGCAGCAATAACGGGAAGGACCACCGCTGTTACCGACCCGCCCAGGATTCCCATCGTCGAGGAAACCCACAGCGCCCGAAAGTTGGGGTTGCGCACCACCAGATGCCTGCCGGGAGCCGGTTGCGTGATCATCGACACAGAATAGCCGAGCATCATGCGGATGCATGCCGGACCATACCGGTAGAAATAAGTAAGCCTAAATTGGCCTTTTTCGCACTGCAGCGCTTGTAAGCGGTGGCGTGGGTGTACATAATGCCGAGGCCCGTTCCACGCCGGGTACGGCCCCGGAAGCGGGCGGGCGGGACAGGTTGGCCGATAAGCCGGGTTTTGTACCTGGCGGCCGTTACCGGCACTGCAGGCGGCAATCATCCATCTCGGGAAACCGTTGCCGGCTTCCTCCAGCGGCCTACCCGGATGCTCGGGCGGGCAGCCCTCAAACGCACCCTGTATGGCCTTGCTCCGAGTGGGGTTTACCTAGCTGCCCCGGTCACCCGGGGCACTGGTGGTCTCTTACACCGCCGTTTCACCCTTACCCGCACCGAGGCGCGGGCGGTCTCTTCTCTGTGGCACTGGCCTGCGGGTTTCCCCGAGTGGGCGTTACCCACCACCCTGCCCTGCGGAGCCCGGACTTTCCTCGGCAGGTCCGGCCCAAGGACCGTCCTGACGCGATTGCCTGGCCAACCCGTCCCGCGGTCAATGCTACCTTCCACGGGACCGTACGATTAATTGGTGCTGATCCTCCTGCCGCCCTCCGAGGGCAAGACCCGCCCGCAGACTGGCCCCGCCGTGAACTCCGACGGCCTGCATTTTCCTGAACTTGTCAGTGCCCGGAAGGAAGTACTGGCCGCCCTGATGGAAACCAGTGCGGCGGAAAACGCCCACGAAGTCCTCGGAGTCGGCGCGACGCTGGCAGCCGAGGTGCAGCGGAACACCGTTCTTGAAACCGAACCGTGCGCACCCGCGCACCGGATCTACTCCGGCGTCCTGTATGACGCCCTCGGCTACGCGAGCCTCACCCCGGCCCAGCAGGCTGCGGCGGAGGACACCGTCGTCGTAATCTCTGCCCTTTGGGGCGCCATTGGCTTCGGCGATGCGATCCCCGCCTACCGGCTCTCGATGGGAACAAACCTCCCCGGCTGCGGGCGCCTGGCAGCCTTCTGGAAGAAAGCGTTCAGCGAACCCCTGGCCAGGCACTCCGAAGGGCGCCTGGTAGTGGACTGCCGCTCCAGCACCTATGCCGCGGCCTGGCAGCCCGCGCCGCAGAACACTGCTGCAGTGAACGTGTTCCAGCTCCGCGGCGGTGAACGCAAGGTAGTGTCCCACTTCGCCAAGCACACGCGCGGCGAACTGGCCCGCCACCTGCTCACCCGGGACGGCAGCGCTCCGGCCACTGTGGAGGAGCTTCGGAGCGCCGCCGCTGAAAGGTGGGAGGCGGAACTGGTCCCGCCGGCAGGACGCAAACCCTGGCAGCTCAACCTGATCCTTCCGGAGATGCCGTAGGAAGGCCTGGCAGGCGGCGGACCTAGCTGCGGTCTGCTACCAGTTCCACTTCGAAGCCGTCCTCATTCTCCAGATATGCGGCATAGTGCTCCGCTCCCCCGGCATGCGGGTGCCGCTCCGGGAACATGAGGGTCCAGCCGTGGCTGGCTGCGCGCCGCACGAGCAGGTCCACTTCTGCCGGTGTCCCTGCCCCGAAGGCCAGGTGGTTGAGCCCGGGGCGGAGGCGCTCGTGACCGGCGGGAACGACGTCGGGACCCGCCTCGATCACGATGTAACCGCTGGCTCCCGCCCAGCAGGCGCCCGTGGCCCAGGTATCCCGGCGGACAAACCCAACGCGCTCCAGCAGCCAGCCCAGGCTGGCTTCTGCCCGCGGGAAGTCCCGGACCCAGATCTCAAGGTGGTGCATCCGTCCGGTGGGGACAACAGCTTCAGCGGGGGCCGGCACCGGTTCCGGTGCAGCCGCGGATGCCTGTTCGCGTCCCTTCCACGGCACGCCGGCGATGCCGGCGTCCATGGCTTCGTTGGACAGCCGGTCCGCATCCTTATTAATTTCCCGCGGGATCCACTGGTACTTCACCCGCTGCGGATCAACCACTGAGCGGGCCTGGCGCGCCAGACGCTGCATGTCCTCGTGCTTGATCTTCCAGCGGCCGCTCATCTGCTCAACAACCAGCTTGGAGTCCATCTTGGCCAGGATCCAGGCGTCCGGATCGATGTCATTGGCCAGTTCCAGCGCCGCGATCAGCCCCGAGTACTCCGCAACGTTGTTGGACACGATGCCCAGGTACTCGGCTTTTTCAGCGAGGATGGCGTTCGTCTCGGGATCTCGTACCAGTGCACCGTAACCGGCGTGGCCGGGGTTGCCGCGGGAGCCGCCGTCGGCTTCGACAATCAGGGTTCGCCGGGGACCGGAGGGCGTGGCGGATACTTCGGCAGGGTCAAACAGCGTCACCGCTCAGCTGCCCCACTCGGAGGATCGAACCAGGATGCAGCCGGAGTCCGGGCAGAAGACAATGTCGTCCTCGGCGGCCTTGCGGATGTCCGCGAGGTCTCCCGGGCTCAGCTGCATGCCCGAGCCTTCGGAGGTTCCGTGGAAGAGTCGAGCAGCGCCAATTCCATGGCGGGCCAGCGTGCGTTCGTAGACGGCCAGCAGCTCGGGCGCAAAGCGTCCGGCCAGTTCCGTGCGCTGGCGCTGCGTTTCAGCCCGTTCGGCTTCGATTTCCGCCAGCTCGGCGTCGCGCCTGGTTTCCAGTTCAGCCAGCTCAGCTTCTGCTGATGCAGCCTCGGCACGGCGTTCTGCCTCAACGCCGCGGACAGCCTCGAGCCGCTCCATAACTTCGAGTTCGGTGTCCTCAAGGTCAGACCGGCGGCGCCCCAGCGATTCGATCTCGCTCTGCAGTGCGGTCAGTTCTTTGGAACCGCCGGTTCCGCTGTCCAGATGCTTCTGGTCCCGCTCAAGGCGGGCGGTAACCGAAGCCACGTCAGCCTCGGCGCGCGCCAGTTCACGCTCGATGTCGGCACTCTGGGTGGCTGCTGCTCCCAGCGCCGTGCGGGCGGCCGCAGCCTTGGCGGCAAGAGCCTGCAGGTCGGGGTTCTCCCGGACGCTGCGTGCCCGCGAATCCAGCTGCCTCATCTTCGAGTCCAGCGCCTGCAGGTCGAGCAGCCGGAGCTGTTCTGCCGATGATGCTTTTGCCACCAAATACCTCCACATAATCCGCTTGCCTGACTGGTGCGGCTCTCCTAGCCTATGCCACCGGCGGGCACGGGTGCCTAGCCCGGAGTCAGCACAAAGTCCCAGGGATCGGTGTTGCGGGTGCTGACCCGGATTTCAACACCGAAACCCTGGTCCGCCAGCACGTTTTCCAGCGCGCCCGCTGCCGGGGTAAGCCACAGCCATTCGCTGCCGAAGTGCGACACGTCGATGAGGTACGGGCGGCCGTTCACGGCTGCCTCACGGGCTTCCGACGCCGGATGATGACGCAGGTCAGCGGTCACGTACACGTCTGCCTGCTGCTCCCGGACAGCCCCAAGAAGACTGTCACCGGCACCGCCGCAGACGGCGACCCGCCGCACGAGCCCCTGCGGGTCCCCCGCCACCCGGACTCCCCCCGCAACCGCCGGCATGATGCTGAACACGAGTTCGGCGAATTCGGCAAGGGTGGTGACCTCAGACAAGTCGCCCACCCGGCCGATGCCCTCCTCCGGCAGCCCGTTGTCCGCCGGAGAAAGGGGAACCGTGTCAACCAGGCCAAACGCGTCCGCCAGCACGTCGGAGACGCCGCCAACTGCGCTGTCCCCGTTGGTGTGGGCAGTGAGCAGCGCACAGCCGCCCTCGATCAGGCGGTGGACGGCGTCGCCCTTGAAACCTGTTCCGGCCACGGAGTGCACGGGCTTGAGCAGCAGCGGATGATGGGTGATGAGCAGGTCCGCTTTCCATTCCAGTGCCTCGTCAATAACTTCGTGCGTCGGGTCGACGGCGAACAGGATCCGCTGGACACTTCGCTCGGGGCGTCCGGCAACCAGCCCAACGGCGTCCCAGTCCTCCGCCAGGGACTCAGGCCAAAGCTCCTCTACGGCCAGGAGCACGTCCCCGAGGCTGGGCTGCGCTGCCTCCTCGCCGGAAGCTTCCTGGCCTGCCTCGCCGTTTCCCTCGGTTTCACCGCTGCGTGGGGTTTCCATAGCTAATAGTTCTACCCCACTGCCGCAGCTGCCGGGTAAGGGAACACGGCCGGGGAATCTTTGCGGCCGATGCGGGCTTATACATTGGCATGAAGACCTATGTTCTTGGCGGAGGCTGCTTTTGGTGCCTCGACGCCATCTACCAGAAGACCCGCGGCGTGAGCAGCGTCGTGTCCGGCTACACCGGCGGGTTCACCGCCCACCCGGACTACGAGAGCGTGTGTTCAGGGATCACCGGACACGCCGAGGTCGTAGAAGTGACCTTTGACGAGGACGTTATCCCCGCCGAGGTCATCCTGGAC
>JBELYP010000138.1:0-6069 GCA_040273995.1 Arthrobacter sp.
CACGCCGGAGGCGCGGATGGTTTCCTCCACCTCCTGGGCCAGCAGTGCCAGGTCATCCTCGCTGACCGGACGGCCCTGGCAGGCCTTCCGGGCGCCGTTGATGACCTTGCTCCGGCTGAACGGCTCAGCCACTCCGGAACGCTTGATCACGCTCAGGCTTGTAGTCTCCACGGTGCTGAACCTGCGTCCGCATTCGGGACACTGCCGGCGGCGGCGAATCGCAGAGCCGTCGTCAGCCAGGCGGCTGTCCACAACCCGCGAATCGGCGTTGCGGCAATACGGACAGTACATTCCTCGGTCCTTTCACACGCGGGCGGGGCTTGGCGCCCTCATTCTAGGTCTGTGACCAGCCCGGATTCCAACCGGTGCCGGAGCCGGCGGCTGCGCTAGCCGGCGAACCGGATGCTGACGGCGTCGCCGTGGGCCGGCAGGTCCTCTGCCCGGGACAGTGCGACGACGTGCCCGCTGACTTCGCCCAGAGCGTCCCGGCCGTAGTCGATCACCTGGATGGCCCGCATGAAGGTGGTGACGTTCAGCCCTGAGGAGAAGGCTGCCGTGCCGGCCGTGGGGAGCACATGGTTCGATCCGGAGCAGTAGTCGCCCAGGCTCACCGGGCTGTAGCTTCCCACGAAGATGGCGCCGGCACTGGTGATCCGGCGTGCCACCTCCGCTGCATCCACGGTGTGGATTTCGAGGTGTTCGGCGCCGTAGGCATTGCAGACCGCAATTCCGGCGTCCAGTGAATCCACCAGCACGACGGCGGACTGCGGGCCGGAGAGCGCCGTGCGAACCCGCTCGGTGTGCTTGGTGGCAGGAACCTGGATTTCCAGCTCGGCCCGCACTGCGTCCGCCAGTTCCGGAGAATCCGTGACCAGCACGGAAGCTGCGTTGGGGTCGTGCTCGGCCTGGCTGATCAGGTCTGCTGCGACGAACCTGGGTTCGGCTGTGGCGTCGGCGAGGACGGCAATCTCGGTGGGTCCGGCTTCGGCGTCGATCCCCACGACGCCCTTGACCAGGCGCTTGGCAGTGGCCACGAACACGTTGCCGGGTCCGGTGACCACGTCCACGGGCTCCAGGGCGGGACCGGCTTCGCTCGCGGGAATGCCGTAGGCGAAGGCAGCAATCGCCTGCGCACCGCCCGTCGCGTAGACCTCTTCGATGCCCAGCAGCTCCGCAGCGGCAAGGATGGTGGGGTGCGGCAGGCCGCCGAATTCCTTCTGCGGCGGGGAGGCCAGGGCCAGGGAAGCGACGCCGGCGGCCAGCGCCGGCACTACGTTCATGACCACCGAGGACGGATAGACGGCCAGTCCGCCTGGCACGTAGAGCCCCACCCGGTTAACCGGAACCCAGCGGTGTGTGACCTTCGCGCCGTCGGCGATGTCCACCTCCACGTCAGCCGGACGCTGCGCGTCGGCGAACATCCGGGCACGGCGGATGGACTCTTCCAGACCGGCGCGGACGGCCGGATCCAGGTTTTCAAGCGCCTCGACGAGTGCCCGGCGCGGCACCAGCGGGTGGTCCTGCCGCACGCCGTCGAACTTCTCCGCCAGGTCTGCCAGCGCACCGAACCCGCGGGAACGGACGTCGGCGATGATGGCCGCAACGGCGTCGGAAGCCACGTCGGTGGTGGTCTCGGCGCGAGGCATCACGGCCTTCAGCTGTGCAGGCGTATGCGTACCGCCGCGAAGGTCGAGGGTACGCAGGGACTCGAAGGGCTGGGCGGTTCGTTCAGGAGAGGAGGAAGTCACACGCCCATTCTACCTAGGCATCCAGGCAGGCCGGCCCCAGCAGCACCTTCAGGTCGCCGAACAGCGACGGCGTGGGGTTCACCCGAAGGTCCACGCCAAGCTTCATGACTTCCACGGTGCGGTTTCCGTTGAGGCGGATCTGCACTTCCGAGGTTCCCGGGTGGGTCCGCAGCACGTCGCCGAGCTGCGTAACCACGGTTTCGGTGGCCTTGTAGGTGGCCATCGAAATCACCACGGGTCCGGAGTGGCCCTCGCTGAGGTCCGGGACAGTCAGCTCCTGGGCGTTCAGGGTCACCGCGCCGTCGTCGCGCCGCTGGAGGCGCCCGCGCACGACGACGATCAGGTCCTCTGCCAGCACCGCGGCGATGGGTCCGTAGACCTGGCCGAAGAACATGACTTCCATGGAACCGGCGAGGTCCTCGATCTCGCAGCGGGCGTAGGCGTTGCCGCTGTTCTTGGCGATGCGGCGCTGCAGCGAGGTGATCATGCCGGCGATCGTCACGATCGACCCGTCCGGCGGGCCTTCCTCGCTGACAATCGAGGTGATGGAGGAATCAGCGTGCTGGCTGAGGATGCCTTCCAGGCCCTGGAGCGGGTGGTCGGAAACGTACAGGCCCAGCATGTCCCGCTCGAAGGAGAGCTTGTCCTTCTTCTCCCATTCGGGCAGGTCCGGGATGTCGATGGAGATTGAATCTTCCGGTTCGGACTCCCCCATACCTGCGAACAGGTCGAACTGGCCCACGGCCTCGTTGCGCTTAAGCACCACCACGGAGTCGATCGCTTCTTCGTGGATCATCGCCAGCGGACGGCGGGCATGGCCCATCGAGTCGAAGGCGCCGGCCTTGATCAGCGATTCGATGGTGCGCTTGTTGCACACCACGGCAGGCACCTTCATCAGGAAGTCCTTGAAGTTGGTGTACGCGCCCTTCTCCTCGCGGGCGGCAACCATGGCCTGGACCACGTTGGTGCCGACGTTGCGGATGGCGCCCATGCCGAAGCGGATATCCTTGCCTACCGGGGTGAAGTTCACTGAGGACTCGTTAACGTCCGGCGGGAGCACCGTGATGCCCATCTTGCGGCATTCGTTCAGGTACATTGCCAGCTTGTCCTTGTCATCACCCACGGAGGTGAGCAGGGCGGCCATGTATTCAGTGGGATAGTGCGCCTTCAGGAACGCGGTCCAGTAGGAGACCAGTCCGTAGGCGGCCGAATGCGCCTTGTTGAAGGCGTAATCGGAGAACGGGAGCAGGATGTCCCAGAGAGCCTTGATGGCAGCTTCGGAATAGCCGCGCTCCACCATGCCGCCGTGGAAGCCCTCGTACTGCTTGTCCAGCTCGGACTTCTTCTTCTTGCCCATGGCACGGCGGAGAATATCTGCCTGGCCGAGCGAGAAGCCGGCCACCTTCTGGGCGATCGCCATAACCTGCTCCTGATAGACGATCAGGCCGTAGGTGGTGTCGAGGATTTCCTTGAGCGGTTCTTCCAGCTCCGGATGGATTGGGGTGATTTCCTGGACGCCGGTCTTGCGCAGCGCGTAGTTCGTGTGCGAGTTGGCGCCCATGGGGCCGGGGCGGTACAGCGCGATCACAGCGGAGATGTCTTCGAAGTTATCCGGGCGCATCAGCTTCAGCAGGGAGCGCATGGGCCCGCCGTCGAGCTGGAACACGCCCAGGGTGTCACCGCGGGCCAGGAGCTCGTAGGACTCCTTGTCATCAAGCTCAAGCGTCTCAAGGTCGAGTTCGACGTCCTTGTTGAGCTTGATGTTCTCGATCGCGTCGGAAATGATCGTCAGGTTTCGCAGACCGAGGAAGTCCATCTTGATCAGGCCGAGGCCTTCACAGGTGGGGTAGTCGAACTGGGTGATGATCTGCCCGTCCTGCTCCCGCTTCATGATCGGAATGATGTCGATCAGCGGATGCGAGGACATGATGACACCGGCAGCGTGCACGCCCCACTGGCGCTTCAGCCCTTCCAGGCCAATCGCAGTCTCAAAGACGCGCTGGGAGTCCGGATCGGTGGCCAGCAGTTCGCGCAGCTCTTCGGCTTCGCCGTAGCGTTTGGCTTCCTTGTTGTGCACGTCGGTCAGGGAGATGCCCTTGCCCATGACGTCCGGCGGCATGGCCTTGGTGAGGCGCTCACCGACGGAGAAGGGGTAGCCCATCACACGGGAGGAGTCCTTCAGTGCCTGCTTGGCCTTGATGGTGCCGTAGGTGACGATCATGGAAACACGGTCCGCGCCGTACTTCTCGGTGACGTAGTGGATCACCTCGGAGCGGCGCCGGTCATCGAAGTCGACGTCGAAGTCAGGCATCGAAACGCGGTCCGGGTTCAGGAACCGTTCGAAGATCAGGCCGTGCGCCAGCGGGTTGAGGTCGGTGATGCGCATGGCGTAGGCGACCATGGAGCCGGCACCGGATCCACGGCCGGGGCCTACCCGGATGCCGTTGTTCTTGGCCCAGTTGATGAAGTCGGCCACCACCAGGAAGTAGCCCGGGAAGCCCATCTGGGTGATGATGCCGATCTCATATTCGGCCTGCTTGCGGACGTCGTCCGGAATGCCGTTGGGGAACCGGTACTGCAGGCCGGTTTCGACTTCCTTGACGAACCAGGATTCCTCGTTCTCCCCCGGCGGGCAGGGGAAGCGCGGCATGTAGCTGGCCTTGGTGTTGAATTCGACGTCGCAGCGCTCGGCGATGAGCAGCGTGTTGTCGCAGGCGTCAGGGTAGTCGCGGAACATGGCCCGCATTTCGGCCGGAGACTTGAGGTAGAACTCATCGGCGTCGAACTTGAAACGCTTGGGATCGGCCAGGGTGGAACCCGACTGCACACACAGCAGGGCCGCATGGGCCTTGGCATCTTCGGCGTGGGTGTAGTGGAGGTCATTCGTGGCGACCAGGGGAAGGTCCAGTTCCCGCGCCAGCTTGATCAGGTCCGCCTGCACACTGCGTTCGATGTCCAGCCCGTGGTCCATCAGCTCGCAGAAGAAGTTGTCCTTGCCGAAGATGTCCCGGAAGTCCGACGCCGCCTGCTTGGCTTCGTTGTAGAGTCCCAGGCGCAGTTTGGTCTGCACTTCGCCGGACGGGCAGCCGGTGGTGGCGATCAGGCCCTTGCCGTAGGTCTGGAGCAGTTCCCGGTCCATGCGCGGCTTGTAGAGGTAGCCCTCCAGCGATGCCAGGGAAGACATGCGGAACAGGTTGTGCATGCCTTCGGTGTTTTCGGCCCACATGGTCATGTGGGTGTAGGCACCGGCACCCGAGACGTCGTCGCGTCCGCCGCCGCCCCACTTCACGCGGGTCTTGTCCTGCCGGGCGGTGCCGGGGGTGAGGTAGGCCTCGACGCCGATGATCGGCTTGATGCCGGAGTTCCGTGCCTTGTTCCAGAAGTCGAACGCCCCGAAAACGAACCCGTGGTCCGTGGTGGCCAGGGCATTCATGCCCAGCTCATCGGCGTGGCTGAACAGGTCGGTTAGGCGTGCCGCCCCGTCCAGCATCGAATATTCAGTGTGATTGTGAAGATGGACAAACGATTTCGACGTACCAGTTGCTGAAGCCACCTAACCATTCTAGGCGCCGCCGGAAGACTCAGATATCTCCGCGGGCCAGCGCGTCGAGCGCATACTGCAGGTCCTGGGGGTAGGCGGAGGTGTACTCGACCCATTCCCCGGTTCCGGGATGGGTGAAACCAAGCTTCCGGGCATGCAGCCACTGCCGGGTCAGTCCCAGCTCAGCGGCCAGCCTCGGGTCGGCACCATAGGTCAGGTCCCCGGCACACGGGTGGCGCAGGGCCGAGAAGTGCACGCGGATCTGGTGTGTGCGGCCGGTCTCCAGGTGGACTTCCACGAGGGACGCCCGGCCGAAGGCCTCCAGGACCTTGTAGTGGGTTACCGAGTCCCGGCCTTCGTCAACGACGGCGAAGCGCCAGTCATGTCCGGGATGCCGGCCGATGGGGGCATCAATGGTGCCCTCCAGCGGATCGGGCAGGCCCTGGACAAGGGCGTGGTACTCCTTCTCCACCGTGCGGTCGCGGAAGGCCTGCTTCAGGAGGGTGTAGGCGTGCTCAGTCTTGGCGACCACCATCACGCCGGAGGTTCCGACGTCGAGCCGGTGGACAATACCCTGCCGCTCCCCTGCCCCTGAGGTGGAGATGCGGTAGCCGGCGGCGGCCAGCGCGCCAACCACCGTGGGCCCTACCCAGCCCGGCGACGGGTGCGCCGCAACACCCACGGGCTTGTCGATCACCACAAAGTGCTCGTCGTCGTCGAACCCGTGGAAGACCTGAAGATCCTCGGCGACGACGAGCACTTTGTGGTGATCGACAAGCC
>JBELYP010000139.1:0-6028 GCA_040273995.1 Arthrobacter sp.
CCGGGGAGCCGCCAACGTTTTTAATCTCTAGTCGTCTTCGTCGTCTTCGAAGACCCACTCGAACATGTCGAAGACGTATTCGCTGAATGTTCCCTCTTCGCTCTGCCATTCGCCGCGCACGTTGTTCCGCCGCCAGACGATCGGGTCCGGGACGTCCCGCTGGTCGGCGCGGAAGCCCCAGGTGAACTTCTCGTCTTCATCTTCCAGGAACAGCAGGAACCCGTCCTCGAGCTCAAGCTCATCGGGATCCCAGAAGAAGTGGTAGGCCTCCATCAGGTCCTCGCAGCCGCCCAGCGCAAGGTAGAACTCCCGCAGGACCAGCGGGATGGGGAAGTCGTGCTCATCGAGCATCTCGTCCAGCTCATCGGCGCTCAGCCCGTCGTCGGGCCGCCAGTTGTCCTCAAGGTACTTCGGGACGAGGGCACGGAACTTTTCGAGGAACATATCACTCATTGCGGGGGCTCCAACGTTGCTGACGGACGTACTTCTATCCTAGCCGCGGGGGAGGACAGCCCCTGACGGTCACGGACTGCCGGGGTGCTGCCGGAGGCGGAGCGGTGGGCGAGCCCCGGGTAGTCCAGTACAACGCCGTCGGAATCGACGGTTAGTTCCGCCGTGAAACCGCGGGAATCGGAGGAGTAGAGAACAATCGCGCTGCCGCGTTCCTCGCGGTACGGGGACACCTGCGAGTACACCTGTTCACTGGCCACAACGCGCAGGCTGGGCATCTCCACCCAGGCCATGGTCAGCCTGGTTTCATCCGGGGGCGCCGAGCTGTTGAGCAGGTCCAGCCGCAGGATAGGCATGGTGTTGGTCAGGGGGCACAGACCAAGATCGCAGTCCTGGGCGTTGTCCAGGGAGCGCGGATCCTCAATGCCCGGGGCGGGCAGGTCCACGGTGCCCGTAACCGTCACATGGGAGTCCCAGCGTCCGTCCACGGAGCGGGTGAGTTCCAGGGAACGGGTCCAGCCGTCTCCGGTCACCTTCACCTCCAGGCGGCGGGTTACCCAGCCGGGCGACGTGGACAGGGACCAGGTGGCGCAGTACTCATCGCAGGTGGAGGTACCGCTGGCAGCCAGCTCGCTTTCGCGGAAGGACACGACCGCGGAATCCCTGCGTCCGGGGTCGTCAATGCCCGCCCAGTGAAGGGTCCTGGCGGGCTGAGCTGGCAAGTCCATCCCTACAGCGTAAAGTCCGGCCTAAACCGTCACAAAACCGCGGCGCCGGGCATCCGGTGCGGGACGGCCGGCCGGGCAGCTAGGCGGTGAGCCTGCGCACGTTCAGTGCCAGGTACAGATGCACCCGGTCCGCGGTCACGGCGGGGTCGTATCCGGACAGATCCGCGATCTGCGTGAGCCGGTAGCGCACCGTGTTCCGGTGCAGGCCCAGGGCCTGGGCCACCTTTGCCACGGAGCCGTTCACGGCCATGTACTTCTCCAGCGTGGACAGCAGTTCGGCGTCGTGCGCCTCGTCGAAGGCGAGCAGCGGATCCAGTGCTTCGGCCGCCAGGTCCGCCAGGGGCACGTCCCGGCTGGCCATCAGCAGCGAGGCAAGGCTGAGCCGGTCCGGTTCATTCACCGCGGCGCCGCGGAGCAGCCCTTCCTTGGCTTCGTAGTAGCCCCAGCGCAGCCCGGCTGGTTCCGTGTAGGAACCGCCGACGCCGACTTTCGCCGGCATTCCCGCCTCCTGCAGGTAGCCGCCCAGCTCCGCGGCGAGCACGGCCGGATCGCCGTCGGGAATCCAGACGGCCAGCCGGTCCTCGCAGGTGGCGCTGACGGCATCCTGAAAGGAAGGCGGGAGCGGCAGCGACGCCAGCTGCCGGGCATGCTGGGCGGGAACTTCCACCAGCAGCGTCAGCTGCCGGCGCCCGGCGTCAACGCCTGCTGTCCGTAGCCGGTGGACGGCATCCTGTCCGGTGAGCTTTCCCGCAACGATGTCATCCAGCAGCTGGCCGTTAACGGCGCGCTCACTGACCCGGCGCCGCGCCTGGTTGTTCAGTTCCACGCTGATCAGGCTCTGGGCGTAGGCAAGGAGGTCTGTGTGCCCGAACGGTTCGGCAACTGAGAGGGTGCAGCGGTCCCGCATGCCGGTGGCGATGGGCACGCGGTGCCACACGGCGCCGGGAGCGGACCCGGTTGCAAAGACCTGGGCGCCGTACTGGTGCAGGGCCACCTCCGTTCCCAGAATCCCCGCCAGATCATTGAGCAGGCCGGTGAGTCCGCGCCCGGAGAGCAGTGCCTTGGCCAGTGCCTGATGGCCCGAAAGCAGTTCATGCAGCTGCTCCACGTGGTCAGCGGAAAGGGCATCGGCCACCAGTTTGCCAATGGCGATGAACGGAGTGCGGTAGGGGACCTCGAAAACGGGCAGGCCCAGCCGGTTGGCTTCCTCCAGCAGGGGCCCGGGCACCCGGTCCAGGCTGAGCCCGGTGCCGAAGCCAAGGGCCAGCGCTCCGGCCCGGTGCACGCTTTCCACGAACCGGCGCTGCACTGCGCCCGTGCGCTGGCGCATGCCGGTGGTGAGCACCACTTCGCCCCCGCTGAGGAAAGGGGAAGGATCCTCAAGTTCAGTGACTGCCACCCACTGCACCGGCACCGGGGCGATGGCCGCACTGCCGCGTACCGCGAGGTTCAGGTCAGCGGCGGAGATCAGATCAGTCAGCGAGATAGGCACGGATCAACTATAGGGTGATTCCTTTGGACGCCTGCACCGCTGACGGCCTGTGTCATTGTGCGGCTGACTGTGCCTAACCACACCGGCGGCGCGTAAATTTGGATCACTGCGGCCTATTGAATCCATTCCTTCTCGCACCTGAGATCTCCGTTGAAAGAGGCAACACCTATGAGCACCCCAGCTACCGCCCCGGCCTTCCGGCTGGAACAGAAGCGGAACATCACCGGCTCCTTCCCCGGACCGAAGTCAGCTGCCCTGAACGAACGCCGCGCTGCGGTTGTTGCCAAGGGTGTTGCCTCGAGCGTCCCGGTGTACGTCCAGGACGCCGACGGCGGCATCATCGTTGACGTTGACGGCAACTCCTTCATTGACCTGGGCTCCGGCATCGCCGTGACCAGTGTCGGCGCCTCCGACCCGGCCGTGGTGGCAGCCGCCCAGGAGCAGGTTGCCCGGTTCACCCACACCTGCTTTATGGTCACCCCGTACGAGGGCTACGTAGCCGTCGCCGAAAAGCTCGCCGAGCTCACCCCGGGTACGCATGAGAAGCGTACGGTGCTCTTCAACTCCGGCGCGGAAGCTGTGGAGAACGCCATCAAGATTGCCCGTTCGGCCACCGGCCGCCAGGCCGTTGTTGCGTTCGACCACGCCTACCACGGCCGCACCAACCTCACCATGGGCCTGACCGCCAAGGCCATGCCGTACAAGACCGGTTTCGGCCCGTTCGCCTCCGAGATCTACCGGATGCCGATGAGCTACCCGTACCGCGAAGAGAACCCGGAGATGACCGGCACCGAAGCTGCCGACCGCGCCATCCTGGCCATCGAAAAGCAGATCGGCGCAGATCAGCTTGCTGCCTTGCTGATCGAACCGATTCAGGGTGAAGGCGGCTTCATTGTTCCGGCCGAGGGTTTCCTGCCCCGCCTGGCCGAATGGGCCAAGGCCAACGGGATTGTTTTCATTGCGGATGAAGTCCAGTCCGGTTTCTGCCGCACCGGTGAATGGTTCGCAGTGAACCACGAGGGCGTTGTTCCGGACATCATGACCATGGCCAAGGGCATTGCCGGCGGCATGCCGCTCTCCGCCGTCACCGGCCGCGCCGACCTGCTCGACGCCGTCCACCCCGGCGGCCTCGGCGGCACCTACGGCGGCAACCCGGTGGCCTGCGCCTCCGCGCTTGCAGCCATTGACACCATGGAAAGCCAGGACCTGGCCGGCCGTGCCCGCCGGATCGAGGAAATCACCGTTCCGCGACTGCGGCAGGTAGCCGAGGAAACCGGTGTGATCGGCGAGGTCCGCGGCCGCGGCGCCATGCTGGCCCTGGAACTGGTGAAGCCGGGAACCAAGACTCCCGACGCCGCTGCCGCCAAGGAAATCGCTGCAGCCTGCCTGGCCGAAGGCGTCATCATCCTCACCTGCGGAACCTACGGCAACGTCATCCGCCTGCTCCCGCCGCTGGTGATCAGCGACGAGCTGCTCTCTGACGGCCTTGACGTGCTGGAAGCGGCCATCCGCGCCCAGGCCTAACCTGCAAGCAGGGCGGCATCCGGTTCAATCCCCGGGTGCCGCCCTTTTTGCTGCCGGTTTGCAGTTCTGCTCACGGTTGTAACCGGCAGCAGAACTGCAAACCGGCAGTTACTTGCCGGCGGCGGCCGCGAAGCCTCGCATCAGGGCATCCAGGCCGGTCGCAAAGGCCTGCTCGGCGGCCTTGCCGCTTTCCCGGCCGGGGGCTGCCGCAACAGCTGCGGTAAAGAGCGGGCTTTCGGATGCAAGTGATCCGGTATCGAAAATGTCCTCGGGAGCCACGGCGTCGAACGCCGAACCGAAGATGAAGGACTCCAGCGCCACGATCGCCGGTATGATCCGCTGCTGGTCCCAGCCGGCCCGCAGGAAACCCTGGGTCACCGCTTCGTACATTGCCAGGGTGCGGGGGGCGCCCGAAACCTGCAGGACGGCAATCACGGCGATCAGCGGAGTATGCCGCGCAAACACGTCCCGGTAGGAACGTGCCCAGCTCCGCACGGCCTCTTCCCAGCCCAGGGTTTCGAAGCAGGCGGTATCCACCTCTGCCATGAGATCGTCCTGGATCCAGCGCAGCACCTCCGCCTTGGACGAGGCGTGGTTATAAAGGGCCGACGGCGCCACCTGCAGTTTGGCTGCCAGGGAGGACATGGTGAAGCCCTCGTAACCGCGTGCGGTGATGACGTCGAGAGCGGCGGAGGTGATGTTCTGCCTCGTCAGGACGCGCTGAGGCGGGCGGCCCGCGCTGCGCCTCGTACGTGTTCCTGCCATCGGATTCCCCCTAAGTTGTACGGCCCACAGGTGCCCGCAAATTAATATTCGCACACGCTCTCCCTGCAGCCCCGGGGGTCGGCTAGAGTGTCGGTACAAAATGAACGCTATTCATTTAGAGTTCGGTTTGAGCGGCCGGAGGTCGGCCGCTGGAGAGAGGAACTAAAGTGCGAACCCTGGAACGGAACGTCGTCATCATCGGTGCAGGCCCCTCTGGCCTCACGGCGGCGCGGAAACTCAAAGCTGCCGGCCTGAGCGTGGCCGTGCTCGAAGCGCGGGACCGCGTGGGCGGGCGAACCTGGTCGGACACCATCGACGGAGCCTTCCTCGAGATTGGCGGCCAGTGGATCTCCCCGGACCAGGAAGCCCTGAGCGAACTGGTTGACGAGCTGGGACTGGAAACCTTCCCGCGCTACCGTGAGGGCGAATCCGTGTACATCGGCGCGGACCACCGTGCGGTGCGGTACTCCGGGGACATGTTCCCGGTGGCGGAGGCCACGGCGCAGGAAATGGAACGGCTGATCGCCCTCCTGGACGAGCTCACCGCCAAGACTGACCCGGCCGCACCCTGGGCGCATCCGGATGCCCGCAGCCTGGATACCATTTCCTTCTCCGCCTGGCTGCGCCAGCAGTCCTCCGATGAGGAAGCCTGCAACAACATCGGCCTGTTCGTGGCCGGCGGCATGCTGACCAAGCCCGCACACTCCTTCTCCACCCTGCAGGCGCTGCTGATGGCATCCTCTGCCGGATCGTTCTCCAACCTGGTTGATGAAAACTTCATCCTGGACCGCCGCGTGGCCGGCGGCATGCAGCAGGTCTCCCAGCGCATGGCCGCAGAACTGGGTGACGACGTCGTTCTCGGTGCCCCGGTCCGCACCCTGCGCTGGAACGAGGAAGGTCCCTCCGTCACTGCAGAGGCCGACGGCGTTACAGTCCACGCGCGCTACGCCATCATGGCCGTGCCGCCGAACCTGTACTCGCGGGTCTCCTACGACCCGCCGCTGCCGCGCCGCCAGCACCAGATGCACCAGCACGTCTCGCTGGGACTGGTTATCAAGGTCCATGCCGT
>JBELYP010000140.1:0-5947 GCA_040273995.1 Arthrobacter sp.
CCAAGATGGAACTGATCTCCCGCTGGCTTCCCACGGCTGCGTGGTTCCCGGACACCGGCGCCAAGGAGGTCCAGGCAGAGCCCCTGGCCGCTTACCGCTTCGATGATCCGCAGGGCCAGGTGGGCATGGAGACGCACATTGTGCGCTGCAGGGAAAACACGCTGCAGGTTCCCCTGACGTACCGTCCCGAACCGCTGGAGGCCGGGGATGAATACCTGATCGGCACCATGGAACATTCGGTGCTGGGCAGGCGCTGGGTCTATGACGGCTGCGGGGACCCGGTATACGTGAATGCCTTCGCGGCAGCGGTGGTCGACGGCGTGGGACAGGCGCCGCTTTATGCCGAGGAAAACGGGACGCGCCGCGAACTGCCGCAGTCGATGGAACTGGAGACCAGCGGCATGCCCGACGGCGAAGAGCTCGTGGAAGCTCCCGGCCGGGAGCCGGCCGGATGGACGGTCACGCAGATGCACCGGAACGGCTGGGAACTGTCCCTGGTGCGGGTGCTGGACCTTGGCGGACGCGCTGCACCGCCGCCGTCGCTGGTTGGCAGGTGGGAGGGCCAGCGTGAGCCGGCAGTCCTGGGATGGGCCCTGCCTCTCGGGTAGGGGAGGGGCCGGGGCAGCGGCCGGCCCGGCCCGGCTAGCTGCCGAGGAAGGAATTCATGAACCGGAAGAAGATCGACGCCGCCGTCGCGACCCAGAGCAGGGCTGTGATGGCCCAGGCCCACTCAGAGACGAACCGGACCAGGCCTGCGGGGGTCGGGATCACCCCGTGTGCCAGGTTGCGGACGGTCGTGAAGACGAACAGCGGAATCATGGCAGTCCACACAACGATGCAGTAGATGCACAGTACGTAGATGTCGAACAGTGCCTGGCTCCAGAGCCAGACCACAAAGACCATGCCCAGCGTGACTCCGGCCTGTACTGCCGCCCAGTACCAGCGGCTGAAGCGGGCTCCGGCCAGCATGGACATGGCCACGGTGATCGTCACGGCGAACGCCACGATGCCGATGAGAGGGTTCGGGAAACCGAAGAGGGCGGCCTGTGGGGTCTGGAATACGGTTCCGCAGGACACCCAGGGGCTGATATCGCAGCTCGTAATATAGGAGGAGTCCGCATATACCCGCAGGCGCTCAATGACCAGGATCCCCGAAGCCAGCCAGCCAATGACCGACGTGATGAGAACCAGCCACGCGAACGGCTTCTGCTGAACGGACCGGGCTATCCCGGTTTCGCTGGCCCCTTGGTCCGCGCCGGTGGTGGTGCTGGTGGAACTGACAGACACGCGCTGCTCCTTTTGCCGGGTATCGGTGGTCCGATTCTATGTGGTTGCTAGAGCCTATTTGACCTCCGTGTGAGATAATGGCTGTGGCTGGTGTCGGATCCACATTCCGTCATCGGTCCAGCGACAGGCTTCCGGTGCTGTTGGCGATGCTTCCCAAGAAGGAAAGCCCATCAATCCGGATGGGGCAGGGGAATCCGCCGAACAGCCCTACCACAGCCCAAACGCCTAGCCGTTCCGAGCAGGTAGCAGGAAAAGCGCCGCTGGTCTTGCGAGTGATGCCGCGCCCTCACGATGGTGCGACCTCGGAAGACATTTAGACGACTTCCGGCTGGCGCTGGCTGCGATGCCCCCGCACAGCCGATACATTGCCCTCCGGGCATTGGAATGTGGCCAGTGCCGCGGGGGCCGGAGCATAGCTGTATATGAATACTGACCGCACAACAGAAGAAGCAGCCGATCCCGCCGAAGGGACAGCACCCGCCGAGGCGCCGCTGACTGAAACCGAAGCGGCACCCGCCGCCAAGGCGCCGGCAAAACGCGCGCCGCGCACCCGCCGGAAGGCTGCAGCAGACGAGACCGCTGCAGGCGCGGACGAAGCGCGGGAACCGGCTCTGCTGGAGACCCCGGCCGAATCCGAATCCGCCGAAGCAGTATCAGCAGCAGAGCCTGCAGCGAAGCCCAAGCGCACGCGCGCGCCCCGCCGGAAGACGGCCGTCGAGGCCAGCCCCGAGCCCTCCCCCGAAGCAGCTGCCGCAGAAGCCCCGGCAGAAGCAGCCCCGGTGGCCGCTGAAGCAGCTGAAACCGAGCCCGCCTCTGAGACACCGGCCAAGACTGTCCGTCGGCGCCGCGCACCCGCGAAGAAGACTCTTGCCAAATCGGCCCCGGCAGCCGCAGCGGATGCCGTAAACACGGATGCTGCAGATAGCGGTGCGGCAGGCAACGGTGAGGCGGCTCCCCAGGGTGCAGCAGCCCCGGCCGAAGCTCCCGGCAGCAATGAAGCCGCCGAACCCGCACCGGCAAAGACCCGTACCCGCCGCCGCGCTTCGGCCAAGGCGGGTTCCGCGGCTGCCTCTGATGCGGACACCCCGGCCGCGGACCGCGGCACGGGCACCCCGGCCGCCGACGCCGCGGAATCCGACACCGCGGACTCAACGACCGCAGGGTCCACGGCCGCACGGTCCACGGTCGCCGGATCAGAGACCGGAAACGCCGAAGCGTCCGCTCCCGCCGCCGAGCAGAAATCCGCTGCAGCTGCTCCCGCAGGCGTGTCCGGGGAAACGGCATCCGAAGAGCCGGCGGCTCAGGCCGCACCGGCCCAGTCCTCGGTCCTTGACCCGTTTGCCATTCCGGAATCTCCCACGTCGGTCCTGTTCCACGCTCCGGATCTCACGGCTGTCCAGGCGCTTGCTGCTGCTGCAGCGGCCGCCGATACCGATGAAGATGACGAGGACGAAGGCCGCGACGCCAACCGCTCCCGCCGCAGCCGCCGGCGCAGCCGTGGCCGTTCGCGCAGCGAGGGCGAGAATGCCCCGGAGGCTGAGGGTACTGAGTCCGCCGACGCCGGCGAGGAGAACGCCGAGGGCGTCACCTCCCGCCGCCGTCGCCGCCGCCGCCGCGGGGACGCCGACCTTGAACTGACCGGCGGATCCGATGACGATCCGCCCAACACGGTGACCCGCGTCCGTGCCCCGCGCGCCCACGCGGATGCCCCGGCCAGCGACCGCGTCACCTCGGTCAAGGGTTCCACCCGCCTGGAAGCCAAGAAGCAGCGCCGCCGCGAGTCCCGCGAGTCCGGCCGGCGCCGCCACGTCATCACCGAAGCGGAGTTCCTGGCCCGCCGCGAATCGGTCGACCGGCAGATGATCGTCCGCCAGCGTGATGACAGGATCCAGATTGGCGTGCTCGAGGACGGTGTCCTGGCGGAGCACTTCGTTTCCAACACCCAGCAGGACTCACTGATCGGCAACGTCTACGTGGGCAAGGTCCAGAACGTGCTGCCCAGCATGGAGGCAGCCTTCGTCGATATTGGACGCGGACGCAACGCCGTGCTTTACGCCGGTGAAGTCAACTGGGATGCAGCAGGCCTCGACGGCCAGCCGCGCCGCATTGAACTGGCGCTGAAGTCCGGGGATTCCGTCCTGGTACAGGTCACCAAGGACCCCGTGGGCCACAAGGGTGCCCGCCTGACCAGCCAGATTTCCCTCCCGGGCCGTTACCTGGTGTACGTTCCGGGTGGCTCCATGACCGGCATTTCGCGCAAGCTCCCGGATGTGGAACGCAACCGGCTCAAGAAGATCCTCAAGGACCACCTTCCGCAGAACGCAGGCGTTATTGTGCGCACCGCGGCTGAGGGCGCGTCAGAGGAAGAGCTGATGAATGACATCAACCGCCTGCGTGCCCAGTGGGAGAACATCGAGGCCAAGTCCACTAAGACCCTCCCGCCGGAACTGCTCTACGGAGAGCCGGACCTGACCATCAAGGTGGTCCGCGACGTCTTCAACGAGGACTTCTCCAAGCTCATCGTGTCCGGCGACGAAGCCTGGGACACCATCGAGGCGTACGTAACCTACGTGGCTCCGGACCTGGTTGGCCGGCTTGAGAAGTGGACCAAGGACGAGGACATCTTTGCGGCCAGCCGCATCGACGAGCAGATCGCCAAGGCGCTGGACCGCAAGGTCTTCCTGCCCTCGGGCGGTTCGCTGGTTATCGACCGCACTGAAGCCATGACCGTGGTGGACGTCAACACCGGCAAGTTCACCGGCAGCGGCGGCAACCTCGAAGAGACCGTCACCAAGAACAACCTGGAAGCGGCGGAGGAAGTGGTCCGCCAGCTGCGCCTGCGGGACATCGGCGGCATCATCGTCATCGACTTCATCGACATGGTGCTTGAAGCCAACCGGGATCTGGTGCTGCGCCGCCTGGTTGAGTGCCTTGGCCGGGACCGCACCAAGCACCAGGTCGCAGAGGTCACCTCGCTGGGCCTGGTCCAGATGACCCGCAAGCGCATGGGCACCGGCCTGCTGGAAGTGTTCGGCGAAGAGTGCCAGCACTGTGCCGGCCGCGGCGTCATCACCCACGACATTCCCGTGGAGCACCGCCGCAGCACCAGCCACGCGGGGCATGCCGTCTCTGAGGACAACCACTCCCAGCACCTGAAGCAGGAGAAGGCTTCCCGCGGTGAGCGTAAGCGCCGCGGCCGCGGGGGTCAGAACCAGAACCCGAACCAGGCACAGAACCAGCCGTCCGCAGCGCCTGTGGAACAGCCCAAGGTGGAAGAGCCCCAGGCGGACGACGCCGAGCGCGCTGCGAGGGCTGAAGCGGCCCGCGCGGCACTGGCCAGCATTGCGGCCGCCACGGCAGCAGCGCACGACGCCGACACTGCCGCGGAGCACGGTGCCCCGGACACGGCTTCCGCGCAGAATGCCGAGCCGGTTTCCGGCAAGCCTTCGGCTAACGACGGCGGCAAGGCCGCCGCGGAAAAGCCGCTGATCCGCGAACCGCAGGACGAGGACATTCCGGCCGAGGCCGGGGCCGTCCTGCGGATCCAGGGCGAGACCGTAGTGGTTCCGCGCCGTGAACGGCGCCGTCCGGTCCGCCAGGACGTGCAGCTGACCCTTGAGAGCCTCACTGAGGCGTTCAACGAGGTTTCACCCGTCACCCGCGAATCCGGAGCATCCGACTCCGGGGGTGCTGCGTCCCGGCAGGGTAAGGCCGAAGCCGCATCCGGGAACGGCCGCGGCCGCTCCGGAAGCAACGGGCAGTCCGGAAGCAGCGGGCAGTCCGCCGGCACCAACCCGGCCCCGGCCGGCAGCGGGCAGGGCAAGGAAGACGCAGTGGCGGAACCGGCCCGGCAGCCGCGCCGGCGCCGTGCCGCCCGCAGCCCGCAGGGCTCGGCTGACGCCCAGATCATCAAGGCTGAATCCGGGGAAGGGTCCGCGTCGCAGGGCAGCAGCACTACGGCGGTGTCAGCAGCCCCGGCCGCGCCGCGTGCCGAGGCCGCCGCGCCGGTGATCCTCGGCGTCGGCGTTCCGGCTTCAGAGCTCTAGCCGTTCCGTTCGTGTCCCTTTAGGCAGTTCAGCTCCCGCCCGCCCGGGCCGGGAGCTGAACTGCTTAATGCAAGGCACCCGGTCCGCCCCGCCGTCCCCCCTTGCGGGGCGGCAGAAAGCGCACGGCAGCGGCGGTTGGGGGCAGTCCGGGAGTGCTATAGAATGTAAGTCAGCGCAGTGACGTCCCCAGTACAGCCGGAGGGTGGCACGCCGGGCCTGCCGTGCATTTGCGGCATATGGGTCCCTTAGCGTAGCCTTGAACTTCGGTGCGAACGCCTTCGAAGCCGTTATTCGGTACAGGGCGTGACTGCATGGCGCAGCCGGACACAATTTCTAGTCCGGAGAAGTGCGCATCCAAGTATTAAACGTCGAGAGAAGTGAGTTCCCAAGTGGTGTACGCGATTGTCCGCGCTGGCGGCCGCCAAGAAAAGGTTTCCGTCGGAGACCTCGTAACCCTGGACCGCGTCCCCGGTGGAGCCGGTAGCACCTTTGAGCTGCCTGCCCTGCTTTTGGTTGATGGCGACAAGGTCACCTCTGCCGCTGAGGACCTGGCCAAGGTTACGGTTACGGCAGAAGTTATCGAAAACTTCCGGGGTCCGAAGATTGTCATCCAG
>JBELYP010000141.1:0-5871 GCA_040273995.1 Arthrobacter sp.
GGACGTTATCCCCGTTGACGTAGGCGACGCTGATCTGATCCGCCGGCGCGGTGAGGGGCGGGCGCACCCGTTCGGCCAGCGCGGCATCACCGGTGACACCCGTGGAGAGTTTCGGGGGCCACGGCGCGGCGGCGAGGCCAAAGACCAGGACGACGGCGGCTGCGGCACCGCCGGCGAGGATCCGCGGTGTCAGCTTTCTGGTGCGGGTGGTGGTTTCGGGCATCTCAGTTGCCTCCTGCGGCAGCAGTAAGGATGGCCAGCAGCGGGATGACACGGGCCGCCGGAACGCGGTACCGGGAGCGGGCATGGGCGGCCAGCCAACCCTGGGCGCTCAGCTGGTTCACGTGGTGGTAGATCTGCCCTGCTGTGCCGGCACCCAGTTCCTCCGCCAGGGCCGCGACCGTCTCGGTTCCGCCCAAGACTGCGCGCAGGATTGAGAGCCGCACCGGATTCCCCAGGGCAGCGAGGGACTCGGCGAAGGGCGCCCAGTCGACGTCGAGCAGGTGTTCCGTTTCCAGGCCGTACTGGTACTCGTACCGTTCCCCGGCCGGCGTGCTGGCGGTACCTGCGAACAGGACGGCGCCCGGATCCGGATGACGGTCCCGGATGCCGTTCAGCACCCAGAAAACATCGTCAGTTTCCGAGCGCTCTTGCGGGGGTGCGGCCGTAAGCCGTTCTTCCAGGGCAGCAACCCTTTGCTCGAGTGCCTGCAGCCGGTCTTCCTGCGAACTCATGTCTCAAGAATTACGTAACTCTTGAAGTACGTCAAGGATTCCTGAAAATGAACTCAGCGCCGCAGTCTCTTCAGCGCCCGCACTCCGGCGAACACCGCTCCCCCGGCTAGGATCCAGGGGCCGCCGACGACGATGGGGTCGAGCCAGGCATGGTTCACGTCGGCGCGGCGCCGGCCTGCCCGGGAGGAGAACCCGCCGCGCCGGAATTCACTCAGGACTCCCGTCTCAGTGATGGGGTTATCCGGGTGCAGGGTTGCCAGGGAGGTCACGTGGGCGCCGAACGCGTCCACCCGGTCCGCAGCAAGAAGGATCAGCCAGTGCGCGGCACGGGCCTCGCTGTAGCGGCGGTAAGCCAGTCGCCGCATCGCCCCGGACACTCCTTTGAGCGGGACTGAGGTGCCGAAGACCGGAGTGAGCCGTTCATGCTCGATCGACCGTTCCCGCGGATAGGTTTCCTCCTGCTGGTCCGGAAAGTCCCAGTGCGCGCCGGTGCGCCCGGGATCGAACTGCAGTTTGGGAACCGAGGGACGGTCCAGCGGGTTCAGGTCCGCTCCCCAGCCGGGGATACGTGCCCGCAGTTCTTCGGCGGTGGGGACAGGAACAGGGTTCCGGGCGGTGTAGGCCATGGCTGTTCTCCTTTGCGGTTCAGGATGCGCTGGGCACAATAACGGGCTTGATGCAGCCATCGAGTTTCGAGGAGAAGATGTGGTAACCCTCGGCGATGTGTTCCAGCGGAATGCGGTGGGTGATGATGTCACTGGGCGTGAGGTAGCCGTTGCGGATGTGCTCGAACAGGCGCGGCCACTGGCGTTTCATGGGGCACTGGTTCATGTTCAGGGTCAGGCCCTTGTTCAGCGCGTCGCCGAACTTCACGGCGTTGAAGATGGGTCCATAGGCACCCATGACGGAGACGGTTCCGCCCTTGCGGACGGAGTCGATGGCCCAGTTCAGGGCGACTGCGGATCCACCCTGCAGCTTGAGCTTGGTACCGGTGACGTGCTGCAGGAAGTTGCCGTCTGCTTCGGCGCCCACGGCATCGATTGCCACATCCGCGCCAAGGTAGCCGGTGTCTTTTTTCATCTGCACCACGATGTCGTCGTATTCAGCGAAGTTGTAGGTTTCGGCGTGGGCAAACTCCCGTGCCTTATCAAGCCGATAGTCCAGGTGGTCAATCACCAGCACCCGGCCGGCTCCCATCAGCCACGCGGATTTTGCGGCATACAGCCCTACAGGCCCGGCACCAAACACCACCACGGTGTCTCGTTCCTTAATGTCTCCCAGCTGCGCACCGAAGTAGCCGGTGGCCAGCGCGTCGGTGCACATCAGCGCGTCTTCCTCGGACATCCAGTCCGGGATCAGGGACGGGCCGACGTCGGCGAAGGGCACCCGCACGTACTCGGCCTGGCCGCCGTCGTAACCGCCTGTGGTGTGGGAGTAGCCGTACAGCGCACCGACGGCGGTGGCATTGGGATTCACGTTGTGGCAGTTGGAGTACAGTCCACGGACGCAGAACCAGCAGGAGCCGCAGTAAATGTTGGCCGGGACCATCACGCGGTCCCCCGGCTTGAGGTTCCGGACGGAGGAACCAACCTCCTCAACGACGCCGATGAACTCGTGCCCGAAGGTGGTTCCGACCCGGGTGTCCGGCATCAGACCATGGTAAAGATGCAGGTCGGAACCGCAGATCGCAGCGAGCGTCACCCGAATGATGGCGTCATTGGGGTGCTCAATGCGCGGCATGTCCCTTTCTTCGACCCGCACTTTGTACGGGCCCCGGTAAACCATTGCTTCCACTGGTCCTCCTCATCGGTGAGCAGATAGTAAGCAACCTTCACATACCCGTTTCTGAGTGGTCAACCACGGAGGCGCAGCCGTCTGCTACCACAGCTGGCCCGGCAGCTTCAGCTTCTGCTTTGGCGGGAACCGGGCGTCGAACGCGTTTACGTCTTCATCGCGGACGTCGTAGCCGGGAGGGTCCCGGTAGATCCAGGGACCGCCGGCCAGGTAGCCGTCCTGCAGTTCCAGCGCCAGCAGGTAGGGGGTGGGTTCGTCCCGGGGAACGCCGTCGTAGTACACCCCCAGCGTCTTTGCCTCCGCGAAGCCAAACCTGCGGTAGTAGTCCGGGCTGCCGGTAATGACGACGGCGCCGAAGCCGCTTTCGGCTGCTTCGGCCAGGGTGTGCCGGATTAGTGCCGCTCCGTAGCCGCGCTTCTGGTGTCCCGGCAGCACGGAGACCGGCCCGAAGACCAGAACCGGCAGCACGCTCCCGCTCTCCCGCCGAAGCTCGGCGCGGCTGTACATAATGTGGGCGATGATCCTGCCGTCCAGCTCCAGGACCTGGCTGAGCTCCGGAACGAAGTCCGGCAGGGCGCGGTAACGGTGCAGCAGGAAGTGTTCAACAGCCCCCGGCCGGTACACGTTCCAGAACGCTTCGCGGGTCAGGTTCTCCACTTCGGAGTAATCTGCGGGGGTTTCCCGGCGGATGGCGGCGTCCATTTGCCGCTCAGTACGCGCGCTGAGCGGCGGCCCGGTAGCGTTCGAGCACCTCCGGCGCAGGCGGCGCGGAGACCGTCAGCGAGTCCTGGGTTTTCCACTCCGGCCAGGCACCGGTAAGCACTGCAGCCGCCTGGCGGGCAGCGCCGTCGGCCACGTATTCCCCGGGCTCCGGCACGTCCACCGGCATTCCCAGCACGGAGGACAGCGTCTGCTGCATGGCTGCAGAACGGGCACCGCCGCCCACCAGGATGACCCGCCGCGCTTCGATCCCCAGCCCGGTGACTGCGCGGAAGGCGTCTGCCAGCGAGCACGCCACTCCTTCGAAGGCGGCGCGGGCCAGGTTGGCGGGGGTGTAGTTGGCCAGCGTCATGCCGTGCAGGCTGGCATTGGCCTCCGGGAGGTTGGGCGTGCGTTCGCCCTCGAAGTAGGGAACCAGGGACAGCCCTCCCGCGCCGGGCTCAGCAGCAAGGGCCAGTTCAGTCAGGGCCGGAAGATCGACGCCGAGCACCCCGGCCGTGGCGTCCAGCACCCGGGAGGCGTTCAGCGTTGCGGCCAGCGGAAGGAAGTTGCCGGTGGCATCCGCAAACCCGGCCACGTGGCCGGTGATGTCAGCGGTGGGGTCCTCGGTCACGGCGAAGACGGTGCCGGAGGTTCCCACGGACACCACAACATCGCCCACAGTCGCGCCGACGCCGAGCGCGGCACCGGCGTTGTCGCCCGTTCCGGGGCCGATCAGGGCCCCGTAAGGAGTCTGCAGACCCGCTTCGAGCGGACCAAGGACCACAGGAAGCGCGGGCACGTGCCCAAGGGCCCCTTCCAGGACTTCGGGCAGGTACTGTCCGGTGGCAGGGGACCAGTAGCCGGTGCCGGAAGCATCGGAGCGGTCCGTGCGCAGGGCAGCCAGTCCGCCGCTGCCCGGCCCGTGGCCAGCCAGGCGCCAGGAGAGCCAATCATGCGGCAGGCACACCGCAGCCGTCCGTGCCGCGTTCTCCGGCTCGTTGTCCGCCAGCCACTTCAGCTTCGCCGCCGTAATGGAGGCAACCGGCACGGTACCGGTGGTTTCCGCCCAGTAGGCCGCGCCGTCGGGCCCGGCATCCGCAATCAGATCCCGGGCCGCACCGGCCGAACGCGTGTCATTCCAGAGCAGGGCATCCCGGACTACGGCACCGTCGGCATCCAGGCAGACCATGCCGTGCTGCTGGCCGGAAACGGCCACGGCTGCGACGTCCTCCAGTCCGCCGGCGGCCGCGGCCGCTTCGAGCAGCGCGCGCCACCAGGTTTCCGGGTCCACCTCGGTTCCGGGCGCATGCCGGGCTGTTCCCTGCCGCTGCAGGGCCCCGGTTTCGGCGTCGCGGATAACGACCTTGCAGGACTGCGTGGAGCTGTCCACTCCTGCGACAAGCGGCATAACGGACCTTTCAGCAGGCGGAGCGGGCGTCAGCGCCCGGAACCAGGAATGCTAGCAAACTGCCGGGCGGACTGCCCCTACCGGGCGCCGAGCAGGTGCTCCAGCGCAAGCTGGTTCAGCCGGACGAAGCCGAAGGAGCGCTGGGCGGCGGCATCGGCGTCGAACTCTTCGAACGATGCGGTGTCAGCGAGCAGGTCAGCGGTGCTCTCCCCCGCTGCCAGCGTCGGCTCGGCCAGTTCACCCACGCCGGATGCAGCGAGCGCCTCCTGGACCTCCGGGTCCGCCCGGAAGGACTGCGCGCGTTCCTTGAGCAGCAGGTACATGGACATGTTCGCCGCAGCGGATTCCCACACGCCGTCGTAGCCGTCGGTCCGGGAGGGCTTGTAATCGAAGTGGCGCGGACCGTCATAGACCGGGCCGCCGTTGGGGAAGCCGTTCTCCAGCAGGTCCACTGTGAAGAAGGCACTGGTCAGGTCTCCGTGGCCAAAGACCAGGTCTTGGTCATACTTGATGGACTTCTGCCCGTTGAGGTCAATGTGGAAGAGCTTGCCGGCCCACAGCGCCTGGGCGATTCCGTGCGTGTAGTTCAATCCGGCCATCTGCTCGTGCCCGGTTTCCGGATTCAGGCCCACAATGTCCTGGTGCTCCAGCTGGGCGATGAAGGCCAGGGCATGGCCAACGGTGGGCAGCAGGATGTCCCCGCGCGGTTCGTTGGGCTTGGGTTCCAGGGCGATCCGCAGGTCATAGCCCTGGTCCTTGATGTAGCCCGCGGCGGTGTCCACGCCTTCACGCATCCGGTCCAGCGCAGCGGAGAGGTCCTTGGAGCCGTCATACTCAGCGCCTTCGCGTCCGCCCCACATCACGAAGGTCTTCGCGCCCAGCTCAGCGGCCAGATCCAGGTTGCGCAGCACCTTGCGCAGGGCGAAGCGGCGCACGGAGCGGTCATTGGAGGAGAAGCCGCCGTCCTTGAAGACCGGGTGGCTGAACAGGTTGGTGGTAATCATGGGCACTTGGAGCCCGGTCTCGGCCAGCGCGGCGCGGAAGCGCTTGAGGATCAGGTCCCGTTCCTGGGAGGAGGAGCCGAAGGGCACCAGGTCGTCGTCGTGGAACGTGACACCGTAGGCACCCAGGTCGGCCAGCTTGTGAACCGCTTCCACGGGGTCCAGGTCGGCGCGCGTCGCGGTGCCGAAGGGGTCATTGCCCGTCCACCCCACGGTCCAGAGTCCAAAGGTG
>JBELYP010000142.1:0-5794 GCA_040273995.1 Arthrobacter sp.
TGCACGGCTCCCTGGAACGCGGGCTGATCGAGCGCGCCGGACCGCAGCTGGGCGGCAAGCTCGATCAGCCCGCGTTCCAGGGAGCCGTGCACATCCTCATCGGACTCGGCCGGGAGGTAGGCGCCGGAGCGCACATCGGCGTCGAGCGCGTCCAGTGCCTCCAGCATGCCGGCCAGCTCTTCATCGGAGAGCAGGCCGGCTTTGTGCAGCACCCGGGCGTGCGCCCGGGAGCCGGCGATGTCGTAGCCGGCAAGCCGCCAGTCGAAGTGGGTGGACTTGCTCAGGGCTGCCAGTGCGTCGGCCGGACCGCCGGCGAAGCGGCCGCCCCACAGTGCACCCTGGACCGTGGAGCCGCCGGCTCCAGGCTGGGATTCGATTGACGGCTTGCCGTTACTCATTTCTTACTTACCTTCTGCCAAACGCTGGTCGCGGCCGGAAGCCACCTTGGAGGACATACCGAACAGTTCGATGAACCCGCGGGCCATCGACTGGTCGAAGGTGTCGCCGGTGTCGTAGGTGGCGAGGTTGAAGTCGTACAGCGAGGACTCGGAGCGGCGTCCGGTGACGGTGGCGCGCCCGGCGTGCAGGTCCATGCGGATGTCGCCGGAAACGTACTTCTGGGTATCACCGATGAAGGCATCCAGGGAGTTCTTCAGCGGGGAGAACCACTGGCCGTCGTAGACCAGTTCGGTCCAGCGCTGGCCGACCGTCTTCTTGAAGCGGGCCTGCTCGCGCTCCACCGTGACGTTCTCGAGCTCGCGGTGCGCGGCCATCAGGGCCATGGCGCCGGGGGCTTCGTAGATCTCGCGGCTCTTGATGCCCACCAGGCGGTCTTCGACGATGTCGATCCGGCCGATGCCCTGGGCGCCGGCGCGGCGGTTCATCTCCTCGATGGCCTGCAGCGGGGTGACGGGCTTGCCGTCGATGGCTACCGGAACGCCTTCCTTGAAGGTGATGACCACTTCGTCAGCGGCGATGCCGGAGGCGGGGTCGGAAGTGTATTCGTACACGTCCGGGGTGGGGCCGTTCCAGATGTCTTCCAGGAAGCCGGTTTCCACGGCGCGTCCCCAGACGTTGGCGTCGATGGAGAACGGGTTCTTCTTGGTGGTGACGATCGGCAGGTTCTTCTCCTCGGCGAAGGCAATGGCCTTGTCGCGGGTCAGGGCCAGGTCACGGACCGGGGCGATGCACTTCAGGTCCGGGCCCAGGGTCTGGATGCCGACCTCGAAGCGGACCTGGTCGTTGCCCTTGCCGGTGCAGCCGTGCGAGACGGTGGTGGCGCCGAACTGGCGGGCAGCGGCTACCAGGTGCTTGACGATGACCGGGCGGGAAAGCGCGGAGACCAGCGGGTAGGAATCCATGTACAGGGCGTTGGCCTGCAGCGCCGGCATGCAGTACTCGGCGGCGAATTCGTCGCGGGCGTCAGCCACGTAGGCTTCGACGGCGCCGCAGTCGAGGGCACGCTGGCGGATGGTCTCAAGCGACTCCCCGCCCTGTCCGACGTCGACCGCCACGGCGATGACTTCGGCGCCGGTGGCCTCGGCGATCCAGCCGATGGCTACTGACGTATCCAGGCCACCTGAGTAGGCCAGAACAATACGTTCGCTCACGAATGTGCTCCTCTTGCAGTTGGTGCAGCGCTCAGGCTGCGGGTTGGTTGTGGAAACAGGGGGAAGCTGCGGGTCTTTCCTGCCCGGGACCAGCTTCTACAGTATGCGATTGTCAGGTGCCTGCCCGCTGGCCGTTGCCTCGTCCGCAATGGACAGGAAACGCGCGGCCAGCTCCGCACCGCCGTCGGGCTCCCGGGTCACCAGCAGGACGGTGTCGTCCCCGGCGAGGGTGCCCAGGATGGACGGCATGATCGAGTGGTCGATCGCCAGCGCCAGGAAATTCGCGGCACCGGGCGGGGTGCGCAGCACCACGATGTTCCCGGATGCCTCCGCGGTAACCAGCAGTTCGCCGCAGAGCCGGGCCAGCCGCGCGTCGAGCACTTCCTGGCTGATCCCGGATTGGGGGGTGCGTTCCCCGCCCTCGGCGGGAACCGCGTACACCAGCACGCCATCCTTGCCGCGCATGCGCACGGCGCCGAGTTCCACCAGGTCGCGGGAGAGCGTGGCCTGGTTGACCTGCACGCCGTCGTCCGCCAGCAGAGCGGCAAGCTCTGCCTGCGACCGCACCGACCGCCCGGTGAGCAGCGCACGGATGCGTGCCTGCCGGGCGGTCTTGGTGGTGGGCATGGTCATGCCGCTTCCTCCGGGATCCCGGTGAGGCCGGACCTCGCCATCAGCCAGACCATCAGGGCTTTCTGCGCGTGCAGCCGGTTTTCGGCTTCGTCCCAGACCACGGACTGCGGGCCGTCGATCACGTCGGCGGAAATCTCGTAGCCCCGGTAGGCGGGCAGGCAGTGAAGCACGACGGCGTCTTCCGCAGCCTGCGCCATGGCGGCGCTGTCCACGGCGTAGTCGCGGAACAGTTCCTGCCGGGCGGCCTTTTCGGCCTCCTGGCCCATGGAGACCCAGGTGTCGGTGGCGACGACGTCGGCTCCGGCCAGGGCCTCGGCGGCGTCGGTGGTGATGGTGACGGATCCGCCGGTTTCCTCGGCGCGGGCGGCTGCGGCGTCAACCACCTTGGGATCCGGCAGGTAGCCCACCGGCCCGGCGACGCGGACGTGCATCCCGGCGGTGACGCCGGCCAGCAGGTAGGAGTTGGCCATGTTGTTGGCGCAGTCCCCCAGGTAGGTGAGGGTGAGGCCGGCCAGGGTGCCTTTGTGCTCGCGGATGGTCATCAGGTCTGCCAGGAGCTGGCAGGGGTGGTAGTCGTCGGAGAGCGCGTTGATGACCGGAACACTGGAGTTCGCGGCCATTTCTTCCAGTCCGGACTGGGCGTAGGTCCGCCAGACGATGGTGGAGACCATGCGTTCCATGACCTTGGCGGTGTCCGAGATGGATTCCTTGTGGCCCAGCTGGGACTCCCCCGCACCGATGATCAGCGGGACGCCGCCCAGGTCCGAGATGCCGGCGGCGAAGGAGATCCGGGTGCGCGTGGAGGTCTTGTCAAAGATGACGGCGACGGTCTGCCGGCCTGCCCCTTCTCCGGCGTAGGGCTGGTATTTCCAGCGGTCCTTCTTCAGCGCGTCCGCGAGGTCCAGGACTTCGGCCTGCTCGGCCTGGGTCAGGTCAGTGTCAACGAGGAAGTGGCGGGTCATGACTGTCCAAACGTCGCGGCCGCGGCGGCCTGCAGGATGGCGGGGAGTTTGGCCAGGAAGGTTGCGGCCTGGCCGGTGGTGAGGATGAGCGGCGGTGCCAGGCGCAGGGTGGCCGGGCCGGTGGCGTTGATGATGAAACCGGCGTCCAGGGCTGCCTGAACGGCGGCCGGGGCTGCGCCTTGGAGGTCCGGACCCAGGTCGATCCCAATCAGCAGCCCTTCGCCGCGGACTTCGGTGACGCCGTCGACGGCGCCCAGGCCCTCACGCAGGAAGGCGCCGGTGGCCTGCACGCTGGCGAGGATGCCATCGGTTTCGATCGCGGACAGCGTGGCCAGGGCGGCAGCGGTTGCCACCGGGTTTCCGCCGAAGGTGGTTCCGTGCTGGCCGGGCGTGAGCAGTGCGGAGACCTCCGGGCCGAAGGTAATCAGCCCGCCGATGGGGAAGCCGCTGCCCAGTCCCTTGGCCACGGTCATGGCATCCGGCAGCACGCCTTCGGAGGCGAACCAGCGCCCGGTGCGGCCGATTCCGGTCTGGACTTCGTCGAACACCAGCAGTGCACCGGCGTCGCGGGTGATCTGCCGTGCGGCTTCCAGGTAACCGGCCGGCGGCACCTGCACGCCGGCTTCGCCCTGCAGGGGTTCAATGAACACGGCAGCCACGGTCTCATCCACCGCAGCGCGCAGCGCATCGACGTCGCCGTACGGGATGTGCTCGACGCCGCCCGGCAGCGGTCCGAACGGCTCACGGTAGGCCGCCTTGGCTGTCAGCGCCAGGGCGCCCATGGTCCGGCCGTGGAAGGCACGGTCCATGGCGATGATCCGGGTGCGTTCGCCGGTGGAGTTGCGCCGGGCCAGTTTGAAGGCTGCCTCGATCGCCTCGGTGCCGGAATTGGCGAAAAAGACCTTGGAACCGGCCGGTGCCTGGGCCAGCTGCAGCAGCTTTTCTGCAAGGGCAACCTGGGTAGGGCTCGTGAAGAAGTTGGAGATGTGTCCCAGGGTGTTCAGCTGGCTCGCGATGACGGATGTGACAAACGGGTGGGCGTGGCCCAGCGCGTTGACGGCGATTCCGCCGAGCAGGTCCAGGTAGGCCTTGCCGTCTGCGTCCCAGACGGTGCAGCCCTCGCCGCGCACCAGTACACGCTGCGGGGTGCCGAACACGTTCATGAGTGAGTCGGTGTAGCGGGCCAGCCATTCGCTGCCCGAACCGGCGGGGTCCGCCACGGAGGATACTGCGGCAGCTGGGGTGGGGGTGCTCATGCTTGTGCTCCGTCCGGAATGATCTGGGTGCCGATGCCGGCGGTGGTGAAGACTTCCAGCAGCATCGAGTGGGCCATGCGTCCGTCCACGACGGCGGCGCGGTCCACTCCCCCGTCGACAGCGGCCAGGCAGGCTTCCATCTTGGGGATCATGCCGGATTCGAGGGTGGGCAGCATGTCCCTCAGCTCACCGGCGCTGAGGGCGGAGATCAGTGAGGACTTGTCCGGCCAGTTGGCGTAGAGGCCTTCGACGTCGGTGAGCACCACCAGGCGGCAGGCGCCCAGGGCCACGGCCAGGGCGGCCGCAGCGGTGTCCGCGTTGACGTTGAGCACCTGTCCGGTGGGGTTGCCGTCCGCGCCAATCTCCGGGGCGACCGTGGAGATGACCGGAATCCGGCCGGCTTCGATGAGGTCCAGGATGGCTCCCGGGTTCACACCGACTACTTCGCCGACCAGGCCCAGGTCCACTTCCTCGCCGTCAATGACGGTTCCGGTGCGGACGGCCTGCAGCAGTCCGCCGTCTTCACCGGAGAGCCCGACGGCGTAGGGACCGTGGGAGTTGACCAGGCCCACCAGCTCGCGGCCCACCTGTCCGGTGAGCACCATGCGGACGGCATCCATGGCTTCGGGCGTGGTGACGCGCAGCCCGCCCTTGAACTCGGATTCGATGCCGAGCCGGTCCAGCAGCGCGCTGATCTGCGGGCCGCCGCCGTGCACCACAACGGGGTGGACGCCTACGTGGTGGAGGAAGACGATGTCCTCGGCGAACGCCTGGCGCAGTTCATCGTTGATCATGGCGTTGCCGCCGTACTTGATCACGATGGTGCTGCCGGCGAAGCGCTGGATCCAGGGCAGTGCCTCGATCAGGGTGGCGGCCTTGTCCTGTGCCGCTGCCTGGTCCTGCTGGGTGGCTGTGCTCATGCTTCTCTTCCCGCCTAGCTGCTGTACGCCGAGTTTTCGTGGACGTAATCCGTGGTCAGGTCGTTCGTCCAGATGGTCGCGGACTCGGTGCCGGCGGCGAGGTCGATTTCAACGCTGACGGCCCGGCCGGTGAGGTCCACGCCGTCGCGCGGTTCCCCGATGCCGCCGCCCCGGCAGACCTGAACGCCGTTGATGGTGACGTTGATGTTCTCAGGTTCGAAGGCTGCGTCTGTGGTGCCGACGGCGGAGAGCACGCGGCCCCAGTTCGGGTCGTTGCCGAAGATCGCGGTCTTGAACAGGTTGGAGCGGGCAACGGCGCGGGAGGCGTTCTCGGCGTCGGCCACCGTAGCGGCGTTGACGGTGGTGATGGCGATGTCGTGGCTGGCGCCTTCGGCATCGGTGATCAGCTGCTG
>JBELYP010000143.1:0-5636 GCA_040273995.1 Arthrobacter sp.
GCTGGAGTTCCCCACCATCTCCATCTCCGAACCGTTCACCCGGCCCACCAGCCTGTACCTGCGCAACCTCATGTCCATGGACGTGGAGGAGATGGTCAGCACCGCCCCCATCGACGGCGTCGTTCTCCTCGGCGGCTGCGACAAAACCGTCCCCGCGCAGCTGATGGGAGCGCTCAGCGCCAACAAACCGGCGGTCATGCTGACCGCCGGGCCCCGGTCGGTTTCCTGCCACCGCGGCCGGAAGGACTTCACTGTGGATGACGCGTGGGGCCTCTGCGACCGCCGGCGGGTCGGAGAGCTCGACGACGAGGAGTGGCTGGAACTCGAGGGGAACCTCAACGTCTCGGTGGGCACGTGCAACGTCATGGGCACCGCCGCCACTATGGCCGCTGTCGCCGAGGTGCTGGGATTCGCCCTGCCGGGCGGGGCGTTTCAGGACGCGGTCAGCGCCGCACGGACGGACATTGCGCGCCGCACCGGCGCCGAAGCTGTCGAAGCCGTCAAGCGCGGCCAGCTGCCCCGTGCCCAGGTCACCATGGACTCCCTGGAAAACGCCTTCCGGACCGTGGTGGCCCTCGGCGGATCCACCAACAGCCTGATCCATCTTGAGGCCATCGCCGGCCGGGCAGGCCTGCTGATTGGACTGGACCGCTTCGACGAATGGTCCCGCAGCACCCCGTTCCTGGCCAACGTCCGGCCGGGAGGGGAGCACACGCTGCCCGCGCTCGCCGCGGCCGGCGGCGTCCCCGCTGTCCTCCACAGGCTCCGCGGCAGCATTCACCTCCAGGCCGCGACCGCACAAGGAACCTCCTGGGCCGCGGAACTGGAAGAAAGGAACTTCACGCCGGGCAGTGTCCTGCGTGAGGCCGGCACGGAGGCCCCCGAGCCCTCCCTGCGGATCCTGCGCGGAAACCTTGCCCCGTCCGGCGCCGTCATCAAGACCGCCGGTACCGGAGCCGACTCCCGTGCCGTCCGCCGCGGCCGGGTGGTGGTCTTCGAAGGCATTGAGGATCTCAACGCCCGGATCGATGATCCGGACCTGCCCGTAGATGCGGACAGTTTCCTGGTCCTGCGCGGCATGGGTGTCATTGGTGCTCCCGGGATGCCGGAAGTTGGACATATTCCGGTTCCGGCCAAGCTGCATTCGCTGGGTGTGACGGACATGGTCCGCATCTCCGACGCGCGGATGAGCGGGACGGCGACAGGAACGGTGGTGCTGCACGTCGCCCCGGAATCTGCTGTGGGAGGTCCGCTGGCCTACCTGCGGGACGGTGACGAGGTGGAGCTGGATATTGAGTCCGGCACACTGACCCACTTTGTGCCCCACGAGGAGTTCTCCGCGCGGCGTCCGCCCGAACCGCCGCCTGCCCCGGAGCGGGGCTACGCCTGGCTGCACTCCCGGCACGTCCTTCAGCCGGACGCCGGCTGTGATTTCGATTTCCTGCGGGGCGGGGCGCCTGCCGATGCCCTGCCATCCCCAATGACCGCCGTCGGCCTCAAGGAGAACGCATGACCGCCCCCGCCAAAAGGATCACCCTCTCCGCCCGGGGTATCCGCAAGAGCTTCGGATCCAAGGAGATCCTCAAAGGCATCGATCTGGACGTTGCCGAGGGTGAGCAGATTGCCATCATCGGGCCCAGCGGCTCCGGCAAGAGCACGTTCATCCGCTGCCTGAACCTCCTGGAGGTCCCCGATGCGGGAGAACTGGAAGTCCTCGGCAAGCGCGTCTTCGACAGCGGAACCCGCACCTCAGGCAAAACCATGCGTGAACTGCGCAAGGACGTGGGCATGGTCTTCCAGTCCTTCAACCTCTTCGCCACCTACACGGCGCTGGAGAACGTCAACCTGGCTCAAATCCGGTCACTGGGCCGGAGCAAGGATGAGGCGACGGCCCGCTCACGGGAGCTGCTGGAACGCGTGGGACTGCGGGAGCACATGGACAAGCACCCCTCCCAGCTCAGCGGCGGGCAGCAGCAGCGCGTGGCCATCGCCCGCGCCCTGGCCCTTGACCCGAAGGTCATGCTCTTCGATGAGCCCACCTCCGCGATCGACCCCGAAATGCGGATTGAAGTCCTCCGGGTCATGCGTGACCTCGCCTCCGCCGGCATGACCATGCTCATGGTGACCCACGAGCTCCGCTTCGCCGAAGAGGAAGCAGACCGCGTGATGTTCATTGCGGACGGCGAAGTGCTGGAACTTGGCGAGCCGGCACAGATTTTCAACGATCCGCAGCATGCTCGTACCCGGCGCTTCGTGCAGGCCGTCAGCGGAGTGGTCTGATGCTGGAGTGGAGCTACGTCCTTGAAGGACTTCAGGTCACCATTCAGATCTGGCTCGGAGCGCTGGCACTGTCCATTATCCTGGCGGTTCCCGTTGCCGCCCTGCGCCGGTCCCGGAACCCGCTGCTGAAACTCGCCGGCGCCCTCTGGGTTTGGCTGGCCCGCGGTATCCCGCCGGTGGCCTGGCTGATCATCATCTACTTTGGCCTGTCCCTGGGAATCATTTCCGAAGTCCCTGTCATCGCCGCGATCCTGGGCCTTGGCATCGTGAACTCCGCCTACATCGGCGACAGCATCCGCGCCGGGCTCGACGCCGTTCCCCGCGGCCAGCGCGAAGCAGCGCAGGCGGTGTCCCCCTCCGGGACCAGCGCCATGCTGCGCGTGATCCTTCCGCAGGCGGTACCGATCATGATCGCCTCCGCGGCGGCGTACTCCATCACGCTGCTGAAGAACACGGCCATCGCCTCCATCATCGGCGCCAACGAACTGGTCTTCTACGCCTACAACACCGTCCAGATTGGTGCCCCGGCCCTGAGCACCTTCTTCATCATCGGCCTGATCTACCTGGCGTTCACCGTGCCCGTCGGGTTCCTCGCCCGCTGGATTGACGCCAAAGCCACCAAAGGAGTGACAGCCTGATGTTCGACGTCGCAGATTCACTCCAGGGCCTGCTGCCCGGACTGGCCACCAGCATCCAGATGACCCTCGCGGCCGTGGCAGTGGGCATCCCGCTGGGCTTCCTGGCCGGCCTGGCACTCAACGGCAAACGCCGGGTCCCCCGGGTGGCAGCCAGGATCCTCGTGGAAATCTTCCGGGGGTTTCCCGCCCTGCTCACGCTTTACCTGGTCTACTTCGGGCTCACCCAGCTGGTGGCGATCGACCGCTTCGCGTCCATCACTGTTGCCTTCGGCGTCACGGTCGCGGCGTACACCGCGGAGATCTTCCGTGCCGCCATCGCGAGCGTGCCCAAGGGCCAGCTGGAAGCAGCCGCAGCGCTGGCGATGGACGGGTGGCAGACAACGTTCCGCATCATCGTGCCGCACGTGGCCCGCGTGGTGGTCCCGCCCATCCTCGGCATCGTCATCATCGCGTTCCAGGGCACCGCACTGGCCTACGCGATCGGCGGCAAGGAACTCATGGGGTCGGCATATTCCCGCGGCATCACCACGTTCCAGATGCTGCCGGAGCTGCTGACCGCAGCCTTCCTCTACCTGGTGGTCACCTCCATGCTGGCCTGGCTGGAAGTCATCACCGATAAGCGTGCGGCCCGGATCGCGGGCGTCCAGCGCCCCCGCGGCCGGGCCGGACGGACCGCGGGGCTCCGCACCCGGTCCTCTGTTTGACCCGCCCCGCAGTACCTACCCCCAGCACCACCCATGCAATGTCCAAAGGAGGACATGTTATGAAACGAAGCACCGCCCGGCTGTTCACTGCAGCCGCCTCGCTCGCCCTGATGGCCGGCGTCACTGCCTGCGGCGGCGACGCCGAAGCCGAACCGGATGCATCCGCCAACGCGGACTGCACCCCGATGCACGAGTTCCCCACCATCAAGGAAGGCGTGCTGACCGTCGCCGCGTTCAACTCGCCGCCCAAGTTCCACGCCCTGTCTAACAGCGGACCGTTTGAAGGCGTCGACGCCGCCTTGATCACCCAGTTCGCCGAGGAAAACTGCCTGGAGGTCAACTTCAAGCCGATGACCGGGCCCGCCGCCCAGCTGGACCTGAAGGACGGCAAATCGGATGTGATGGGCGGTTTGATCCTCAAGAGCGCTGCACGTGGCGAGATCTTCGGCCAGACCGAGGGCTACATAACCTATGAAACAGTCGGAATCGTCTCCAACCAGGGATACAACTCCGTCGATGACCTGCAGGGCAAGCGGGTGGGCCTGATCTCCGGGTCCACCTACGTCGAGCCGATGAAGGAAGCCATCGGCGCAGACCTGGTGGAGGAATACCAGAGCGACACCAACGCATTCGAGGACCTCGTCGCCGGCCGCGTGGACGCCCTGGCGCTGCAGACCATGCAGGGCACCTACCTGAGCACCAAGAATCCGGAATACGCCACGGAAATCATCGAGGAAGACCCGGACTACCCGATCCTCACCGGGCTGCTGGAGAACAACTGGCCGCACACCAAGGGCGTGCCGGAACTGACCGCAGCCATCGATGACTTCTTCGAGCGCGTGAAGGCGGACGGCACCGCCGAGCGGGTGCTGAAGGAGAACGGGCTCGAGAACACCGAGTTCTACCTCAACGGACGGTAAACGGCCCGGAGCGGAACCCCGCCCGGGGTTCCGCTCCGCATCCGCCCGCCATCCACCACCAGCAAGGGGAAACAACACGTGATTAACAAGGTGCGGAGCCAGGCCGCCGCCATAGGCAAGCTGGTTCAGCCGCAGTTGCCGGCGCTGCCCACTACGGCCCAGCGCCTCCGCTCCGCCCGGGATGTGGAGGACCTGCGGCGCCTGGCCCGGCGCAGGGCGCCGGGCTTTGTCTACGACTACGTCGCCGGCGGCGCCTACCGGGAGGAGAGCGTGGCGGGCAACGCCGCGGCACTGGCCCGCCGCCGGCTGGTGCCGAACGTGCTGCGTCCGGTCACCGCGCTCAACACCGTCACGTCCCTGCTTGGAGTGGACCACAGACTGCCGGTGGGCCTCGCCCCCACGGGGCTCACCGGCTTGGCCCACCCCGACGGGGAAATCGCGGTCGCCCGCGCTGCATCCCGGTTCGGCGTGCCTATGGGACTGTCCACCATGGCCACGCGCAGTATCGAGGAGGTCGCAGCCGCTGCGCCCCAGGCCCGCCGCTGGTTCCAGCTGTACCTGCGCACCGACCGGGAAAAGTCCCTGGACCTGGTCCGCCGCGCCATGGCAGCCGGATATGACACCTTGATACTCACGGTGGACACCCCGGTGGCCGGACGCCGCCTGCGGGACGAGCGCAACGGCCTGTCCCTGCCGCCGAAGCTAACGGTAAAAACAGCGCTCGACGTCGCCCGCCACCCGCGCTGGGGTGTGGACTTCCTGACCACCCCGCCCCCGCGCCTGGCGAACTTCGATGAGTCCGCCGCGTCCATCTCCGAACTGGTCAACGGCATGTTCGATCCGGGCCTGTCCCTGCGAGACCTGGACTGGCTGCGGGAGGTATGGCCGGGAACCCTGATGGTCAAGGGCATCCTCAACCCGCAGGACGCCGTTGCCGTCTTCGAGCACGGGGCTGATGCCGTCTGCGTGTCCAACCATGGCGGACGCCAGCTGGACCGGACCATCGCCCCCGTGGACGCACTGCCCGCGATCCGCGCCGCCGTCGGACCGGAGTCGCCGCTGGTCCTGGACTCCGGCATCACTTCCGGGCTGGA
>JBELYP010000144.1:0-5596 GCA_040273995.1 Arthrobacter sp.
ACGGTCCGCGGGGTGCCGGCGGGCCGGCAAACCCGACGGCGGCCCGGCAGCCAGGTGCCGTAAGCACCTGCCCGCCGGGCCGCCGTCGTGCGTTCTGCTGCTACTTCTTGGCCGGAACCAGTTCCGGGTGGTGGATCGCAGCGACCTGCGGGTGGGCGCGGAGCCAGCCCTTCAGCACGTTGGCGCCGTAGGAAGCCAGCATCGGGTTCTGCGGGTCGTCGGAGATGCCGCGGGACTGGGCCGCGAGGGCCGGCGGAAGCTGCACCGGATCGATGACCGAGTCCAGGCGCGGAGACCAGAAGAACGGAATGGCATAGCGGTCGACGCCGGGCGGCGGGGCCTGTACCCGGTGGATGGTCGCGGAGAGGTAACCCTGGGTGGCGACTTCGAGCATCTCGCCCAGGTTCACAACCAGCGCGCCGGGGATGGGCTCGACCGGCAGCCATTCGTCGGACTCGTGCGGCTTGACCTCCAGGCCGCCCACCTCGTCCTGCAGCAGCAGGGTGACAAAACCGTAGTCGGCATGGGAACCCACACCCTGGGTGCCGGCCTCCTTCACGACGCCGCCCACGTAGTGGATGAGCTTGGCCATCCAGGCCGGGGTGCCCTCGAACGGCTCGGTGAAGTGGTCCTCGGGAAGTTCCAGGGACACGGCGATGGCGGAGAGCAGCTCGGCTCCCACCTGGCTCATCAGCTCGGCCCACTCCATGGAGGTTTCCCGCAGCTCCGGCAGCACGGTGTCGGGGACGAGATTTGGACCCTGCACCAGCCAGTACGGCTGGTCAGCGGGGTAATCCGAAACGGGCTCGCGCTCCGGGCCGAAGTCCACCTGCTCGCGGGCGTCGGGACGGCCCTGGGTCAGCTCGGTGCCGAGGCGGGTGTAGCCGCGGAAGTGCGGGGACTTCCGGTTATCCAGCTCCAGGCGGTCTTCGAGCGGAAGGTCGAAAAAGCGCTTGGTGACATCGAAAAGGTCCTTGACGCGTTCTTCGCCCGCGCCGTAGCCCACCAGCTGGAAGAACCCGATTTTGTGGGTCGCTTCACGCAGCTTGTCGATGAACTCGGGGTTGAAGGAGCCGTCCGCATTGCGGGCCGTGCTGAGGTCCAGAACAGGGATCGATGTGGGGTTATCGCTCATTCCGGCAACGTAGCACCGGGGGCTGTCAACTGGGAACCAAATGTTACGCAACATGGCGTAATTCGTCCCTGACCTGCTGTTTTACCGTGGCGCCCGTGTGGCGTGGCGTAATAAACGTGCTGTGCAGGCCTTGCGTTAGGGAGAAGGCCCGGAACCTTTTTAGACCACCGCCGAGTCGTCCCCGGCCACCCCGGCCGCCAGCTCAGTCCAGCGGCGCAGGAACGCTTCACCGGCGTCGTCATGGATCCGGTCCCCGGCGGTGAGCACGGGATACGGCGTCTCCGGCACGCCGTCGGCAGGCCGGACGTCCACGTGCGCGACGTCGAAGCCCAGAGCGTGCAGCTCGTCGGCCATGGCGTAGTCGGTCCTCGAATCCCCGACCGTCCGCCAAACACGCGGCACCCCGGTCCCGGCCTCCTCCAGCAGTGCCAGTGCGCGCCGGGCGCCGAGGTCCTTGCCCACGCCGAGGGCCTCAATGTCCGTGGAGATGATGGTGGGGTCAATCCGGTAGTCGATGGAATCGTCGGAATCCGGGGCATGGTGGTCCAGCCGGCACACACCCATGTCGAACCGGGACATCACTGCCAGCGCATCGGCGTCGAACTCTTTCTGCTCGGCCAGGTAGTCCGCATTGGCGACGTCCACGTTCTGTTCCACGGAGACCATGGAGCGCTTGGTTTCGTCGAAGAACATGTGCCCGGTGTACTTCTCCGCGACCAGGTCCCGGATCGCGGAGGCGTACGACGCCGGCAGGGCCAGGTTCTCATCCACGCTCACCTCGCCCGGGCCGGACCCGCTGAAGGAAAACCAGACGCCGCCCTTTTCACAGACGGCGTGCAGTGTCACGTCCGCCGGCAGGCCGGCGGCGATCATCGGCTCCATGACCTGCGTGCGAATGAACTCATCCGACCGGCCGGTGTTGAACACCACCGGCCAGCCCGCGGACGCGAGGTCCACCAGGTGTTTGATGACGGCGGGGGAGACGGTGCGGGTCAGCGGGGACGCGACCGGTCCGTCGACGTCGAGCAGGAGGCCAAAGCGCGCAGAAGTCATGCCTTTAGTATCCCGTTCCCCGACCGGGCACCGCACATCGGCCCTGATCCGCGTAATCCTGCGGCACCGCCGGGGAGTCCTGTTTCCTTGGGTGCCGAACTTCTCTACTCTGGATTAGTGATCTTCAAAGCTGTTGGCGACGTGCGCCCCTACCCCGACCATGGATACGTAACACCCAAGGACTGGGCAGCGGTACCTCCCCGGCAGGTCCGGCTGGACGAGCTGGTGACCACCAAGGCCACCCTGGATCTCGGCGCTTTGCTGGCCGAAGACTCAACCTTCTTTGGAGACCTTTTTCCGCACGTAGTGCAATGGAGGGGCACCATGTACCTGGAAGACGGACTGCACCGGGCAGTCAGGACAGCTTTGCACCAGCGGACCATCCTGCACGCACGCGTGCTGGTGATCGATGACTAACGAGCCCCCTCGAGGGCAGCGCAGGGACGCCAAAGGCGACCCCACCGAGTGGCACGGCCACCGGATTGTGACGGAACAGGACCTGGGTGCCGTTTTTGATGAGGATGACGGCGAAGCGGCCGAGCTCCGTGCCCAACGCAAAAGACGGCTCCACGGCGTGGTGCTGGGCGTCCTGATCGGCCTGCTGGTCCTGGCCGCCGTTGTTGCGCAGGGGATCAACGCCGGGTGGATCAATCTTCCCCGTCCGGAAGCGCGTCCCGCGGTGGAAACCGGATGCCCCGCGGGACCGTACCTGTACCAGTCCCCGGAGACCGTGACGGTCAACGTCTATAACACCACGGCGCAGCCCGGACTGGCCGGCGAAGTGGCCGAGGCACTGAAGTCCCGCGGGTTCGTCATTGGGGTGGTGGGCAACAGCACCGTGAACCGGGAAGGGATGACGGCGATCATCCTCTCCGGGCCTGACGGCGAATCGGGCGCCTTTACGATGCAGCAGCAAATTCCGGACACCCAGTACATCCAGGACGACCGGGACGACGCGTCAGTGGATGTGGTCATCGGCTCCGGCTACAGCACCCTGGTTCCCGTGGAGAAAGCCGAGGCTGCTGCACCCGGGCCCATCAGCTGCCCGTGGAAGAGCGGCGGAGCCAACCCGGAGGCCGAAAGCTAGCAGCCGCTGCCGTCCACGGCACAGGCTCCGCCTGCCGGTACAACCGGCTGGAGCGGGCGCTGTCCTTCCTGCCAGGCCTGCGTCAGTGCCTGGCTGAACACCTCTTCGGGCTGCGCGCCGGAGATGCCGTAGCGGCGGTCGAGCACAAAGAAGGGCACGCCGCTCACCCCGAGCGCACGCGCTTCGGCAATGTCTGAGTTGACCGAATCGGTGTAGTCGGTGCCGGAAAGGACTTTCCGTACTGCGTCCCGCTCAAGGCCGGCGTCGGCGCCGATCCCGGCCAGTACGTCGTGGCTGGAAATATCCTGGCCCTGCTCGAAGTGCGCTGCCAGGAGCGCTTCCTTCACGGACGCGGCTGTTTCGGCTCCGCGCAGGTCACGCGCCAAATGGATCAGGCGGTGTGCCGTGAACGAATTGGCTACCACCAGATCATCAAAGCGGTAGGTGAGGCCGGCGCCGGCAGCCTGGGCCGTTACGTGGTCCAGCATCCCGGATACCTGGGCGGGATCCATGCCCTTGACCTTGCTGAGGTACTCGACCTCGGAGCCCTCAAAGCGTTCCGGCAGGCTGGGATCCAGCTGGTAGCTGCGCCACCGGACCTCCACCTCAGCGGCATGATCGAAGCGGGACAGAGCAGCTTCAAAGCGCCGCTTGCCAATGAAACACCAGGGGCATCCGATATCGGACCAGATTTCTACCAACACATCCGGCGGCAACAACCGCGCCGGCGGTTTCTATTCCCAGGCGGATCCTGGCAGCCCCACGGCCAGCCGCAGCAGCCGGACTTCAATGTCCTGGACCTTCCCGCCGGGCTTCCGTTCGGCCTGTGCTGGCGCGAAGGCTAGCCGCGCGAGGCGGCTCCCGCCGTCGTGCTTTCAGGAATGCCCGTGCTTTCCGGTGTTCCGGCGCCGGTCTGGTCCGCCAGCACCGCGCGCTCCCGTCCCGCACCGCGGACCCAGAGGCGGTAGGCCACAAACAGGAATCCGATCCACACCACGCCCACGATCAGGGCGATCCGGGTGTCCGGCATGATCCCCAGCAGCACCACGATGAAGACCATAAAAGCCAGCGCCGCGTAGGACGCCGCCGGCCAGAACGGCACGCCGAATTCCGACGCCGGCAGGCCCTGGCGCTTGATCTCGCGCTTCATGGCGATGTGGGACAGCAGGATCATCAGCCACACCCAGACGGTGGCAAACGTGGCGATCGAGGCGATGAGCAGGAACAGGGATTCGGGCAGCACGGCGTTGAGCACCACGCCAACCAGCAACACCCCGGCCATCACGGCCACGGTCATCCACGGCACGCCGCGGCGGGAAATCCGGGCAAACCCTGCCGGGGCCTGGCCCTGCTGGGCCAGGGCGAACATCATCCGGCCGGCGCCGAAAGTGTCTGAGTTGATGGCGGAGAGGGCTGCCGTGATGACGACGGCGTTGAGGATGTGAGCCGCCGCCGGAATACCCAGGGAGTCGAAGATCTGCACAAAGGGGCTGGTTTCGCCGTCGATCTGCTCCCACGGGAAGATCATCATCAGCACAGCTAGCGCGCCCACGTAGAAGAGCAGGATGCGTACCGGCACGGTGTTCACGGCGGCGGGGATGGCCTTCTTCGGGTTTTCAGCTTCGCCGGCGGTGATGCCGATGGTTTCAATGCCGCCAAAGGCGAACATCACCACGGCGAAGGAGGCCAGCAGGCCCCAGAACCCGTTGGCGAAGAATCCGCCGGAGCCCAGCAGGGTATCCAGGCCGGGATTCGCTGCGTCCTCGAGCCCGAAGCCGAACACGATGATCGCTGCGCCGCCGGCAATCATGGCGATGATTGCTGCCACCTTGATGATGGAGAGCCAGAACTCGGTCTCCCCGAAGACCTTCACCCTCATCAGGTTCAGGGCAGCGATCAGCAGCACGACGGCGAGGATCCAGATCCAGCGCGGGACGTCCGGGAACCAGAAACCCATGTAGATGCCGAAGGCCGTGACGTCCGCGATGGCAACGATGGCCATTTCGAAGGCGAACGTCCAGCCCGTGATGAACCCGGCGAACGGCCCGAGGTAGCGGCTGGCGTACTGGCCGAAGGAGCCGGAGACCGGATGCCGGACGGCCATTTCACCCAGTGCCCGCATAACCAGGAAAACAGCCGCACCGCCGATGATGTACGCCAGGAGCACTGCGGGGCCGGCCGCTTGGATGGCTGCAGCGGATCCATAGAACAGGCCCGTGCCGATGGCCGAGCCTAGTGCCATAAAACGGATGTGCCGGACGTTCAGTCCGCGGGCCAGCGCTTGGCCGAAGGAAGACATGGAGAAACACCTTGAACTGGGG
>JBELYP010000145.1:0-5581 GCA_040273995.1 Arthrobacter sp.
GGGAAAATCCGAACGCGCATGCGCTACCGCGCTGCTCCTACTCAAGCCAACGGCAGGAGAATCTCCGCGATGTCATCCGGTGGCCCCGAGCGGGACGACGGGCTGGACCAGGCTTTTGCCGCAGGTGAGGAGACAGCACTCGCCGAAGCGTACCGCCGCTTCGCACCGCTGGTCCGCGCCATGTCCCTGCGCCGCCTGATCGACGCAGGAGCGGCCGACGACGCAGTCCAGGAAGTGTTCATCCGGGCTTGGCGATACCGGGAGACCTACTCTCCCGAGCGATCGACGCTGGCAGCATGGCTGGTGGGCATTGCGCGAAACGTCGCCTCCACGATGACCTCCTCAAGGCTCCGCGAAGACGACGTCATGGAAGGCGCCGCCGCTGTCAGCGGGCGTACGGGCACGGGCGGCCCCGACCTGGAAGGGGTCGCTGACAAGGTGGTCCTGGACGCCGAGCTCACCCGTCTCGGGGAACCGCAGCACTCAATCCTGCGGCTTGCTTTCCACGAAGACCTGACCCACCAGCAAATCTCAGAACGGCTCAGCCTGCCGCTGGGAACTGTCAAAAGCCATATCCGCCGGGGACTTACCCAACTGCGGCAACGATTGGAGGTAAGCGATGCAGCACCTGCACGATGACGCATTGGCCCTCCTGGCTCTGGGTGAGGAACCCAGCGCCGAAGAGTCCGCCCATCTTAATGACTGTGAGCAGTGCCGGAGCGAGATCAGCGCCTACGGCCGGGTGGTAAGAGCCGGACGAAGCAGTGCTCCTTCCGGTTCTGCGCCTCCACCTGCGGTTTGGGCCGGCATCCACGAAGCGCTGGGCCTTGACCCGTCCCTCAGCCGTGACCCGCTGGCCGATCAGCAGCGCTCTGCTGCTGAAGAGCCGACGGCCGATCCGGCACCAGCCGGGACAGCACGTCCCGTATCGCTTGCAGATGAACGACGACGCCGACGCGGCACTAAGTGGCTTGCCGCTGCAGCAGCCGCAGCGGTGGTTGCCGGCGCAGCGACCTGGGGAGTGGTGCACAATCTTGCACCCCAGCCTGAGGTCATTGCCTCTGTTCAGCTGGAGCCCCTGCCCTCATACAGCGACGAGGGTACGGCTACAGTTGACGTCCTTCCCGACGGCAAGCGCGAACTGGTAATCACCTCCAGCAGCAGTGACGCCGAGGGCTACCGGGAAGTCTGGCTGATCTCTCCTGACATCACCTCTATGGTCAGCCTGGGCGAAATGAACGGCACCGAGGCGAGGCTGGACATTCCGGACGGTCTGGATTTGAGTGCCTACCCGATTGTGGACATCTCCGATGAGCCTCTGGACGGCAACCCCGAACACTCCGGCAAGTCGATCCTTAGGGGCCAGCTGCAACTTTGACCTGGGCTGCAGACTTCTGGAACAGGGTCACTTCGGGATTCACGCGAACTGAAGGACTTCAGGCGCAGCCCTGGCTGCTCGCCGCCGTCGTCGCCGTCGCCGTTCTGCTGTCCGTGCCCGCCGGGACGTGGCGCTGGTTCGGGCTTTATGTCACTTTTGTCCACGAACTCGGACATGCCTTCGCTGCCCTGACTGCCGGTCACCGAATAACCGGCATTGAGCTGCGGTTTGATCATTCCGGCCAGATGCGAAGCCTCGGCCGGAGCAGATTCGGTGTAGTGTGGGCCGGATTCTGGGGCTACCCCGTTCCGGCCCTGACCGGCCTTGCACTTATCTGGGCTGCCCAGGCGGGCTGGGCACTTGCTGCCCTGTCTATCGGAGTACTTGTCCTGCTGGCTGCCCTGCTCTTCATCCGCAACCTCCAGGGTGCTGCGATAGCGCTCGGGTGTGCCGGTGCGGCGGTGCTTCTGCTCTGGTTTGTTCCGGCTGGGCTTGCCTCGTTGGTGATTGCGTCTTTGGGGATTGCGCTCCTGGTTGGTGCGGTGCGCGACTGGCTCAACGTGCTCAGTGTGCATACCCGGCGGCGCAGCGCTTTACAGTCCTCGGATGCATGGATCCTGGCCCAGCGGACCAAGGTCCCCTCCGGCGTCTGGCTCCTGCTTTTCGCCGTTGTGATTGGAGCGTGTGCCGGCGCAGCCCTCTGGTTGCTGTATTCAGTCTCGGGATTACGGACAGCGGTCCCGCTGGGTTCCTGGTGTTCCCAAACCGGAGCGGTTCTTAGCTAACCGGAAGTCCCACCGTTCGCCGGAAGGTGTCTTAGCGGGCATCCGCAGCGTGACCGGCCGCGGACGGCGTGTCCGGCTCCTCCGGAGGCAGCGGGAAAGAGACACGCAGCTCAAGACGGTGCTGGCCATCCTCAGTCTGGGAGAAGACCGCCTTTCCGGAAATGCCGGCAAGACCGCCAGTACCGGATCCGGGAATGATGTGCCCCGATGACGCAGTTGCCTCGCCCTCGGCAAGACCCCAGTGCTGGATAACCATAGTTCCTTCGCGGCCCTCGACGCTGCCGGCAAAAACCTCACTGCCCACATAGCCCGCACCGGTAGCGTTACCCGCCAGGAGCAGGTCAGAAACGCTGGTACCGGTGATGGGTCCTTCGAAGATCTTCACCGCCCGAACCGTAGAAAGTTCGCTGTTGGTTCCCTCCACTGCATAAGGGGTCGGCTCCCATGAGGAAACTTCAAAATCGGCAGTGATCGAGTGCTCTGTTCCGTCGCCCATGCCTACAGTATTCCGTGTTCGGCCACCGATTGCATGCCGGACTTGCGGCGCAGGTACCCTTGTCGCTGGGGTGCGGAGGCCTGCGCACCCCAAAATCCGCTGCTAAAGGAGTACCACCGCGCATGTCGTCCACACCGGTTGCCGCCGAACCCAGCTACATGCGTCCCAGGGTCCTGTGGCTGACATTCGCAGGGGTACACCTTCTCTTCTTTGGGCTTCTGTCCCCGCTGATCTTCACCGGCGAAGTACTCAGTGACATCCAGTTCTACCGCCAGTGGGCCTTCGACGGCCTGCAGGACGGACAGTGGCAGGGCATCACCACGGATTGGGTCTACCCGATTGGCGCCCTCGCACCGATGCTGCTGGCGGCAGTGTTTGGGTACGGCCCATACCAGTTCGCCTGGTTCCTGATCTTCACCGGGTTGAACGCAGCTGCCCTAGCAGTCCTCACCCGGCAGCGGACCCGGCAGAACTACATCGCCGCGTACTGGTGGATGGGCATTACCGCGCTCCTTGGACCGGTAGCCGTAGGCCGCATTGACGGGCTAACCGTCCCCCTGGTCATCATTGGACTGCTGTGGCTGGCCACTCGGCCCGTCATCGCATCGCTGCTGCTGGCGGCAGCCACCTGGATCAAAGTCTGGCCGGCCGCAGTCATCCTGGCAGTCCTCGCCGTTTCCAAGCGCCGTGCCACGCTGCTGCTCACCGGTGCCGCTCTGTCTGCCGCCGTTGCAGCCGCCGTTACGGCGGCGGGCGGGCTGCGCCACCTGCTGAGCTTCGTCGGCGCCCAGGGCGACCGCGGCATGCAGCTGGAGGCACCGTTCACCACCCCCGGCCTCTGGCAGGCCATCCTGGGCCGCTCCGACGCCTACATCTTCGAGGACACGGTCATCAATACGCGAGAGGTCCGAGGTGCGCTGGGCGAACCGGTGGCCGCACTGATGACGCCGCTGCTTGCGGTAGCCGCAGTCGCCGTCGTCGTTCTGCTGCTCTGGGCACTGCGCCGCGGAGCTGGCACCGGTGCGCTGCTGGCAGCCGGGTCCCTCGCCCTCGTCTGCGCTTTCATCGTCTTCAACAAAGTCGGTTCGCCGCAGTTTATGCTCTGGCTCGGTGGCGTAGTGGCAGTGGGCATCGTTTGGCAGGGACGGGCCTGGCGGGTGCCGGCCGCCATGATGGTTGCCGTCGCAGGTCTTACGACACTGGTGTACCCGGTGTTTTACGAGGCCCTCTACAACGACCTGAACATCGCCGTCGCCCTGCTGCTGACCGTGCGAAACCTGCTCCTGATGGCGCTGCTGGCGTGGTCCCTCACCAAGATCGTGTTCCTGGCGCGGACCGGCAGCCTCAGCGAATCCGAAGTTCGCCCGGAACCGGCTCCGTAAGTTTCTTGCGGAACAGCACCTTGGTCTTCGGATCCAGGAAGATCAGGTAGAGGGCAAAAGCGACGGCGGTGACTGCGGCAATCTGCCGGGCTGCGCTGAGGCTGAACTCGAAGTACGGCCAGATATCGAGCTGGTCGCTGATCGCGTAGACCATAAAGAAGGACACAAACAGGTAGAGCGTCTTTACCTGCCAGTCGTTGCGGATGCCGGTGACGGCAAACAGCGGAATCAGCCATACCACGTACCAGGACTGGATCATGGGCGCCAGCATGACGATCGCTGCGAAGGCCAGGGCCAGACGGCGCACCAGGCGGGAGTAATCCCCCACGAACATCAGCCACACCACAACAGCCAGGGAAGCCAGCCGGCCGATCGTATGAATGACGTCGGCGAATGACCAGCCCGGCAGTCCGAGGGAGTTGCCCAGTGTGGCAACAATGAGTCCCAGGAACCCGACCGGCGCGTACCAGATCCAGACACTGCCCGGCGTGCTCAGGGCACCGACCCAGCCGAAGCCCAGTCCGTTGACGACGCCGAGGATTGCCAGGAGCCCCAGGGACAGGCCGGCAGTCATGAACCAGTACAGGAACTTCCGCGGCCAGGAGGCGCCCTTTCCGGCCCACATCAACCCTATGAAGGGCAGGAAAATCAGTGTGATCGGCTTGATGCCCACGGAGAGCGTGACCAGGACTGTGCCGAGGATGCCCCTTTTGGTTGCTGCGTAGTACAGGCCAGCCAGGGCAAGGCCGATCATCAGCGCATCATTGTGGATGCTGGCGATGAAGTTGGTGAGGAACAGCGGATTCGCGGCCGTCAGCCAGAGTGCCCGGTTGGGGTTGATCCCGTGCATTTCGGCCAGCTTGGGCACGTAGTAAATGCACATGGCCACGCCGATCAGGGCAATCAGCCGGAAGAGCAGGATCGAGAACTCGGTCTGGCCGCCGGTAATCCGCACGACCAGCTCTTCGAGCCAGAGGAAGATGGGCCCATACGGAGTGGGGCTCTGCGCCCACAGATCGTCTGCTCCGAGCTGCAGGTAGTTGGAGATCTGGGAGTAGCCGTCCTTGTACGGGTTCAGCCCGCTGACCATCACCAGGCCCTGGGCAATATAGGCAAAGACGTCCCGGCTGAACAGCGGCAGGGCCAGGCACATGGGTCCGCCCCAGGCGAGGATGGCCTTGAGGACGTACGGGCGGGAGTGCGGGCCCCAATCCCCGATCCGCTGGCCAAAGCGCAGCCAGGAACGCACCAGCAGCATGCCGCCCAGGGCCAGCAGGAAGACGGAGATCACCGCACCGGCCGGTTCGAAGCGCAGCCACATGATGAACTCGACGCGGCGCAGTTCGACGGAGGACAGCGAAAGCCAGCCGACCCCAAGGGATCCGGCCAGCATCATCATGGAGCCGACAAAACCATGGATGATCGCGACGTTCGGATTGTCGGGTTTCGTGCTCTCCGATTCGGGAGACGAAGGCTCGGTCGCAGGGACCTGGGCGGTCATCGTTGGTCGTTCCAATCTCTGGTTCGTGCGGCGGTCCCA
>JBELYP010000146.1:0-5571 GCA_040273995.1 Arthrobacter sp.
GGCGCCACGGTGCGGCCGTCTCCGTTGGTATGGTCTTTGCCGCCGAGCTGGGCCGCATGGTGGGACGGCTCGACGACGCCACCGCAGACCGGCACAAGGAGATCCTGACCTCGCTTGGACTTCCCGTGACCTACCGCCGGGACCGCTGGAGTGCGCTGCTGGACGGTATGCGCCGGGACAAGAAGTCCCGGGGTGACCTGCTTCGCTTTGTGGTCCTGGACGGACTGGCCAAGCCGTCCATCCTGGAAGTCCCCGACACCTCGCTGCTCTTCGCTGCGTACCAGGAGATTGCCTCCGAGCCGCAGACCGGGATCCGGCTCAGCCTGTAGGGAATCGCTGAACAGGTAGAATGGTCGACGGACCAGACACGCAGCAACGCGAAACGACGAAAGAGAAACTGTGGCAACGACCAACGACATCAAGAACGGCACCGTGCTGAAGCTTGAAGGCAACCTCTGGAGCATCATCGAGTTCCAGCACGTAAAGCCGGGCAAGGGTGGTGCGTTTGTCCGTACCAAGATGCGCAACGTCCGCTCGGGCAAAGTCGTCGACAAGACGTTCAACGCAGGCATCAAGATCGAAACTGCCACGGTTGACCGCCGTGATTACCAGTACCTGTACAAGGACGGCGAAGACTACGTCTTCATGGACACTTCGGACTACGACCAGCTCACGGTCCCCGGCTCGATCGTCGGCGATTACGCCAACTTCATGCTCGAGTCCATGATGGTCACCATCGCCATGCACGAAGGTGCCCCGCTCTACATTGAACTTCCGGCCTCCGTGGTCCTGGAGATCACCTACACCGAACCGGGCCTGCAGGGCGACCGCTCCACCGGCGGCACCAAGCCCGCCACCGTTGAAACCGGCTACGAAATCCAGGTTCCGCTGTTCCTGGAAGCCGGCACAAAGGTGAAGGTTGATACCCGCACCGGCGACTACCTGGGACGCGTTAACGAGTGAGTGCCCGCAGTAAAGCAAGAACACGGGCACTTGAGGTGCTCTTTGAAGCGGAACAGCGATCCATGTCTCCGCTTGAGTCCCTCCGTTCCCGCCGGGAAAAGACGGACCAGGTAATCAACCCCTACACCATGGACCTGGTGGAGGGCGTGATTGCCAAGCAGGAACAGATCGATGAATTCCTGAGCACCTATTCCCAGGGCTGGCCGCTGGAAAGGATGCCGGCTGTAGACCGCATCATCCTGCGGCTGGGCAGCTGGGAGCTGCTCTACAACGACGACGTACCGGACAAGGTGGCCATCAGCGAAGCTGTTGAACTGGCCAAGTCGCTGTCAACGGACGAGTCGCCGGCCTTCATCAATGGCCTGCTAAGCCGGCTGCACCAGCTCAAGGATTCGCTGCTGGCCTAGCACCGTCCACAGAGTCATCTTCAAAAGCCCGGCAGGGACTCCCTGCCGGGCTTTTGCGTGCCCGGAACGGAAACGGGGAACTACCAGCGGCGCCCGGCCGCCGCGATGCCCAGCAGCTGGGTCCGGGTGCGGGTCAGTGCGGAGAGAAGGCTGCGCTCCCGCTCCGAGTTCCTGGCAGGCTCGCGGCCGTTGACCAGCTGCTGGCGGACCAGGGCCAGATGTGTGGCCTCACGGATGAAGCTGCGCATGGGAACCTTCGCACCAAAGGCTCCGGCCCAGTGCAGGGCCTGGCGCCGTCCAGCGGGGGAGGAGAGCAGGTTCACTTCCGCCGGGGTGAACCAGCCCGCAGCCGCGTATTCGCCGAGCCGCCTGGCGGTGAGGCGCTGTTCCTGCCGCCGGAGCCAGGTCACACCGGCCAGGGCAAGGGCGAAGAGCGGCACCTGGAGCAGGAAGTAGAAAACAAAGAAATCATCCGCCACCACGGCCATGCCGCCGTTCCAGAACATGTGCCCGGCTACCGCGGCGGCCAGTCCTGCCGCGAATCCGGCAACAATCCGGCCGGCACCGGGTTTGCGGACGGCAATGCCGAGCGCCAGTCCGATCGCTGCCGTGAAGAGTACATGTGCGAACGGAGAAAAGAGTCCCCGGAGCACAAATACGAACCCCAGCTGCAGGCCCACCCCGCCGGCCTCCAAAAGCGCGGCGCTGAAGTACAGGATGTTTTCCGTAAAGGCGAAACCGGCCCCCACGACGCCCGCATAAACAATGCCGTCCAATGGCCCGTCGAAATGGCTGCGGCGCACAAAAACGAGAATCAGGACTCCCAGGCCCTTGGCTGTCTCCTCCACCAGCGGTGCCTGGATCACCGTCGCCAGCACCTCAGCCGGTGTCAGCGGCAGCAGCATCACCAGGACCTGGTTGACCGGCCCGCCCAGCAGCAGGGTGATGGCCACCGAGACCCCGGCGCCCCAGAGGAAGGCAAAGACCAGCGCGCCGCGCGGTTCAGGCTCCCACCGGTCAATCCAGTGCAGTCCCAGCAGGCAGATCCCCAGCGGGACCAGGGCCAGGATCCCGCACAGAATGAAGGCCTCACTGCCCAGTGCGGCGAACAGGAACAGTCCCACCAGCACCAGGACCACCCCGGCAGCAGCGATCAGCAGCACGTTCAGTACCCCGGAGGCTCCGCGGGGAGAGGCCGGGACGTTAAGTTCCGGAAGCGGCTCGGCGGGCTGGTCCGGCAGCTGGAAGCGCCCGGACCCGGGTGCCGATGTCATGGGCGGGTGCCTGTCATGGACCCAAGAATATACGTGTGAACTGCTGTGATAGTTTTGATAAGCATTCAACCTTTAAGTCCGTCCTGTGAGGCGGGGAAGGAGGAAGCAGAATATGGATCTTCTTGATCCCCGGCAGGCGCACCCGCCTGCCCGTACCGTTCTGACTTCAGCTGACATTGACCGCGTGCTGACACGCATCGCCTACGAAATCCTTGAAGCAAACAAGGGCGGCACCGATCTGGTGCTGATGGGCATTCCCCGCCGGGGCTATCCGCTGGCCCGCAGGCTCGCTGCCAAGATTGCGGCCGCCGACCCCAGCGTCAACGCAGAAGCCATCACCGGCCAGCTGGACGTCACCATGTTCCGTGACGATCTGGCGCACCAGCCCACCCGGCCCCCGCACCCCACACAGCTTCCGCCCACCGGCATCGACGGCAAAGTCGTAGTCCTGGTGGACGACGTGCTCTATTCCGGCCGGACCATCCGTGCGGCGCTGGACGCCCTGATTGACCTTGGCCGGCCACGTGCCGTCCGCCTGGCGGTCCTGGTGGACCGCGGTCACCGCGAGCTGCCCATCCGGGCAGACCACGTAGGCAAGAACCTGCCCACTGCGGCGGTCGAAAAGGTCCGGGTGAGGCTAGCGGAGACCGATTCGCCGGCCCTGGATGAAGTTGTGATCGAAGGCACTGCATGAAACACCTGCTCTCCACCCTGGACCTTTCCTACCAGGACGCTCTTTCCATCCTGGACACCGCAGAGGCCATGGCCGCAGTAGGGGAGCGGGAAGTCAAAAAACTCCCCGCCCTGCGCGGCCGGACGGTGGTCAACCTTTTCTTCGAGGATTCAACCCGCACCCGCATCTCCTTCGAGGCAGCCGCCAAGCGGCTCTCCGCGGACGTCATCAACTTCTCCGCCAAGGGATCATCGGTCTCCAAAGGCGAGTCGCTCAAGGACACCGCCCAGACCCTGGCTGCCATCGGTGCCGACGCCGTCGTCATCCGCCACGGAGCCTCCGGCGCGCCGGCCCGGCTGGCCAACTCCGGATGGATCGACGCCGCTGTGCTGAACGCCGGCGACGGCACCCACGAACACCCCACACAGGCGCTGCTGGACGCCTTCACCATGCGCCGGCACTGGGCGCAGCTGCACGGGGTTCCGTCCGCCGGTACAGACCTCAAGGGCATGCACGTGGCGATCGTGGGAGACATCCTGCACTCCCGGGTGGCCCGCTCCGACCTCTGGCTGCTGAAGACCCTCGGAGCGGACGTCACGCTCGTCGCCCCGCCCACGCTGCTGCCCTTCGGCGTCGAATCCTGGCCCTGCAAAGTCAGCTACTCCCTGGACGAGACGCTGGAAACCAAGCCGGACGCCGTCATGATGCTCCGGGTCCAGGCCGAACGCATGCAATCTGCGTTCTTCCCCACAGTGCGGGAATACTCCCGGCGGTACGGGTTCGACGACGTCCGGCTGGACCGGCTGGACACCCTGGGGCTGGACAACACGATCCTGCTGCACCCCGGCCCCATGAACCGCGGCCTGGAAATCTCATCCCGCGCCGCCGACTCTCCGCGCTCCACAGTCCTGGCCCAGGTCAGCAACGGCGTTTCGGTCCGCATGGCTGCCCTTTACCTGCTGCTCTCCGGCGAAGGCAGCTCCCAGCGCACAACACAGGAAGTATCCGCACAGTGAATTCTGCAACAAACCAGCAAAGCGCGGCCGCGAAACCTGCCCCGGCCGCGGAACCCGTGCTTTCTCCCACCGGAACCTACCTGCTCCGCGGCGCCTCGCTGCTCGGCAAGGACCAGGCCGATCTGCTGATCCGGGACGGCGTCATTGCCGCCGTGGGCCAGGAACTCGATGTGCCCGAAGGCGCACTGGTGATCGACGCCGACGGCCTGATCGCCCTGCCCGGCATGGTGGACCTGCACACCCACCTCCGCGAACCCGGCCGGGAGGACGCAGAGACGGTAGAAACCGGCACCCGTGCCGCGGCGCTGGGCGGCTTCACCGCCGTGCACGCCATGGCCAACTCCAACCCCGTGGCGGACACCGCCGGGGTAGTGGAGCAGGTCTACAGCCTGGGCCTGAAATCCGGCTGGGTGGACGTCCGCCCGGTGGGCGCCGTGACCGTCGGGCTGAAGGGCGAACGGCTTGCCGAACTCGGCGCCATGGCTGAATCCCGGGCCCGCGTCCGGGTGTTCTCCGACGACGGCATGTGCGTGCATGACCCGGTGCTCATGCGCCGCGCCCTGGAATACGTCAAGGCGTTCGACGGCGTCGTGGCCCAGCACGCACAGGAACCGCGCATGACCGACGGCGCACAGATGCACGAAGGCGAAGTCAGTGCCGTCCTGGGCCTGCCCGGCTGGCCGGCGGTGGCAGAGGAATCCATCATTGCCCGTGACGTGCTGCTCGCCCAGCACACCGGATCCCGGCTGCACGTCTGCCACGTCTCTACCGCCGGCTCCGTGGAGATCATCCGCTGGGCCAAGGAACGCGGCATCAACGTCACCGCCGAAGTTACCCCGCACCACCTCCTGCTCACCGATGAAGCTGTCCGCAGCTACGACCCGGTGTACAAGGTGAACCCGCCGCTGCGCACGGAATCCGACGTCGAGGCCCTGCGCCGCGGCCTGGCCGACGGCACCATCGACATCGTGGGCACTGACCACGCCCCGCACCCCAGCGAACACAAGGAATGCGAGTGGGCGCAGGCCGCCATGGGAATGACCGGACTGGAAACCGCCCTGTCCGTGGTCCAGGCCACCATGATTGAGACCGGACTGATGGACTGGGCGGGCTTCGCACGCGTGACTTCCACCACGCCCGCCCTCATTGGGCGCGTTGAAACACAGGGAAGACCGCTGGAAACGGGTGAACCGGCCAACGTCATATTGGTTGACCCGGCTGCGCTGCGCACCGTGGAC
>JBELYP010000147.1:0-5518 GCA_040273995.1 Arthrobacter sp.
TCTGTATTGATGGCGATGAATTCGACTCCGCGGAGTCCGACGTCGATCATTCGGTTTACGGCATTCACGCCGCCGCCGCCGATGCCGACGACCTTGATGACGGCCAAGTAATTCTGCGGTGCTGCCACGTCCTGTGTCCCTTGTTCGAATCTGTGCAACTGATCAATGTGACCGGGTCTCCCCCGGCCGAAACCTTCAACCGAACAACCTTAACCCTCCACTTGAGGGTTAGAGTTATGTCAAGTAACGCTCTACAGTCGACGCTATGGGGCGCCGGAAGCTTCCGCAATTACCGTTCCGCGCGTGTCGGTGAGAAACTTCGCCGGTCTTTCCCGCCGCCGCACTCACCGCGTCACCGGCCGGTTCGGTGTGCTCACGTCGAATACCGAAACCGGAGGATCGGCGGGCGGCATCAGCAGCAGGGCCTCCAGTGCCCGTGCCTTTGCCGCATTGGCTTCCGCGCTCCCCCAGAATACCGTCTGGCCGCTGGTGAGCTTTAGCTCGACAGAGTCCACCGTCTCCGCCGAAGCATGGTCAAGCTTCGCCAGGACGTCCTGGGGCAGGGCCGAAAGCACCTGGGTCACCGTGGAGAAGACAGTACTGTTCACAGCGTCGGTTCCGCCGTCAATAAGCGGCAGCGCGGCTTCTGCCCGCTCGGCCACGGCCTTCAGCTGGCGTCCCTCTTCATCGATGAGGACGAATTCACGCCCGTTTTGCAGAACGGCCACCGGAACCCGTTCCGTCACCGTGACAATGAGGTCCGACGGCGGCACGGCAGCAACCTTCACGCCTTCGAGTTCGGGGCGGTCCGCGAGCAGTTCAGCGGCGTCTGAATCGGAAATCAGGGCCAGGGGGGTACCAAGCAGCGGCGCAAGGGCATCCTCAGCCTCCTGCACCGGCAGCAGGGAGTTGCCTTCAACCTGGATGTTCTTCAGCGTCAGGGCAGGCGAGAAAAACACCACGAAAAAAAGCGCGGCGAGCAGCAGGGCAGCTGCACCGCATCCAGCCAGGATGTAACGGCGGCGCCGGCGTACCGGCGGTTCCGGGAAGGCCAGGATGCTGGCATCCGTGCTATCTGCCGCAGCGGTGGCACCTCGTCCCGGACCCGAATCACCGGAAGGCCCAACATCGTCCCTGGTGGCGGAAATGACGTTCGCGGGATTGTCTCCCGACCCGGGGCGCAGTTCGTGGACCTGCGCTCCCGGCTCCTGCAGCAGCTCCACCTTGGCTGAGTTGGCACTGGTCCTGGCGGGCCCGGCCGGCCCCGGGTGCCGAGGCGCGGCGGGACTCTTGGATCCCCGGCCTGCCGCGGCCGGAGGCTGGCGGGGTTTCCTACCCGGCATCCGGGTTGCTCCCGCCCGGCGCGCGGCCGAGCGCTTCAACCAGCGCCTGGCCGTATTGGGTAACGTCGCCGGCTCCGACTGTGAGGACAATGTCCCCCTCCGCTGCCCGGGCAGCAATATCCCGCACCGCGTCCTGTGCCTGGGCCGCCACGGCTCCGGGAACCTTCAGCCGGGATGTGATCAGTTCGCTGGTGACCCCGGGAATGGGGTCCTCGCGCGCCGGATAGATGGGCAGGACGGTCACCGAATCAGCCAGGTCCAGTGCCTGCGCGAATTCGGCGGCAAAGTTGCGCGTCCGGCTGAACAGGTGCGGCTGGAACAGGACATGTACGGCATGGGGACCGGCCACTGCCCGGGCAGCCTGCAGGGCAGCCGCCACTTCGGTTGGGTGATGGGCATAGTCGTCAAAGACGCGCACGCCCCGCGCTTCCCCCTTGGGTTCAAACCTGCGTGCGGCGCCGGAGAAGGTTCCCAGTCCCCGCGCTGCCGTACCGGGATCAACGCCCAGGGCCAGGGCGACCGTGAAGGCGGCGGCGGCGTTCAGCACGTTATGCCGGCCCGGGACCTGGAGCTCAAGGGCCTGGACCCGTTCCGTGCCGCCGTCGCGGAAATGCAGCGTGCTCGTGCTGCGGCGTCCGTCTGCCTCCGTATCGGTGATCCGCACGTCGGCGTCCTCGCCGTATCCGTAGGTGCGAACCGGGGTTCCGCTGCTGCGCGCCAGCAGGTCCCGGGCACCCGGGTCATCTGCACAGGCCACTAAAAGCCCGTCTTCAGGGAGCAGATCCACGAACCGGTCGAAGGAGGCAAATACTGCCTCTGCCGTGCCGTAGTGGTCCAGGTGGTCGGCCTCCACATTGGTGATCACCGAAATCTTCGGCGCGTAGTTCAGGAAGGAACCGTCGGATTCGTCAGCCTCGGCTACAAAGACGTTCCCTGACCCGGCCTCGGCGTTGACGCCCAGGGCCGCCACATCTCCCCCAATGGCGAAGGAGGGATCCAGGCCGGCTTCGCGCAGCAGCACGGTGATCATCGCCGTCGTAGTGGTTTTCCCGTGGGTGCCTGCAACAGCCACCACGTCCGATCCCTCCATCGCGGCGGCCAGCGCCTGTGAGCGGTGGATGATGCGTACTCCGGCAGCCTCCGCGGCGGCGAGCTCAGGATTGGTGGCCCGGATAGCCGTGGAAACTACTACCGTGGCTGCGTTTCCCAGGTGGGCGGCGTCGTGCCCCACGTGCACGGTGGCCCCCAGCGCCTCGAGGGCGCGCAGTCCCGCCGAGTCGCGGGCGTCGGAGCCGGAGACCTCAATGCCGCGGCCGAGCATGACCCGGGCCACGGCTGACATTCCGGCACCGCCCAGGCCGATGAAGTGGACGCGGCCCAGATCAGGCAGAGTCGGCCGGTTCATGCGTTCTTCCGTTCCGCTGCCTCAAGGATGAGAGCAGCCATCTGGGCATCGGCGTCGCGGATACCGCGGGCGGCGGAGGCCTCCGCCATGGTCTTAAGCGCCTGGGGATCCTGCAGCAGGGGGATCAGGTTGGCGCTGATCCATTCCGGGGTGAACTGGGAGTCGCGGACCAGGAGCGCACCGCCGGCCTGCACCAGCCCGGCTGCGTTCAGCGCCTGCTCGCCGTTTCCGTGCGGCAGCGGGACAAGCACGGCAGGAAGGCCGACGGCGGAAATCTCGCTCACCGTGCCGGCACCGGACCGGGCAAGCAGGAGGTCCGCGGCGGCGTAGGCGGTTTCCATACCGTCAACATATTCCACCTGCCGGTACAGGGGTGCGCTGAGGGTCCTGCCTTCCGCGTCTGCGGCAGCCTTGCCGCGGCCGGTGACGTGCAGGGTCTGGATGCCTGCGGCTGCCAGCTCGGGAAGGGCCGCTGTGACCGCGGCGTTAATGCTCGCGGCTCCTGAGGAGCCGCCGGTGACTACGAGCGTGGGCAGGTCCTGTTCCAGGCCCAGCGCGGCGCGGGCACCCTGCCGGGCGGCCTCACGGTCCAGGCCGGAGATCTCGCGGCGCATGGGCATGCCCACCCAGCGGGCCCCGGGCAGCCTGGTCTCTTCAAACGCCACGCCCACAACGGCGGCGCTCTTGGCACCGACCTGGTTGGCGAGCCCCGGACGGGCATTGGCTTCATGCACAACCACCGGGATGCGCCGCTTGCGTGCCGCCAGGTACACGGGAGTGGAGACATAGCCGCCTACCCCCACGACGACGTCGGCCGCGGCTTCGTCCAGGATCTCCCCCGCCTGGCGCACGGCACGGGCCAGGCGGGCAGGCAGGCGCGCCAGGTCGCCGCTGGGACGCCGGGGCATGGGGACGCGGTCGATCACGGCGAGTTCATAGCCGGCGGCAGGCACCAGCCTGGTTTCCATACCGGCGGAAGTGCCTACCACTTTGATGCCGGCATCGGGCCGCAGCTGCCTAACGGCGTCGGCTATGGCCAGCAGCGGGGAAATGTGCCCTGCTGTGCCGCCGCCGGCGAGTACTACTGAAAGTGGGGACTGCGTCATGGAGCTGCGGGTTCTCTTTCGGGGATAGTGCGTGCAAAGGACAACAGGACGCCTACGGCGGCCAGGGTGAACGTCAGTGACGAACCGCCGTAGGAGATGAAGGGCAGCGGCACGCCGATCACCGGCAGCAGCCCGGTGACCATGGCGATGTTCACCGCAGCCTGGCCAATGATCCAGACCAGGATGCAGCCGCAGACAATCCGGATAAACGGCTGGGTATGGCGCATGGTCACCCGGACCGTGGCCACTGCAAGGATACCGAACAGCACCAGTACCACCAGGGTGCCCAGCAGCCCGAACTCTTCGCCGATGATGGCGAAAATGAAGTCGTTGTGGGCTTCGGGGATCCAGTTCCACTTCTGCCGGCTCTGGCCGATCCCAACGCCGAACCAGCCGCCGGACGCCAGCGCGTACATGCCTGCGTTGGCCTGGTCGCAGAGGCCTGCGGAACAGTCCAGCTGCAGCCAGGCACTGATGCGGCTGGTGCGGTTTCCGCTGGCGACGGAAAAGATGACCGCTGCCGCCGCGGCAGCGAGGCTGAGCAGGCCGAGCAGCTTCAGCCGGGCGCCGGCGAAGAACAGTGCCGCAAGCATGATCAGGCCCATGATGATCACGGTGCCGAGGTCATGGCCAAGCAGAACCAGGCCGATCAGCAGGCCGCCTCCCGGGAGAACCGGAACCAGGGCATGCTTCCAGTCGGCTACCAGGGAGCCCTTGCGGGAGAGTACGGCGGCGAACCAGATGGCCATGGCCAGCTTGGCGGCTTCGGAGGGCTGGCCGCGGATCGGACCAACTTCGAGCCAGTTCCTGTTGCCGTTGACTTCCACGCCGATGAAGAGCACCAGGATCAGCAGCACCACGGCCGCGAAGAGCGCCGGCCAGGCGATCGCCCGGTAGAAGCGCGGGCCGAAACGGGAGAGCAGGAGCATGAAGACGACGCCGGCGGCAGCGAACATCAGCTGCTTGATGAACAGGTCGAAGGTAGTTGCGGCACCGGCGGAGGTTCCGGCGACGGCAGCGATTGCCTCCACGGAGGAGGCAGAGAGCACCATCATCAGCCCGATCGCCGTCAGCGCCAGCGTGGTGCCCAGGATCATGTAATAGCTGGATCCGGTCGCCTTGGCGTCGCTGCCCTCCAGCAGGACCATAAACGCGGTGAACCGTTCGCCGAGCCGCAGGCCCTTCTTCTTCGGCGCAGCGGCTGACCCGGCCGAAGAGGCACCTGTGGCCCGGCCGCCGCCGGCGGTGGTGACGGGCCTGGCAGCTGCCGGTACCGGCTGCGTGCCTGCCGGGCGCCTTCGGGCCGTCGGCTTGCGTCCCTTGCCCGTGGGCGTGGTCACCATCTACGGCTCCTTGGTGGTCTGCGCCTGTCCTTCCACGTATCCGCGGACAGCTTCGATGAACGCCTCGCCCCGGTGGGCGTAGGAACGGAACTGGTCCATGGACGCCGACGCCGGCGCCATGAGGACCGTATCCCCGCTCTTCGCCGCGGCGGCTGCAGCAGCCACGGCCTGGACCATGACGGCTTCGCCGGTGGGCGTTCCTTCCTCTCCAGTGTCCGCCCCGGAGGCTTCAATTACCGGCACATCGGGTGCGTGTCGGTCCAAAGCAGAGCGCAGTTCCGAGGAATCCCTGCCGATGAGCACCACGGCACGCAGCCGCTG
>JBELYP010000148.1:0-5380 GCA_040273995.1 Arthrobacter sp.
CCGGCCTGAACACCACCATGATGGAGATCGCGTGGTAGCTGAATCCTGGCCCGGAGTTCCGGCCGCGTGGTCCCGCCATGTCCAGGTTCCCTCCACCGCCGCCGTCGATGCCCCCGGAACCACCCACACCTGGCACCTGCTTGATAACGCCCCGGACCTTGCGGCCCGCGGCGTTGAACCTGCCGGAACGCTGCTGTGCGTTCACGGCAACCCCACCTGGTCCTACCTCTGGCGCACGCTGGCAGCTGCCGGCAGCACTGCAGAGCGGCCCTGGCGCGTCATCGCCCTCGACCAGCTGGACATGGGGTTCTCCGACCGCACCGGCGCGTTCCGCCGGCTCGCTGACCGGATCACCGATCTGGGTGACCTGACCAGCGCGCTCGGGCTCACCGGCCCCGTGGTCAGCGTGGGACATGACTGGGGCGGCATCATCTCCCTGGGCTGGGCCCTTGCCCACCGGAAGCAGCTCGCCGGCGTAGTGCTCACCAACACCGCTGTCCATCCCGCAGGATTCTCCCTGCCCCCGGCCCTGCGTCTGGCCCTCCACCCGGCCGTGCACAGCTGGGGAACCCAAAGCACCGACGCCTTCCTGCGCGTCACGCATTCCCTGGCCCGTCCGGCGCTGCGTCCCGAAATCCGGCAGGCTTATGCCGAGCCCTACCGCACCGCGGCCCGGCGCACCGGAGTCGGCAATTTCGTTGCCGACATCCCGGGGGATGAAACCCATCCGAGCTACCGCACACTCACCCGGGTGGCCGAGGGCATCCGGGAACTGGACGTTCCGGCGCTGGTGCTCTGGGGGCCGAAGGACCCGGTGTTCTCCGACCGGTACCTTCGGGACCTGATCGGCCGCCTTCCGCAGGCCGACGTGCACCGCTTCGAAGGCGCCGGGCACCTGGTTGCCGAGGACCGGGACATCGCCTCACCGGTCTTCTCCTGGCTGGAAAGTATCCAGGCTGCGTCTCCCGCCGCTGGAAAGCCTGCCGCCAAGGCACAGCCGTCCGGCTTCCGGCCCATGCTGGCGGAACTGGATGAGCGCAGGGAAGATCATTCACCAGCCGTCGTGGACATGGCCCCGGCCGCGTCCGGCCAGGCTCCGGCCGTGCTGTCCTGGGCCGAGCTGCGCGGCCGGGTCAACGCACTGGCCGCCGGGCTGGCCGGCATCGGAGTGCGCCCGGGCCACCGGGTGAACCTGCTGGTGCCGCCGGGCAGCGAGCTGACCACGCTCATTTACGCGTGCCTGCGGCTCGGCGCCGTTGTGGTGGTTGCCGACGCCGGCCTGGGCACCAAGGGCCTGAGCCGGGCCATCAAGGGCGCAGGACCTGACTTCATCGTTGGAATTGAACGCGGCCTCACCGGGGCGCGGCTCTTCGGCTGGCCCGGCACCCGGGTGCTCGCCGGCGGGGCATCCGGGGCCAGGCGCCGCCTCCTGGGCGTGGAGCATACGGTGGCGGAGCTGACCGCGGCCGGCGCCGGACAGCCTGTTCCCGACTGGGAGGTTGATCCCGGCGCGGACGCCGCGGTGCTCTTTACCTCCGGCTCCACCGGACCGGCTAAGGGGGCGGTCTACACCCACCGCCGGCTCGCCGCCATGCGGGACACCCTGCGCAGCACGTATAGCCTCAAGGCCGGGTCCTCCCTCGTGGCAGGTTTCGCGCCATTCGCCCTGCTGGGGCCTGCCCTCGGCGCGACGTCGGTGACTCCTGACATGGATGTCACCGCGCCGCGCACGCTCAGCGCCGCTGCACTGGCCGACGCCGCGGCTGCCGTCCAGGCCACCACGGTGTTCGCTTCCCCCGCTGCCCTGACCAATGTGCTGGCTACCGCCGGGAACCTCAACACCGCCCAGCGCGCCGCCCTGGGCAAGGTGGAACTGCTGCTCTCCGCCGGAGCTCCCATTCCGGAAGCGCTGCTGACCCGGGTCCAGGACCTGGTTCCGGCCGCCGCCCTGCACACTCCCTACGGGATGACCGAAGCGCTGCCGGTGACTGACATTAGCCTGGAGCAGATCCGCAAGGCGGGTACGGGCAACGGTGTCTGTGTGGGCACGGCCGTGGCGGGAGCCCGCGTGGCACTGGCGCCGCTCTCCGCCGACGGAACCGCCGGCAGCGTGGTTTCCGAAGCCGCCGGGCTCACCGGTGAAATTCTGGTCAACGCGCCGCACGTGAAGGACCGGTATGACCGGCTGTGGATCACCGAATCGCACAGCAGTTCGCTGCCTGGCTGGCACCGGACCGGGGATGTGGGCCATTTCGACGCTGACGGCCGGCTCTGGGTGGAGGGCCGGCTGGGGCATGTCCTCACCACCCCCGCCGGACCGGTAACCCCGGTCGCAGCGGAGCAGGCTGCCGAGTCAGTACCCGCGGTCCGGCTGGCCGCCCTCGTGGGCGTCGGCCCGGCCGGAACACAGGTCCCCGTGGCCGTCGTGGAGACCATTGACGGCGTCCGCCGTCCCGGACCGGGTGAGGATTCCCTCGCCGCAGACGTCCGCGCCGCCGTCGCCGAACGCTGTGGACTGGACCTGGCCGCCGTGCTGGTGCTGCCGCACATGCCCACCGACATCCGCCACAACTCCAAGATTGACCGCTCGGCCCTGGGCGCCTGGGCCGCGCAGGTTCTGGCAGGGGGCCGGATCTCCGCACCGGGAGCACGCCGATGAGCCGCCGGATCCTGGTCACCGGCGCCAGCGGACTGCTGGGCGGCGCCGTTGCCGGTCTGCTTGCCGGGCAGGGGCACTCTGTGCGCACCCTGCAGCGGCGCCCCGCGGCTGCTCCGGGGCTGGAGTCCGTCTCCGGTTCCATCACTGACCGCGCCGCGGTAGAAGCAGCGATGGCGGGAATGGACGCCGTCGTGCACCTTGCTGCCAAGGTGTCCTTCACCGGTGCGTGGTCCGAGTTCCACGCCACGAACATCGAAGGCACCCGTAATGTCCTGGCTGCCGGCCGCGCGGCCGGCGTGCGCGACGTCGTTTTTGTCTCCTCCCCCTCAGTGGCCCACTTCGGTGAGCCGATCGCCGGTGCCGGGGCCGGAACCGCGGACCCCGAGCGGGCACGCGGGCACTACGCCCGGTCCAAAGCAGCAGCGGAACTCCTGGCGCTGGCGGAGGACTCCCCCGGCTTCCGGGTCGCAGCCATCCGCCCGCACATCGTCTGGGGTCCCGGGGACACCCAGCTGGTGGAACGGGTGATGGACCGCGCCCGGTCCGGGCGGCTGCCGCTGCTCGACGGCGGTGCCGCCCTGATCGACACCACCTACCTGGACAACGCAGCCGCGGCCATCGTCCGCGCCCTTGAACGGATGGAACAGGCGCACGGACAGGCGCTGGTGGTCACCAACGGCCAGCCGCGCATGGTCCGGGAAATGATCAGCGGCATCTGCGCCGCCGCCGGCATTCCGGCGCCGTCACTCAGCGTTCCAGGCTGGCTGGCCCGCGGCGCTGGCAGCGTCATCGAAAAGGCCTGGCTGGCCGCCGGTTCCCGCGGACTGGTGGAAGACGAGCCACCCATGACCCGGTTCCTGGCCGAGCAGCTTTCCACCTCGCACTGGTTCGACCAGCGCCGCACCCGGGAAGTCCTGGACTGGGAGCCGGAGGTCTCCGTCGAGGAGGGCATGGCCCGGCTGGCCAAGCACTACGCCGCATAGGATGGCAGGGATGAAGACTCTCGAACAGACCCAGTCCTGGCCCGCAGAAAACGTTTCCGCCGCCGTCGTCGCTGCCGACGGGACGGTGCTTGGCACCGCCGGAGACCAGCAGAAGCGTTATCCGCTGGCCTCGGTAACCAAGCTGCTGACCGCCTACGCGTTCCAGGTGGCGCTTGAAGAGGAAGCCGTTGCGCTGGACGATCCGGCAGGACCGGAAGGTTCCACCATCCGGCACCTGCTCGCCCACACCGGCGGCTACGACTTCGGCGACCGCACGGTCCGCTACGAGCCGGGAACCCGCCGGCTGTACTCCAATGCGGGCTTTGAGGTCCTGGGTGAACACCTGGAGCGGGCGACGGGCATCGCGTTCGCGGACTATCTTTCCGAGGCCGTGCTGGCACCGCTGGGCATGACCGGCACCTCCCTGGACGGTTCACCTGCTGCCGGGGCCGTCTCCACGGCCGCTGACCTGTCCCGGTTCGCTGCCGAACTGCAGGCACCAAGACTGATTTCCGCAGGCTCCCTGTCTGCTGCGACGTCCGTCGTGTTCCCCGGCCTGGCCGGAGTACTCCCCGGTTTTGGCCGGCAGAAGGAGAATGACTGGGGTCTGGGGTTCGAGATCCGCAACGGGAAATCCCCGCACTGGACCGGTTCCTCCAACTCTGCGCGCACCTTCGGGCACTTCGGCCAGTCCGGGACGTTTCTCTGGGTGGATCCGGACCTGAAGGCGGCTGCCGTGGCCCTCACAGACCGGGACTTTGGTCCCTGGGCTGCCGAGGCCTGGCCGGAATTCAACGACGCCCTGGTTGCTGAGCTCCGGGAGGGCTGACTACCAGCGGCCGTTCCGCGGCCGCCGCTGGCAGACCGGGCATGAATACGAGGAGCGGTTCATGAACGAATCGCGCCGGATCAAGGTGGGAAGACCGGCTGCCTCGCACCGCGGGCACGGCTGCCCCTCACGCCCGTACGCGTTCAGGGACCGGGCAAAGTAGCCGGAGGCTCCGTTGACGTTGACGTAGAGCGAGTCGAAGCTGGTCCCCCCGGCTTCGAGTGCGCGCAGCATCACGTCCCGGGCCGCTTCGACCAGGCGCAGGGCATCGGCACGCCGCAAGGTGTCGGTGGGCCGGGCAAAGTGCAGCTTCGCTGCCCACAGCGCTTCATCTGCGTAGATGTTGCCGACGCCGGAAACCAGCCCCTGGTCCAGCAGCGCACGTTTGATGCCGGTGCGGCGGGCGCGCAGCCGGCGGTAGAAATCATCGAAGGAAAACGCCGGGTCCAGCGGATCGCGGGCGATATGCGCAGCTTCGGTGGGCACCAGCGGCAGGCCTGTTTCGGACAGGCCGCCGGGCTCCCCATCCGGGGTGGGCAGCAGATCGGCCAGGAACACTCCGCCAAAGATCCGCTGGTCCACGAACCGGAGTTCATCCGGCATCGGTTCGCCGCCGGCGTCTGTGGCAGGGCTGAGTGTGAACCGGACCTTCAGGTGCTTTTCATCCGGCAGGTCCGGGGTCTCCATGAGCAGCTGTCCGCTCATGCCAAGGTGGGCCATCAGCGCGAACGGCGGTGCGGCGCCGGGCGCTGAAGCCTCCACCAGCGGCATCCAGAGGAACTTGCCTCGCCGGGCAACGTCCAGCACGCGGGCACCTTCAAGGTTGCCGCGCAGGTCCTCTGGACCCGGAGCATGCCGGCGGATGGAGCGTACGTCGAGGATGTCGACGCCGGTGATGGTGCGGCCGCG
>JBELYP010000149.1:0-5242 GCA_040273995.1 Arthrobacter sp.
CGTCCGGGGCGTGTGGGTGGGGGTGTGGCCCGCGCCCCCCCGTCCCCGGGGGCCCGCGGCGATTCCAGCCGCAACCACCCCGGCGGTTGCGGAAAACCAACGGGTTCCTGGCATGGGTCATCTCCTTCGCCGCAGGGCGGCTCACCGCGCCGGTGCGCACCGGGCATTTCCCCGATTATGGCAGGGCGGGCCGGAGCTGCAGTCTCCGCCTGCGGGCCCTTCCTAGAGACCGTGTGTGAAACGGCCTACACTCGGGGGATGGGAACTGAGCTGGGAATGCCCTCTTTCGCACGGCCGCGGTCCGCCGTGGAAGAATCCGGGGTCCCGGCACAGCTGGAGGGACTGGTGGACCGCTACGGACGCCGCGCCACCGACATGCGCCTGTCCCTGACCGACAAATGCAACCTGCGGTGCACCTACTGCATGCCGGCGTCAGGCCTGGACTGGCTCCCCAAGGACAAGGTGCTCAGTGCGGCGGAGATCATCCGGCTGGTGGGGATCGGCGTCGGATCCCTGGGGGTCCGGGAACTGCGCCTGACCGGCGGCGAGCCGCTCGTCCGTGCTGATTTGGTGGACATTATTGCCGGGGTCCGCGCGAACCATCCGGATCTCCCGGTCTCGCTTACCACCAACGGTCTCGGACTCGATAAGAAGGCCTCCGCATTGAAGGCGGCCGGCCTGAGCCGCATCAATGTCTCCTTGGATTCGCTGCATCCGGGCACTTTCGCCCAGCTCACCCGCAGGCCGTTCCTGGACCGCGTCCTCGCAGGGGTGGAAGAAGCAGCCGGCGTGGGCCTTGGCCTGATTAAGATCAATGCGGTGCTGATGCGCGGCATCAACGACGCCGAGGCACCGCGCCTGCTGGCGTGGGCGCTCAGGCACGGGTTTGAGCTGCGGTTCATCGAGCAGATGCCCCTGGATGCGGACCATGGCTGGACGCGGGAGGGAATGATCACCGCCGCCGAAATCCGGTCCCTGCTCGCGGCGGAGTTTGTCCTCACCCCCGATCCGCGGAACCGCGACGGCGCACCCGCTGAGCGCTGGGAGGTGCGGCACCGGACCGCGCCTGGGAAGGTGGCCGGCGTCGTCGGCATTATTGCCTCCGTCACGGAGCCGTTCTGCGCCGACTGCCGGCGCACCCGCATCACGGCCGAGGGCAAGGTGCGCAGCTGCCTGTTCTCCCACGAGGAAACCGACCTGCTGGACCTGCTGCGCAGCAGCGGGGATGACGCCGCAGTTGCCCGCCGCTGGCAGGAAGCAATGTGGGGCAAACCAAAGGCCCACGGCATGGACCATGCCGGGCTGGGCGCACCGGACTATGTGCAGCCCGAAAGAACTATGAGTGCGATAGGTGGCTAAGTGCTGATCCGCTATTTTGGCGCTGCGAAGGCAGCGGCAGGCATCGAAGAAGAAACCCTGGACGCGGGTCCGCTGGAGCTGGGCGAGCTGCTGGACAAACTGGCGGCACTGCACCCGTATGCGCCCGAGGGAACGCCCGTCCTCCAGACGGTGATCGGCCGAAGCACGTTCCTGGTCAATGAGGTTGCTGCCCGGGACCGCGCGCGGCTGCTGCACCCGGATGACACGGTGGACGTTCTTCCTCCCTTCGCCGGCGGCTGACCCCTCGCCTCACAATCGAGAGGCCAGTTACGGCCTGTTTCAAAGCTGAAACGAGCCGTAACTGGCCTTTCGATGGGAGGCGAGGAGGGCTAGAAGCCGAGGTCCGCCGGAGAGCTGAAGGGACCCACCACCGTGATGGTCCGCGGCGCGGCGGCCAGTTCGGCCGCCAGCTCCTGCACCTGTTCAGCCGTCACGGCACGGATCCGGGCGAGGGACTCTTCGATATCCACGTATTCGCCGCGGACCAGTTCGGCACTGCCCAGGCGGGACATCCGCGAACCGGTGTCCTCCATGCCCAGCACCAGTCCCCCCGAGATCTGCCCCAGAGCACGGGCCAGCTCTTCGGGCTCGACTCCGTCTGCTGCCAGGCGCTCCAGCTCCGACTGCAGCAGGTCAATGACCTGACGGGTCTTGGCCGGTGAGCAGCCGGCGTACATGCCGAAGTAGCCGGCATCGGTGTAGGACGCGGAGAAGGAATAGGTCGAGTAGACCAGTCCCCGCTTCTCGCGGATCTCCTGGAACAGCCGCGAAGACATGCCGCCGCCCAGGACGGTGTTCAGCACACTCATGGCGAACCGGCGGCTGTCCGTAGCGGTGATGGAGGGGCAGCCCAGCACTATGTTGGCCTGCTCCACCGGACGGTTGATGACGTGCACCCCGCCGCTGCCGGTGATCTGCGCCGGCGTCGTGTCCCTGCGCGGGGCAGGTTCGGCGGCCTCGTCGAGTTCCCACCCGGCGCGCTTGAGCGCATCGAGCACCAGCGAAACAACAACGTCATGTTCGAGTCCGCCGGCAGCGGTAACCACGAGAGTTTCCGGCCGGTAGTGGCGCCGGTAGTGCTCCAGCACAGCCTCCCGCGGAACGGCCTTGATGGCCTCCGGCGTGCCGCCGATCGGGCGCCCCAGCGGGTGGTCGCCCAGCACCGCCTCGGCGAACTTCTCATGGCACAGGTCTGCCGGGTCGTCCGCATCCATCGCGATTTCCTCGAGGATGACGTCGCGTTCCTGCTCCAGCTCATCCGCGTCCAGGACAGCCGAGGTCACCATGTCCGCAATGACGTCAATCGCCATCGGAAGGTCAGTGTCCAGCACCCGCGCGTAGTAGCAGGTGGTTTCCTTTGCCGTAGCGGCGTTGGACTCCCCTCCTACCTCGTCGAAGGCGGAGGCAATGTCCATTGCGCTGCGGCGGGACGTGCCCTTGAACAGCAGGTGCTCCAGGAAGTGCGTGGAGCCGTGGCGGCCTTCGGCCTCGTCCCGGCTGCCCACGCCAACCCAGAAGCCGATGGTGGCACTGCGCTGGCCGGGCATGGATTCGGTAAGGACACGCACACCGCCGGGAAGGACGGAACGGCGGACGACGGCGCCGGCCGGGTCGCCGATCTCCAGCGCCGGTTCGCCCGCACGGGATGTCAGGGGAAAAGGGACAACCGTCCCGGTGCGGGAAAATCCCGCACCGGAACGGCTGTCTGCAGTGTTTTCAGGCATCTACTCTGCTGTCTCGGCAGCAGCTTCGGCCTCGGCGTCGTCTTCAGCAACAACCGGCGAGAGCGACAGCTTGCCGCGGTCGTCAATCTTGGTGATTTCAACCTGGATCTTCTGGCCCACGGAAACAACGTCATCAACGTTGTCCACGCGCTTGCCCCCCGAGAGCTTGCGCAGCTCGGAAATGTGCAGCAGGCCGTCCTTGCCCGGGGTCAGGGAGATGAAGGCACCGAAGGTGGTGGTCTTCACAACGGTGCCCAGGTAACGCTCGCCCAGTTCCGGAACCATCGGGTTGGCAATCGCGTTGATTGCAGCCCGGGCAGCCTCGGCGGACGTGCCGTCCGTGGCGCCGATCAGGACCGTGCCGTCGTCTTCGATGGAGATGTCAGCGCCGGTGTCTTCCTGGATCTGGTTGATCATCTTGCCCTTCGGGCCAATGACCTCGCCGATCTTGTCCACGGGGATCTTCACCGAGATGATCCGCGGTGCGAACTCGGAGAGCTCGTCCGGGGTGTCGATCGCGGCGTCCATGACACCGAGGATGTGCAGGCGTGCTTCGCGGGCCTGCTTCAGGGCTGCAGCCAGGACCGAGGCGGGAATGCCGTCGAGCTTGGTGTCCAGCTGGATGGCGGTGACGAACTCGGAAGTACCGGCCACCTTGAAGTCCATGTCACCGAAGGCATCTTCGGCGCCGAGGATGTCGGTGAGGGCGGCGTAGCGGGTTTCGCCGTCAACCTGGTCGGAGACCAGGCCCATGGCGATACCGGCAACCGGAGCCTTCAGCGGCACACCGGCGTTGAGCATGGACAGCGTGGAAGCGCAGACCGATCCCATGGAGGTGGAGCCGTTGGAGGACAGAGCCTCGGAGACCTGGCGGATGGCGTACGGGAACTCTTCACGCGAGGGCAGCACCGGCACGAGCGCACGCTCAGCCAGGGCACCGTGGCCAATTTCGCGGCGCTTGGGCGAGCCCACGCGGCCGGTCTCACCGGTGGAGTACGGCGGGAAGTTGTAGTTGTGCATGTAGCGCTTGCGCGTTACCGGCGACAGCGAGTCGATCTGCTGTTCCATCTTGAGCATGTTCAGCGTGGTGACACCCAGGATCTGGGTTTCGCCGCGCTCGAAGATGGCCGAACCGTGTACGCGGGGCAGAACCTCAACCTCGGCGGTCAGCTGGCGGATGTCCGTCAGGCCGCGGCCGTCAATGCGCACCTGGTCCTTGAGGATGCGCTGGCGCACAACCTGCTTGGTGACGGAGCGGAAGGCTGCGGAAACTTCGTTCTCGCGGCCTTCGAAGCGCTCTGCGAGCTCCGCCTTGACCTCGTCTTTCAGGGCGTCCGAAGCGGCGTCGCGCTCCTGCTTGTCAGCAATGGTGAAGACCTCTGCCAGCTTGGCGGCGGCAGCAGCTTCGACGGCCTCGTAAACGTCGTCCTGGTAATCCAGGAAGAGCGGGAACTCCATGGTCGGCTTGGCGGCGCGGGCAGCCAGGTCCGACTGCGCATCGCACAGGGCCTTGATGAACGGCTTGGCAGCCTCGAGGCCTTCGGCAACAACCTCTTCGGTCGGGGCGGTGGCGCCCTCTTCCTTGATGAGGTTCCAGGCGTTGTCCGTAGCTTCGGCTTCAACCATCATGATGGCGACGTCGTCACCGGCAATGCGGCCGGCAACCACCATGGAGAAAACTGCGCGCTCCAGTTCGGAGTGCTTCGGGAAGGCAACCCACTGGCCTTCAACGAGGGCAACGCGGACGCCGCCGATCGGGCCGGAGAACGGCAGGCCGGAAAGCTGGGTGGACATGGAGGATGCGTTGATGGCAACGACGTCGTAGAGCACGTCCGGGTTGATCGCCATGACGGTGACAACAACCTGGACCTCGTTGCGCAGGCCCTTGACGAATGCAGGGCGCAGCGGGCGGTCCATCAGACGGCAGGCCAGGATGGCTTCGGTGGACGGACGGCCCTCACGGCGGAAGAACGAGCCCGGGATGCGGCCGGCAGCGTACATACGCTCCTCGACGTCCACCGTCAGCGGGAAGAAGTCGAAGCCTTCACGCGGGGACTTGCCGGCGGACGTAGCCGAGAGCAGTGCGGTGTCTTCGTCAATGTAGACCATCGCGGAGCCTGCGGCCTGGGCGGCCAGAC
>JBELYP010000150.1:0-5042 GCA_040273995.1 Arthrobacter sp.
GTTGTTCTTGTCGGCCTCGTAAGACTGAAGCCCGTGCTTCACTCCGAGCCGAACAATCAGGTACAGGACAGAGCCAATGGTCGCCGGCACCACGACCCAAACGATGAAGAGAACCACGAAGAACCCGAATCCATCGACACGCATAACTTTCCCCCGATTCATAATCGCTTAGTCCCCCGAGCGTAATGCTAGGGACGGCACGCCCATGCGAAGGCGCGTGTCCCGCAAGCCGGTCCCTCACCGCAGCACCGCTCCGACACCCGGCACCCGGCACCCGGCACCCAACAATCCCAGGACTCCCGAGTCGCATATACCCCGCCCGCATTGATTCGCGGTGAGGGTAGCTCAAACGCTACAGCTTTTGACCGGTGAACATCCCGACTGGCCCAGCCGCACTGCACCACAAAAAAGCCTGGCCGGCACACCACCATCAGCCACGGCCGCCCGGCGGGCGGACAAGAAGCCGAACTAGCGATGCGCCGGCCAGGCCGGCACGGGTTCAAACCGGCTCAGTTGCCTCCGGGCTGAAGCTCAACCTCAATGGGCGCGAAATCCGATCCCTTGGTATCCACGCCTTCCTCTTCCAGCTCGGCCAGTGCCTTCTCTACGTACTCATTGGTCCAGGCCGTAGCGGGTGGCTCCTCGCTGATGATCGTCGCACCGGTCTCGTTCTTGGTGCCTAGGGCGATCTCTACCGTCTGTTCCCACGCAGCCTCATCGATCAGGCCGACGCCGTTGGTCGAAGGCCAAATCAGCTTGGACGTTTCATTGGTCATCCACAGCTGGTGGGTCGTGCCCAGCGTGGACCCGGCCCCGGTGACGATCTCCGCCGCTTCCTCGGGGTTGTCCTTCGCGTACGCCCAGCCCTTGATGGCGGCCTTGATGAAGGCAACCGTGGTTTCCTGGTACTCCTCGTCATCCTCGAGCCGCTGCGTGTCCGCCCAAATGGCGTCCTGAAGCATTGCGGTTCCCTCTTCGTTCCAGTCGATGACGGTGAGGTCCTCCGGCTGGTACAGCTCACCTGTGTTCGGGTTCTCTGTCTCCAGCACCTGGGCGTACTCGTTGTAGGTCATAGCCTGGGCGGCGTCGATGTCCCCGGCGAGGAAGCCGTTCATGTCAAAGGCCTGCTGAATCAGTTCAATGTCATTGATCTCCACGCCGGCCTGCTGCATACCGGCAAACAGCTCCCATTCGTTGCCGTAGCCCCAGGAGCCAACCTTTTTGCCGGCGAGATCCTCGGGACCGTCAATGCCCGAATCCGCCATCGCGACCTGCAGGGTCGCGCTTCGTTCAAAGATCTGCGCCACGTTGGTGATGGCAGCGCCCTGCTCGATCGAACCGAGGACCTTGGGCACCCAGGAAATGGCGTAGTCGGCATCCCCTGACGCCAGGACGTCCTGCGGCACAATGTCCGCACCGCCTTCCAGGATTTCGACGTCGAGGCCCTCCTCCTCGAAAAAGCCCTGGTCCAGCGCCGCGTAGTAACCGGCGAACTGGGCCTGGGCAAACCACTGCAGCTGCAGCTTCACCGGGGTGAGCTCATCGGCAGCGGCAGAGCCGTCACCGGATTCTCCGCCGCAGCCGGCCAGCGCCAGGGCGGTGACGGCCAGCCCGGAGGCCAGGATGGTGAGCGGTTTCCTTTGTGTGTTCATGTGCTTCCCCTCATACGGGCGGTTGGTGCGGACGAAGTGGTGCGGGTGGAACATCTAAAAGCACGGCGCCGGACTCAGGACCCGCCGGCATGCCGGGAGAAGTACTTCTCCAGCGCAGCGGTCGCCGCGTAAAACAGCAGCCCCAGCAGCACGGCGCCAAGCACGTAGGCCCAGGCCAGCGTGTAGTTGCTGCTCGACGCCGCTGAGGTCACCGACTTGCCGAGGCCGCCTACCGGCCCGCCGAAGTACTCGGCAATCAGCGCCGCGACGACGGCCAGCGACGACGCGATCCGCAGGCCGGTGAACATATACGGCACCGCACTGGGCAGGGTGACAGTGCGGGTGATCTGCCACTTCCCGGCGGCGTAGGAACGCATCAGGTCACGGTGCACGGGCTTCACCTGCCGGAAGCCGCGCAGGGAGTTGACGTAGACGGGAATGAAGACGGCGATTCCCGCCACGATCTGCCGGGTAGCCTGCTGGTCCGCACCGAACATTGTGTAGAGCACCGGAGCCAGCGCCACGATCGGAATGACAGACAGTGCCACCACCAGCGGGGCCGCCAGCCGGTCCAGCGCGGGCGCGGCGGCTGACGCCACAGCGGCTGCGACCCCCAGCAAGGCTCCAACCACCAGCCCGACGGCGGCGTTCACCCCGGTGACGACTGCGGCGCCCAGCACGTTCCCCAAGTTGGCGGCAAAGGCTTCGGCGATAGCCAGCGGTCCGGGGACGATGAACGGCTCAATGTCCAGCACCCAGACGGCGCCCTGCCAGAGGATCAGCGCCGCTGCCCCCAGCAGCAGCGGAGCGGCGACATGGCGGCCGAGTCCGGACAGCCGGCCCGGATCGATTCCGGCAGCTCCGCGGGTTTCCGGCGGCGCTCCCGATGCCGGCGCGGCGGGCGGGTCCTGGACGATCCCGCTCATCGGGTTTCTGCTCCCCGGACCGCGGCGGGCTCGGCGCCGTGCAGGGCCTCACGCACTGACCGGATCGCTTCGTAGAAGGAGGCTTCCTCACGGAGCCCGGCACCGCGGGCACCGGCAGCACCGAGGGTAATGTCCACAACTTCCCGGATCTCACCCGGCCTCGGCGACATCACCACCACCCGGTCGGAGAGGAAAACCGCCTCCGGGATGGAGTGCGTAACGAACACGACAGCGCAGCCCGTCTCGGCGCAGATGCGGATCAGTTCGTTCTGCATCCGTTCACGCGTCATCTCATCCAATGCCCCGAACGGCTCATCCATCAGCAGCAGCTTCGGAGACTCGGCCAGGGACCTGGCAATGGCCACCCGCTGCTGCATGCCCCCGGAGAGCTGGTCCGGGTAGTGCCCGCCGAATTCAGACAGTCCCACCATCGCCAGCAGCTCATCGGTTCGTGCCTTCCGGGCCGCCGGAGCTGCGCCGTGCGTCTGCAGGGGCAGCTCGATGTTCCCGCGGACGGTCCGCCAGGGCAGCAGCCCGGCCTGCTGGAACGCTATGCCGTAGTCCTGGTCCAGCCGTGCCTGCCGCGCGCTTTTCCCGAACACGCTGATGGTGCCGGAGCTGGGCGAATCGAGGTCCGCCACCAGGCGCATCAAGGTGCTCTTGCCGCAGCCTGAGGGCCCGATCAGGGAAACGAACTCGCCCTCGGCAACGGTCAGGCTGACGTCCCGCAGGGCATGGACGGGACTGCGCCCGGAACCGAAGACGCGGTGGACGCCGGCCACGTGCACTGCGGGGACCGGCACCGCTCCCCCGCCCTCCGGCGTCGTAATTGCTGAATCCGTTCTGCCGTTCATGCGGCCTGCTCTCCTCTGCGGTAACGGCGCAATACGACGCCGATCAAAGCAACGAATCCCACTGCCGCCAGGCCGAGCACCACGGCTCCGAAGATCGGCGCCCAGGGCTTGCCCGGATCGCCTCCCGCGGCGGCGGCGAATTCGACGATCATCCGGCCGATACCCCCGCGCAGCCCGATCGACACTTCTGCCACCACCGCACCGATCACCGCGTTCGCCGCTGCGAGCCGCAATGCGGGCAGCAGGTACGGCACGCTGGCTGGAAGCCGGAGCCGCAGGAAGGTCTGCCACCACCCCAGGGCGTAGGTGCGCATCAGGTCCTCATGTGCCCGCTCCGGAGCACCGAAGCCGCGCAGGGCACCAATCGCCACCGGAAAGAACGCCAGGTACGCGGAGATGACGGCCACGGACATCCAGTTCTCCCAGGTGAACGGGCCGAACTCCAGCTGCGAGCCCCACCGGCGGACCAGCGGAGCAATGGCGATCAGCGGCACCGTCTGGCTCAGGATGATCCAGGGCAGCATGGCGGAGTTCGCGCTGCGGAAACGCTGCATCAGCATGGCCAGCCCCAGGCCAACTGCCACACCCAGGAGCCAGCCCGCTCCGGCGATGCCCAGGGTGAATCCGGCCGCCTGCAGCACGGCCATCCACATGGATCCGGCGCCGGCGGCCGAGGATTCCGGAGCCAGCAGCAGCCGCTCGAGCATGGTCCAGACGTGCGGCATGGCCAGGTCGCTCGTCCGGGGCAGCAGCGGCATTCCGCCGACGCTCACTCCCGAGGCGGGACCTACCGCCTTGTACGCTTCCCAGGCCAGGACGGGCAGCAGCACCCCGCCGATCCCCCACACGATCGCGGAGGGGCGCCGCCGCCGTCGTACGTCCGTTTTCATGCCTTCGCAGCCACGTGGTCCCGCAGCGCGGGAATCACCGTCTCCCCGTAGACGCGCAGGGTTTCCTCCTTGTTGTCATGCTGGAGGTAGCCGGCGAACTGGGTGACGCCCAGGGCCTTGAGCTTCTCGAGCTTTTCCATGTGCTCGTCGGCGGTGCCCAGGATGCAGAACCGGTCCACAATCTCGTCCGGCACAAAGTCTGCGTGCGTGTTGCCCGCCCGCCCGTGCTCGTTGTAGTCGTAGCCCTGGCGGCCGGCAATGTAGTCGGTCAGCGCCTGCGGAACGGAGGAGTCCGACCCGTATTTGGACACGATGTCCGCCACGTGGTTGCCCACCATGCCGCCGAACCAGCGGCACTGGTTGCGCATGTGTTCCCGGTCCGTGCCGATGTACATGGGCGCTGCCACGCAGAAGGAAATGCTGTCCGGGTCCCGGCCGGCGTCGGCGGCTGCCTGCCGGACGGTGCGGATCATCCACTCGGCGATGTCCACGTCCGCCAGCTGGAGGATGAAACCGTCCCCCACCTCACCGGCGAGTTTCAGCGCCAGCGGGCCATACGCGGCCACCCAGACTTCAAGTTCAGAGCCTTTGCTCCACGGAAACTGCAGGGTGGCACCGTTGTATTCAACCGGACGGGAATTGGCCAGCTCGCGGATTACGTGGATCGCCTGGCGGAGGGTTTTGAGCGTGGTGGGCGCACCGTTGGTCACCCGCACCGCC
>JBELYP010000151.1:0-4876 GCA_040273995.1 Arthrobacter sp.
GGGGAGGTGAGGGCCACGATCGCCGACGTGTGGCGCAGGATCCCGGCGGCGAATGAGCCTGCTGCCTTCGACAGCCGGCCGGAAAGTTCGGCGTCGTACGTGACCGGGGTGCCGTCGGCGTCGCGCAGGCTCAGGTGCACATGGGCTCCGTTCCCCGAACCCTCGGCGTCGACCAGCGGCGAGAAGGACGCCCGGCGCCCGGTGGAACGTGCGTAGTCGCGGACAATGTCCCGCAGCAGTACGGCCCGGTCAGCGGCGGCGAGGGCATCTGTGGCTCCCACCGTCAGCTCCCACTGGTGGGCGCCGTATTCAGGCAGCCAGTTTTCGGGGTCCAGACCGGCGTCGGAAAGAATCTGCATCAGTTCCGTCCCCATCGGTTCCACACTGCGCAGGGCCTGGTAGGAGAAGGGGGCTTCAGGGGCCTCTTCCGAAAGCAGCATGAATTCGTGTTCGAACGCTGCATGGACGCTCAGCCCGGTCTCGGACCTGAGATCCTCAATGGCCTGCCGGAGAAAGGTCCGCGGGCAGCATTCCCAGGGTGAGCCATCCGTATGGGTAATGTCCGCGAGAACCACATTGACGGGAGGCTGGCCGGGGATTCCGGCTATGCGGGTCATGGTGGCTGCGTCCGGTATCAGACGCAGGTCACCGATGGAGCCGAAGGCGATGCCGTCCACAATGGAGCCAAACGGTCCGATTCCGATGTTGGCCGGAACCCAGCCGCAGCCTGTTTCGAGGTCCAGGTCCGCCATTCTCATGGCACGGCCGCGGGTGATGGCACTGAGGTCATTGGTAGCGACGAAGACCAGTTCGTCATCCCGGGCTGATTCAGGCATGGGTGTCCTCCTCGATAAGCCGTTCTCCGATACGCCGTGCCAGTGCAGGCGCGGCAATGACGATCCCGGCGCCGATGAGGCACCATGCCCCGGCAATGGCGGGGAAGTAGGAGTAGGGGGCCACCTGGTCAACGGACTGGACCACGAAGACAAAAACCAGATAGGCAATGCCGATGGCGGGGAGAATGAGTTCCCAGCGCGGGATGGCGCCCTTGCCGCTGAAGATGTGCGCGGCCACACCAACAGTCGTGGTTGCATATGCCACCAGCAGGCACAGAACGGCAATGGTGGCATACCAGTAGTACGCGTCAAAGGCGCCGACCCCGCCGGCCCACAGCAGGACGGTGAGCACCGCCGCGGTAGCCGTCACAGCGGCCACGGCCCGGCGGGGAATGCCGCTCGCGGGGTGGACTACGGACAGGGACTTGGGGCCGAATCCGTCCCGGGCGAGGGCAAAGACCATTCTGGATGCTGCTGCCGTGGAGCTGAGGGTTGAGGCGAAGGCAACCATGAAGGCGGCGAAGGCCAGCAGCAGGGCGTACTCGCGGCTGATGTACATGCCGGCAAGCTCGGTCAGGGAAGAGGAAGACCCGGCGAAGGCTGCGGCACCGTCATCGTTTGCTCCAAAACCGACCTGCTGGCTGAACATCATAAAGACGTAGATCAGACCGCAGCCGATAACCGAGCCGCCAAGCGCCAGCGGGATGGCCTTGCGCGGATTAGAGGTCTCCTCACCGAGCGAGGCGCAGGACTCGAAACCGGCCCAGGAGAGGAAGGCGAAGACAGAGGCCGTGAGGAGGGTTGAAAGGGGAACATCGCCGGGCAGCAGCATGGACAGGTCAACAGACGTTTCCACCGGAGCCGCACCGGTGGCTGCCTTGACCAGGATCACGGCGCCTAGAATCAGCATCAGCAGGACACCGAAGCCGCCAATGGCGGTGAGCAGACGTGCGGTGAAGCGAGACTCCCGGAAGTTCGCCGCAACCGCCAGCACCGCGGCGGCCAGGGCGGCGATAACCCACGGGAGGCCGGTGGCGTCGGGGTTCCACGCCGTCATCCAGGCCTCAAGGAATACTGCGCACGCAGCGAGGGTGCAGGCTGCGAATGTGACGTACGTTCCCAGCAGGGCGAAACCTCCAAAAAAACCGGCGCGTGGCCCAATCGTTCGTCCCGCCAACGCATACACGGAACCGGCGTGATTGAAGCGCCGTGTCAGCCGGACGAAACCGTAAGCCACGAAGGCCGTTCCGGCGAATGCCAGGATGAAGACGAAGCTGACGGATGTGCCCACCAAGCCGGCAACGCCGATGCCGTTAAGGGACATGGCCAGCAGCGGTGCCATAAACCCGACGGAGAGGGCTGCGGCTTCCCAGGAGCGGAGTTTCCTCCCGGTTTTCTGTTGCGTCGCTTGGGGCATGATTGGTCCTTTTCGGTGGGAGGAATCAGCCGGGGCCATGGAGCTCGTCGCCGTCCAGCAGGAGGTTCCGTTATATGCATTTCATTATTGTGCGGTCAAGGGTCGCTCTGTAATGTTCATGTCATGAAAGTCAACGGCGAGGATGAGTCTCCGGTAGCGCGCAGGATCTCCGAAGCGCTGTCTAGCTCCACCCCCTCCGGCAGGCGCATCGCGCGCGAGCTGCTGAACGACTATCCCCGGGCGGGTCTGGAGAGTGCAGCGAAGCTGGCCGCCCGTGCCGGTGTCAGCACCCCAAGCGTCATTCGTTTTGTCTCCTCGCTCGGGTATGTCGGCTACCTCGAATTCCAGGACAGGCTCCGTTCCGAGCTGGCACAGCGGCATGTTTCCGCTCTAGAACAGTTCGGCGGCAGAAAAGATGAGGGACGCGTTGCCGGCTCCCTGGACGATGCAGGCAGGATCCTCGCCGGGGCAGTCCAGGAGACCTTCGATGTGCTGCCGGGCAAAGCCTTTGACGAGGCTGTCAGTCTGCTCGCTCGGACTGATCGAAGGATTTCCGTGATCGGAGGGAGGTTCAGCGGGTTTCTTGCCGGGTATCTCGCCGTCCACCTGGGCCTCATGCGTCCGCACGTGGATTCAGTTCCTGACCAAAGCCTGGCACGGGCAGCCCGGTCCCTGGACCTGGGCCACGACGATGTCCTGGTGGTCTACGACTTTCGCCGGTATCAGGATGCCACGGTTGAATTTGCCCGGCGGGCGGCGGCGCAGGGGGCAACACTCGTGCTGCTTACGGACCACTGGCTGTCCCCGCTGGCGGCAGACGCCGCTCTAACGCTGCCCGTACCGGTGGAATCAACGGTTCCATTCGATTCGCTGACGCCGGCAATGGCCGTCACGGAGGCATTGATCGCTGCACTGGCTTCAGCCCTGGGGGACAGTGCGCGGGACCGGCTGGCGGCGGCTGAGGCGGCCTACCCCATAGATACTGAAAGCCGGGACGAAGCGCCGTAAACGGACTAACCGGCGTTCCCCGGCTCCGGTTCCGGGGACGGCGGCGGGGAACCGTCGCCGGCCGGATCCGAACGCCGGGGACTGTCCGGATTCAGCAGGGAGTGCTTCCGGCTGTAGAACCAGTACACGGCCATACCGATCAGCAGCCAGATCCCGAACCGCAGCCAGGTCTCCCAGTGCAACTGCGAAATCAGGAACGCCGAGGACAGGACCCCGAATGCCGGAATCCACGGCATCAGCGGCACCCTGAACTCCCGCGGCGCATCCGGCTGGGTCCGGCGCAGCACAATCACCGCAATGCACACCACCACAAACGCGGCCAGGATGCCGATGTTGGTCAGGTCCGCCACGGCCCGGATGGGGAAGAACCCGGCGAGCAGGGCGGAGACGCCGCCGGCAATCCAGGTCACCCGCTGCGGTGTTCCATTGGAATCGGTGGCGGAGAACCACCGCGGCAGCAACCCGTCGTGGCTCATTGAGAACCAGACCCGTGTCACGCCGAGCAGGAAGGTCAGCATCACGGTGAGGATGGACAGCACCGCGAACGCGGAGATCACCGTGGCAATGACCGGCAGGCCGACGTTCTGGAACGCTGACGCGAATCCTGCGGTGGGGCTGATTTCGGTGTAGTTCTGCATGCCGGTAAGCACCAGGGTGGCCAGGATGTACAGGACCATCGCGATGCCGAGGGACAGCAGGATGGCCTTGGGCATGTGCTTTTTGCCGTCCTTGGCCTCCTCCGCCGCGGTGGACATGGCGTCGTAGCCGAACACCGCAAAGAACACCGTGGCGGCACCCGTGAACACTGCGCCGAACCCGTTGGGCAGGAACGGCGTGTAGTTGGACGTGTTCACGAAGAAGATGCCCAGGCCAATAATGAACAGGATCAGCAGGACCTTCAGCCCCACCGCCACCAGTTCAAAGCGGCCGAACGTCTTGGTGCCGCGGCTGAGGATGAACGTGATGAACAGGCAGACCACCACCGCCGGCAGGTTCACCAACCCGCCCTCAATCACATCGCCGGTGCCCTGCATCCAGACCGGCACATCCAGGCCGATTCCGGCCATGAACTCGGTGAAGTACCCGGAAATGCCAATGGCGACGACGGCGACGATCGCCGTGTACTCCAGCAGCAGGTCCCAGCCGATGAACCAGCCGATGATCTCGCCGAGCGCCACGTAGCCGTAAGTGTAGGCGGACCCGGCGCGCGGAACCATCCCGGCGAACTCGGCGTAGGACAGTGCGGCAGCGCCGCTCGCAAGCCCGGCAATCAGGAAGGAGATCAGAACCGCCGGACCCACCCCCTCGGCGTCGGGCCCCCCATTGGCCACCAAACCTGCCAGCGTGAAGATGCCGATGCCGATGATGCCGCCGACGCCGATCGCGGTGAGCTGCCACAGACCCAGGCTCTTGAACAGCGTGGAACCGGAGACCTCGTCTTCGGTCAGTTCAATCGGCTTGCGCCGGAAGACGGATGTTCCCTTGGTGGCCGCGGACCTGTTGGCTCCTTGGACATCGTGGACGGTGGTGCTGCATGGAAGTATCTGCCCGGCGTCCGGCTACCGGAAGTCCCTGCGGTTTTTTGCGGCTCCGGGGCGGGGATGAGGTCCTGTGG
>JBELYP010000152.1:0-4806 GCA_040273995.1 Arthrobacter sp.
AGCGGTTGCATTATTAGAGGTGCTCGAGGCGACCAAGAGGGATCCTTCCACAGACCTTCAGGCGTGTTTCGCGCTCCCACTCTGCACTGACGGACCTGGTCCGCGTGCGTCCTGGCGGTCCCGGGCGCCGCAACTGTTCCGCATGTGAAACGCCTGCATGAACACTTTGGACGCCGCCTGGCCCGTGACACAGCCCACCGCTATATGAAGGCTGAAGGTTAAGAGAGGGAAGCAAATATCCACTATAGGGCATTGGGGACACAGAAGTCTACCCGGTAATCGAAACCCCTGCCAGCTCAACCCTGGTTCCAGCAGCCGGAACTTCCTATTTCCTCGGCTGCGGCTTCGATTCAGGGAGCTGCGGGCGGTGCCAGCGAACCGATATGACGCGTGGCTACCTCCATAGAGTACCCCAAGTCCGGCGGATCCGCGCGGTTTCTTTGCCGCGGCAGCGCTGCGTGCCCGCACCGGTCTCCGGCGGGTGTGTTCGGGGCCACGGCGAACGGGTAGCCTAAAGGCGAATCTGCGCGAAACCGCAGCAGAGCGAACCTAACCGCCTTCAATAGGAGTGGACTAGCCGCATGAGCACTGGCGCATTTGCAGGATCCGGGACAGCGCAGGTTCCGGAGGTAGTAATCGTCGGCGGGGCACGCACCCCGCAGGGCAGGCTGAACGGCCAGCTTGCCTCCTTCACCGCCGTCGAGCTTGGCGCCTTCGCCATATCCGGTGCGCTGGAGCGCTCAGGCGTGGACGCGTCCCAGGTGGACAGCGTAATTATGGGCCACGTGGTGCAGGCCGGCTGCGGCCAGAACCCGGCCCGGCAGTCCGCCATCAAGGCCGGACTCGGCTGGGACGTTCCCACGGTGACCATCAACAAGGTCTGCCTTTCGGGCCTCGCCGCGGTGATCGACGCCGCCCGGCTGATCCGCGGCGGTGAGGCCACCGTGGTGGTGGCCGGCGGACAGGAGTCGATGACCCGGGGGCCGCACGTCCTGCCCGGGTCCCGGCAGGGCTGGAACTACGGCAGCATGTCCGTGCTGGACTCCGTGGCACACGATGGGCTGACCGATGCCTTCGACAACGAGTCAATGGGCGTCTCCACCGAACGCGGCAATGCGGCCCTGGGCATCAGCCGCACCTCGCAGGATGAAGTGGCGGCTGCCTCTCACCAGCGTGCTGCCGCAGCTGCCGAAGCGGGAATCTTCGACGTCGAAATTGCGCCCGTTACCGTGCCGCAGCGCAAGGGCGATCCGCTGGTCCTCACCGCCGATGAAGGCATTCGGCCCAGCACCACGGTCGAAACGCTGGCCGGCCTGCGCCCGGCCTTCGATCCGGAAGGAACCATTACTGCCGGGAACTCATCACCGCTTTCCGACGGCGCCAGCGCCCTGGTGCTGACCACGCGGGACTTTGCCGAGAAACAGGGTCTTTCCATCCTGGCTTCGGTGGGGCTGCCCGGCCAGGTGGCCGGCCCGGACAACAGCCTGCACTCCCAGCCGTCCAATGCGATTTCCCAGGCACTGAAGCGGGCCGGGTGGACGGCAGCGGACCTGGACTTCGTTGAGATCAACGAGGCCTTCGGGTCGGTGGCCGTCCAGTCCCTGCAGGAGCTGGGTGTCGATCTGGCAAACTGCAACATCCACGGCGGAGCGATCGCCCTGGGCCACCCCATCGGCGCATCCGGTGCCAGGTTGGCCCTGCACGCTGCGCACGAGCTGAACCGGCGGGGCTCCGGGCGTGCCGCCGTCGGGCTCTGCGGCGGCGGCGGCCAGGGCGAAGCCCTGCTGCTGTACCGGAACTAGCATGGGTTCCTCTCCCTCCGGCCGTGAGCGGGTACTGGCGCCCGCGGACCGGCTTGGCCTCGACGTCGAAGTCACCGAGCGGCCTGCGGCGGGAAGCCTGGCCGAAGCGGCTGAGCTGCTTGGCATCACCCCGGCGGACATCGTGAAGTCGCTCGTCGTCCGGCGCAAAGCAGGCGAGTACCTGTTCGTCCTGGTACCCGGGGATGCCCAGATTTCCTGGCCTAAGCTCCGTGCGGCCGCGGGCGCCAACAAACTGGTGCTCCCGCCTGCCGAGGAAGCCTTCGAGGCCACCGGCTATGCCCGCGGCACCATTACCCCGCTGGGCAGCACGGTTGCCTGGCCGGTTTTCGCGGCACCGGACATTCGGGGCCGCCGCGTCTCCATGGGTGCCGGAGAGCATGGAGCCAGCCTCTTCGTTGACGGAGATGCCCTGCTCACGGCCCTGGACGCTACGGTCGCGGAGATCACCGACCCGCTCCCCTAACGCCGGGATGCAGGCATCAAAAAACCCCCGCTTCGAAACGAAGCGGGGGTTTTTGCTGTCCTGCGGCGTGCCGCAGGAGCGGTACTACTTGAGGGTAACCGTGGCGCCGGCAGCCTCGAGGGCTTCCTTGGCCTTGTCAGCGGTCTCCTTGTTGGCGCCTTCGAGGATGGCCTTCGGAGCACCGTCAACCAGGTCCTTGGCTTCCTTCAGGCCCAGGGAAGTCAGCGCGCGGACTTCCTTGATCACTGCGATCTTCTTGTCGCCAGCGGCTTCGAGGATAACGTCGAATTCGCTCTTCTCTTCAGCAGCTTCAGCAGCGCCGCCGCCAGCCGGGCCGGCAACTGCAACAGCAGCAGCGGTGACGTCGAAGGTCTCTTCGAAGAGCTTCACGAAGTCGGAGAGCTCGATGATGGACAGTTCCTTGAAAGCTTCAATGAGCTCTTCGTTGGTGAGCTTCGCCATGATGTGGCGTCCTTCCTATAAGTGGTGCGCCAGGGCACCGGGAGTTGAGGGTGAAGAGTTATTACTCTTCGGTGGCTGCTTCGGCGGCCGGGGCTTCTTCTGCGGCAGCCGGGGCTTCCTCCGCAGCGGGAGCAGCAGCGCCGCCTTCTTCTTCGAGCTTGATGCGCAGGGCATCGACCGAGCGGGCCAGCATGGACATCGGGGCCTTGAGGGCACCGGCGACGCGTGCAAGCTGGAACTCGCGGGACTCGAGCGCAGCCAGGGCAGCAACACCGGAGGCGTCAAGGGCGTTGCCCTCGAAGATACCGGTCTTGATGATCAGCTGCGGGTTGGTCTTTGCAAAATCCGTCAGGCTCTTCGCAGCGGCAACTGCGTCACCCTTGATGAAGGCGATTGCAGTGGGGCCGGAGAGCTGGCCATCGAACGCGTCGATGCCGGCTTCCTTGGCTGCAATGCCCGTCAGGGTGTTCTTGACGACCGAGTACTTGGTGTCCTGGCCGAGCGAACGGCGCAGCTCCTTGAGCTGTGCAACGGTGAGCCCGCGGTATTCGGTTAGGACAGCAGCGGTTGAATCCTTGAAATCGTTGGTGATTTCTTCAACTGCTGACACCTTGGTTGGCGTTGCCATAACCCTCCTTCCGGGGAAAATAATGCCGGTGGATCGGGCCCCATACACAAAAAACGCCCCGGGCAGATGCACGGGGCGGCACTCAACGGAATTACTTCCGGAGTTCACTTCGTTCACCTGCGCAGGCCGCCCTTGGAAGGGACTTTCGGATGGTTCTCCAACCGGGTTCCACACACGGAAACTGAAGGTTCAGCTTTGCTGTGGGATTGAAGGCACATCGACCGACGGTCTTTGGTAGTTCAAGAGTACGGGAGATCCGGGCAGGGACCAAATCCGGGTTAGCCCCGGGAAAGCGACTTCTGCCACTCCCCCGCGTAACCGATGGCCCGGAATCCCAGCTGCTCGTTCACCGCGAGCATGTACCGGTTCTCCTCCGCGTTCCAGGTGTAGATTCGCCGCACCGAGGGGAACAGCTGGCGCAGCCGCCGGAGGTTTCCAGCCTTCATCACCATTCCCAGCCGGTTGCCCCTGTGGCTCTGCAGCACGAGGGTATCGTCCTGATAGGCCACGGCCGGGTTGCTCCGGGCGATTTCCAGCACCGTATGGCCCACAAGCTCGCCCGAGGCCCTGTGGCGTACGGCGCACACCAGCACGTCATACCCCATGGCGTCTGCCTTGCCTTCTGCTTCGCGCACCCTCGCACCGTCCCAGGCTTCCGGTACCAGGTCCAGCCCTCCCTGCGGAGCATCGGTGCTCATCTTCTGCCTCAGCCGGGCATAGGCATCCACCAGCTCACCGGGGCACGCACCCTGCCAGGAGAGCAGCTCGTAGGCGGGACCCGGGACGCTCTCCGGGCAACCGCCGGCGGCAGACTCCTCTGTCAGGTCAAGCCGGCTGATCCGTTCGACGAGTTCAAGGCTGAACCCGCGGGCCAAGGCAAAGGAAGCCGCTGCGTCCTGCGGGATGAACGACGCCGGCCCCTCGGCTGCTGCTACCGCCCCTCCACCCAGCGGATGGTCGGTCTCGGCTATCAGCGCCCTCCGGCCGTCTGCGGCGGCCAGCTTCTCGGCAGCAGCACTAAGCGCCGTGCCGACGCCCCGTCGCCGCGAACGGGCATCCACCACAACGTTTATGGTGCCCGTGTGCAGGTTGTCAGTCAGGGGAAAGCTCACCTGGGCCACGCCGAGGATCTGCTGTCCTGTTCCAGCACGGGCAACCAGCAGCTGACGCCGGCGGGTGGGTGTGCTCCGGAGCCTGGCGAGCTGTGCCTGGGGCGTCTCAAAAAAGTCGTCGCTGCCCCAAATCTCCCGCTGCTGGGAGTTGAAAAGCCGGGCAACAGCCAGGAAGTCCTCCGCATACGGCGATTCCGTGCTTTGCGGCAGGACCAGGGGTTCAACGGACAAGTCGGTCATGCTCCTCATCCTTCCGGAGAACGCCCCTGGAGCCAAAGCGTGTTCCGCCGCGGAAACACAATTCGGCCGCAGCATGTG
>JBELYP010000153.1:0-4728 GCA_040273995.1 Arthrobacter sp.
GCGCCCGCCCCACTGTTTTTGTAAGCCGAGTAGAATTGGCTTGATCCAAGAATTTTTAACAAGGAGAACCATGGCCAGCTTTGTAGACCGTGTTGTACTGCATGTTTCAGGCGGTGCCGGCGGCCATGGTTGCGTGTCCGTAAAGCGTGAGAAGTTCAAGCCCCTGGGTGGTCCCGACGGCGGCAACGGCGGGGACGGCGGGGACGTCATCCTGCGCGTTGACGGCCAGACCACCACCCTGCTGGACTACCACCACGCACCACACCGCCACGCCGGCAACGGCGGACCGGGCATGGGCGACTGGCGCGCCGGGAAAACGGGGGAGACCCTGGTACTTTCCGTTCCCGAAGGAACCGTCGTGAAGACCAAGGACGGCAAGGTGCTCGCCGACCTGGTGGGCATGGGCGCCGAATACATTGCCGCTGCAGGCGGACAAGGCGGCCTCGGCAACGCCTCGCTGTCCTCGCAGAAGCGCAAGGCCCCCGGCTTCGCCCTGCTGGGCACCCCGGGCGAAGAACGGGACATTGTCCTTGAACTTAAGTCCATCGCAGACATCGCCCTGGTCGGCTTCCCGTCCGCCGGCAAATCCTCCCTGATCGCCGCAATGTCCGCCGCCCGGCCCAAGATTGCCGACTACCCCTTCACCACCCTGATCCCCAACCTGGGCGTGGTCCAGGCCGGCGATGTCCGCTTCACGGTCGCCGACGTTCCCGGCCTGATCGAAGGCGCTTCGGAAGGCAAGGGACTGGGGCACCACTTCCTGCGCCACGTTGAGCGCTGCGCCGCGCTCGTCCATGTGCTGGACTGCGCCGCCCTCGAAGCGGACCGGGACCCGCTCAGCGACCTCGACGTGATCGAGGCCGAACTTGAGAAGTACGAAGTGGACATGAGCTACGCAGGTGCCGACGGCGACGTCGTGCCCCTGAACCAGCGCCCCCGCCTGGTGGCACTGAACAAGGTGGACGTTCCCGACGGCCGTGACATGGCCGAATTTGTCCGGCCAGAGCTGGAGAAGCGCGGCTACCGCGTCTTCGAAGTCTCCGCAGCGAGCCATGAAGGCCTGCGTGAACTTGGTTTCGCCATGGCAGCCATCGTTGCTGAGGCACGCAAAGCCGTGGAGACGGCGCCGCCGCGCATCGCGGCGCCCGTGGTGCGTCCCCGCTCGGTCAATGCGAAGGGCGGCTTCACCATCCGGCGGGAAGAGCGCAACCTCGAACCGCTGTTCCGCGTCCTGGGCGAGAAGCCCGTGCGCTGGGTCCAGCAGACGGACTTCACCAACGATGAAGCCGTTGGTTACCTGGCAGACCGCCTGGCCAAGCTCGGCGTCGAAGACCAGCTGTTCAAGGCAGGCGCCAAGCCCGGCGATGCCGTGGTCATCGGCGAGGGCGACGGCGTCGTCTTCGACTGGGAGCCGACCATGGTTGGCGGTGCTGAACTGCTTGCTGCTTCGCCGCGTGGATCGGACATCCGCATCGAAGACTTCTCCCGCCCCACGCGCAGCGAAAAGCGCGAGGACTACCAGAAGCGCAAGGACGCCCGCGCGGCAGCCCGTGCCGAGCTTGAAGCTGAGCGCAAGGCCGGTATCTGGACCGAGTCGGTGAACTACAAGCACTCCCGTCCGACGCCGGCTGATGAAGACTAATCGCTTCACAGACGCGGAGAGCGGGCGGGCTTAGGCATAGGCTGGTTCGGTCATGACTGAAGAAAACGCCAAAGCACAGACCATCACCGCTCCGAAACGCCCGCTGAAGTCCAGGTCCGGGCTGGCCCGCGCACGCCGCGTCGTCGTCAAGGTAGGCTCGTCCTCCCTGACGTCGGTCGCCGGCGGCATCTCCGATGAGGCACTGACCTCGCTGGCGGATGTCCTCGCGGCACGGCGGCGCCAGGGCACCGAGGTTATCCTCGTGTCGTCGGGCGCCATTTCAGCCGGACTGGCTCCGCTGGGGCTCTCCAAGCGGCCCTCGCAGCTCTCCACCCAGCAGGCTGCCGCCAGTGTTGGCCAGGGGCTGCTGATGGCGCGCTACACGGAGGCCTTCGGCCGGCACGGAATCACGGTGGGCCAGGTCCTGCTCACCGTCGAAGACCTCATGCGCCGCACCCACCACGCCAACGCCCACCGGGCGATGGAGCGTCTTCTGAACTTCGGCGTCGTGCCGATCGTAAACGAAAACGACACCGTGGCCAGCCATGAGATCCGCTTCGGCGACAATGACCGCCTGGCCGCCCTGGTAGCGCACTTGGTTAAGGCCGATGCCCTGATCCTGCTCTCCGACGTCGACTCCCTTTATGACGGCCCGCCCTCCGCAGGTGCCCGCCGCATTCCGGAGGTGACCGGCCTGAAAGACCTGGAGGACGTGCGGATCGGCAAGGTCGGCAAGGCCGGTGTAGGCACCGGCGGCATGGTCACCAAGGTGGAGGCAGCGACCATCGCCGCGCAGTCCGGTATTCCTGCGCTGGTGACTTCCACGGAGAACGCTGCCGCGGCACTGGCCGGCGAGGACGTCGGCACGTGGTTTACCACCCGCGGCGTCCGTCAGCCCATCCGCCTGCTGTGGCTGGCCCACCTGGCCCGCATCCAGGGAACGCTCGTACTGGACGACGGCGCGGCGCGCGCGGTAGGGGAGCGGCGCCGCTCCCTGCTGCCCGCCGGCATCGTGGCTGTTGAAGGCCATTTTGAACCCGGTGACCCGGTTGCGCTGGCCGACACCTCCGGGCGGGTCCTGGCCCACGGGCTGACCAACTATGCATCGGACGAGCTGCCCCGGATGCTGGGACGTTCCACCCGGGAACTGGCGAAGGAACTGGGCCGCGGCTATGAGCGTTCCGTGGTGCACGTCAACGACCTGGTGATCCTCCAGCCGCACGGTTCCTCCGCTGTTCAGGCTGCGTCACGTACCGTCCAGGGCGAGGACGCCGCCGCTACACTGGGAGCATGACCGTCCAAGACACCTCTTCCGTGAACGCTGAAACCGTGCCCTCGCCCGAGGAAGTGGAGGCCGGAGTCCACCGCATTGCGGACCGGGCCCGCGCCGCTTCGCGCCGGATGGCCCGCGCCAACCGCGCCTGGAAGGACCTGGCGCTGGAACAGATTGCCCAGGACGTTGTGGCACGCCGCGATACGGTCCTGGCAGCCAACGCTGAGGATGTCCGGCGCGGACGGGAGAACGGCACCTCGGAAGCCCTGCTGGACCGGCTGACCCTGACCCCGGACCGGATCGACGGCCTGGCCGCAGCCCTGCGGAACCTCGCCGGTCTTCCCGATCCGGTTGGATCGGTGGCACGCGGCCAGACCCTGCCCAACGGCCTGAGGATGCGGCAGGTCCACGTGCCCCTCGGCGTCGTCGGTGCCATTTACGAGGCCCGTCCCAACGTCACCCTTGATATTGCCGGCCTGGCCCTGAAGAGCGGCAATGCGGTAATCCTGCGCGGCGGCAGTGCGGCCGCTGCCACCAACACCGTGCTGGTCAATCTGATCCGGGATGCCCTGGAGACCGTGGGACTGCCTTCGGATGCGGTGCAGACCATCGACCAGTACGGGCGGCCCGGAGCGAACTTCCTGATGAAGGCCCGCGGCCGGGTAGACGTGCTGATACCCCGCGGCGGCCGGGACCTGATCCAGAATGTCGTTACTAACGCAGCGGTTCCCGTCATCGAAACGGGCGAGGGCAATGTTCATATCTACCTGGACGAAACAGCGCCCGAGGAGATGGCAGTAGATATTCTCCTCAACGCCAAAACCCAGCGGCCCAGTGTCTGCAACACGGTGGAAACCCTGCTGGTGCACAGCAGCTCCGCGGCTGCCAGGGAAGTCCTGGCAGTGCTTGCGGATGCGGGAGTCCGGCTGCACGCTGACGAACGGGTCCGGGAGATTCTGCCGGAGGGTGCAGCGGTGCTGGAAGCCACAGAAGAGGACTGGGGCCGGGAATACATGGACCTGGACCTGGCCGTAGCCATGGTGGACACGATGGACGAAGCGCTGGAGCACATTCGGACCTACTCCACCGGGCACACTGAGGCAATCATTACCAACAACCTTGCCAACGCCGAACGTTTCATCGCGGAGATCGATTCCGCAGCGGTAATCGTCAACGCCTCCACCCGCTTCACCGACGGCGGGGAACTGGGACTCGGCGCGGAGGTTGGCATCTCCACCCAGAAGATGCATGCCCGCGGACCCATGGGTCTGAAGGAACTGACCACCACCAAATGGATCATTCAGGGAGACGGCCAGGTACGCGCCTAGCAGCGGCCGTACAAGCGCAGACTGCGGTGTTCTCGCCGCCTGCGCGTACCATTGTTCTAGACACGATGCTCCGCCGGCGTGCCCGGCGGTTGATTTAGGGAGATTCATGCTGATCCAGCTTTCAAGTGCTGCGCTGATGGCGGCCGAAGTTGCCGAAGAACATGCCGAAACGTCGCCGTTCGTCTACGGCGGAGTTATTTTTGCCATTTTCATGGTTCTGATGTTCGCCACCATGGCCTTCACCAGCCTCGGACACCGGCACGACGCCGTCCCGGAGCACGTCGATCCGCAGCGCCAGTTCCCGAACAAGCACGACCACGGCCAGGGCATCCCCGAGTAGGCCACCGGCGTAGGTGGAACCGGCTGGAACCATGGATAACGCAGAGCAGGCGGACGCCGCCGAAGACCGGCGTCCCTACCGGCTGGGCGTGATGGGCGGGACATTCGATCCCATCCATCGCGGCCACGAGGTGGCCGTGATGGAT
>JBELYP010000154.1:0-4607 GCA_040273995.1 Arthrobacter sp.
CGCAGCTGCGGCCAGGCCGATAACTGACCGGACGGTCGGTAATGAATCCAGCCTACATGAGAGTGCCGTGCGGCACATCACCCGGAACGGACCCGTGCCTACATTTCCTGCCCGGCACACCGCTGCGGCCCCACGCGTGTTCCGCCGTGGAAGCGCGGCCGTTACCGTGTTCCGTTACGCGGCGCTTCACTGCGGACTACGACGGCGGAAGGTACAGACATGTTCGAGTTGCGCAGGTGGGGGCGGACGGCAGCGCTTCTGTCCGCGGGATTGATACTCAGCGCAGGATCCCTCGTGCTGCCCGCGGCGGGTGCCGCAGCGGATGCGCCCCAGGACCGGACAGCTGCCGGAGCGGACCGGGACCGCGGCCATCACGGCCCCCACAAAGCCGGGGGCAATGGCTGGGACAAGGAGAAAAAGCGCACCGTGGACTACGTGGCGCTCGGGGATTCCTACGCGGCCGGCTTCGGCGGCGGAGAAGTTCTGGACGCCTGCGGCCGGACCGCCGAGGGCTACCCCGCACTCCTGGATGCACTCCCCCGCGTCGAGCTGGACGCGGATGTGACCTGCGGCGGCGCCACGGCGTCAATTACGCCGCCGGCGCCTCCGGCCGGACCGGTGGACCTGCCGGAGCAGATCGCCGCCCTGCAGGCGGCCGGCAGCATCGACCGTAATACCGACCTGGTGACCCTGACGATCGGCGGCAATGACGTCCGGTTCACGGAAGTCGTCGCCGCCTGCGCCGGAGCTGCACTTCCGGCGACCTGTGAACCCGCCCTCGCCGCGGCGCAGGCCTATGCGGAAACCACCCTGGCACCCCAGGTACGCGGGTCACTGCAGCAGCTGCGGGCTCTGGCTCCCCGGGCGGAGCTGGTGCTGGTGGGCTACCCGCACCTGTTTGATGAGGCAGGCGTGCCCGGATTGCTGACCGCTGAGGCAGCCGGCCTCTTCAATGCCGGCACGGATGCATTGAATGCCGTTCTGGCGGCCCAGCTGCCGGACCGGCGGTCCACCTACGTGGACGTGGTGGACGAGTTTGCCGGACACGGAGTTGGCTCGGCGGATCCTTGGATCATCTTTGGAGCCCCGGCCGCCAACCTGCATCCGAATGCCACGGGCTACCGTGAGGGATACCTGGCAGCCATTACGGCCGGCGTCGAGCTTCATCCAGGCGGCGGCCAGCCCTGCCGCGGGCGCCGCTGAGCGGGGACCGGCATATCCCTCCCGGGGCCCGCTCCGCCGTCGAGTGGGCAGTCGCGGCTCTTTTCACGGCTGGGAAGAGCCGCAAGTGGCCTCTCGAAGGATGTACCGGTGTCCCCGCGGCCTGCTAACGTAACTAGTGCTTCACGAGACATGGCCTCCGCACCCTCCGGGCGCGGAAAAGCTCCGACTGGCCATGCACCAACCCCAATGTTCGGCGGGTGGTTCGGATGACGAAGCGGCCCGCGTCCAACCGGAGCGGGCAAGGACACTCCCAGAAGGACACGCTGTGATTCCCTCCAGTGACCCGCGCTGCACCGCTTTCTACCCCGGCCACAAGATCCACTGGATCCACGGCGGCCGCCTCATGAGGTACGACGACTGGATCGACGTCGAAGTCCACGCCGACCCGGAACTGGACCTGATCTACCTGGTCTTGGAGGGCCGGCAGCAGATCATGTGGCACCATGACGTTCCGCTGGTGGCCGAGGCCCTGGCGGCTACGCCGGGGCAGCCCCAGTGGTGCACCCGCTATTCATCCCTCATGGTCCCCGGCGCCTATGAAGGCCGGAACCGGAGCTCTTTTTTCTACTTAGCCACTCCTGAGAGGGTGGTTCCCTGCCGCGGCCGGGTTCCGCGCAACGACGTGACCATGCAGGACCACGGTTCCGCCTAAGTCCCGCCCCCGAGATGGCAGAAACTGCCCGTATGAGCGCTGAAAAGTGCAGTTTCTGTCATCTCGATGGAAAGCTGGGAGCGGAGCCGGCGAGGTAATACTTGACCCTGACACTGTGGGAGGCAGGAGAACTGGGGCATGTTATTCATTGGAGCGTTCGCGCAGATCGGCCAGGTCACCCACCGCATGCTGCGGCACTGGGACACCGCCGGGCTGCTTGTTCCCGCCCACGTGGATGAGTTCAGCGGCTACCGTTCCTACGATCCGTCGCAGCTTGAGAGGCTGCACCGGATCGTGGCCCTGCGTTCCCTTGGCTTTGGCCTGGACGATATTTCCGCGATGCTCGCTTCCGGGGTGGACTCGGGCCGGATCGCCGGCCTGCTGCGCATCCGACGTGCGGAAGTCGCGGAGGAAGCACGGACAGCGGCAGCTCGGCTCATCGACGTCGAACGCAGGCTCCACCTTATTGAAAAGGAAAATGCCATGACCCAGATCGAAATCATCGAAAAGCCCCTCCCCGCCGTCCGGCTCGCGGCCCGCCCCGCCCGGGTGTCCGAAACGCCCCAAGTCCCCCGCGTCGTCGGGCCGCTCTTCGACGCCGTCGGGGCGCTCCTGGCACCCTCCGGTACGCCGGGCGGTGTGCCGGTGGCGGAGTATGACATGGGCGAAGACGGCCTGCGGATCACTGCCGGTTTCGCGCACACGGGACCGGTGCCCGACGGCGCCGAGGCAATTGACCTGCCGGCCGTCCCAACGGCAATCTGCGGAATCCACCTGGGGTCAATGGAGCACATTGCCGAGAGCTGGCAGGCGGTACACGCCGAGATTCTTGCCCGCGGTTTCACCCTCTCCGGTCCGTGCCGTGAGGTTTACCTGCGGTCGCAGACTGCGGACCAGGCCGACTGGGTCACTGAGCTGCAGCAGCCGGTCGCCCGGGCCTAGCCGAATCCGGACGCGGCAACCGCCCAACCGCGCAGTCGCGCATCAGCTAGGAGGAGGCACCGGTGGACAGAGCCGAGATCCGGCTGTGGTGGCTGCCGGTGGGCGCCGGCGGACACGTGGTGATCCACACCAGCCGCTGGTGGGAGCACTGGCGGGCGCGGCGCGAAGGGCGCCGCCCCCAGCCGCTCTTCCACGCCGCTCTGGAAGTCCTAGCCCCGGGCGGTCGTTACGCCGTCGAGATGGCACCCGCATGGGGCCCGGGCGCAGGCGGACCCGGAGTGGTGGCGACTGGACCGGTCGGTCTCCACCTGCTGGGATGGTCCCGGCTTTTCCGGTATGAGGTGAGGTGCTGGCGCGAGGGTGTCATACCCGATCTCGGCTACGCACCTGGTCCGCCGGTGGTGTTCGGCACAGACTCCTCCGACGCCGCTGCCCTGCTCGCGCGGGTCCCACAGGTTCCCCGCCTGGTGTGGGGTGCCAAAACGGCCGCCGGCGATATGTGGAACTCGAACTCGCTCGTGTCCTGGCTGCTGCAGGCATCGGGCGTGGACGCCGCGGCCCTTTTCCCGCCGAACGGGGGCCGGGCACCGGGGTGGCGTGCGGGTATCGATGCCGCCCGGCGGCGTTAACGGCGCAGCCCGCGTGCTCGCTCAAGGGGCGAAGCATGCGGGCTGCTGCAGTTTTGAAACTAGCTCCAGTCGAAGAAGCCCTTGCCGCTCTTGCGGCCGAGTTCACCGCGGGCCACCTTGTCCCGGAGGATCTGCGGCGGCTCGAAGCGCGGGCCGAGAGTGGAGGCCAGGTACTCGGCAATGCCCAGGCGCACATCCAGGCCCACAATGTCCGTAGTCTTCAGCGGGCCGGTCGGGTGCTTGTAGCCCAGGACCATGGCGGCGTCGATGTCCTCAGCGGACGCCACGCCTTCCTCGACCATGCGCATCGCTTCGAGGGCGATGGCCACACCCAGCCGGGAGCTGGCGAAGCCGGGAGCGTCATTGACGACGACGGGCGTCTTGCCCAGGTCGGCCACCCAGGCCCGCGCAGACTCGGCGAGTTCCTCCGAGGTCTGCTTGCCCAGGACCACCTCGATCAGGGTGGAAGCCGGAACCGGGTTGAAGAAGTGCAGCCCGCAGAACCGCTCCGGACGCTGCAGCTTCTCCGCCAGTTCCGAAACGGACAGGGAGGAGGTGTTGGACGCGAGCCAGGCATCGGCGTCGAGCTGTTCCTCCACAGCCGTCAGTGCGGTGGCCTTCAGCTCGAAGTCCTCCGGAACTGCTTCGACAACCAGGCCGGAGCCTGCGAAGTCTGCGTAGCCGGTGGAGACGCTGAGCCGGGCCACCAGGGCGTCGAGCGTCTCTTCCGTGGTGCCGCGTTCAACGCTCTTGGCGAGGTTGGAGGCGACGCGCTCGTAGGCCGCGCTGGCTGCCTGCTCGTCACGCTCGACGACGACGACGGACGCGCCGGCCGTGCAGAAGGCGTGCGCGATGCCCGCACCCATGCGGCCGCCGCCAAGGACACCAACCTTGGAGGGAACTGTCATTTCTTTTTCTTCCTTTCCAGGAAAGCCTGCATGCGGTCGAACTTTGCCTCGGACTCAAAGAGGATGCCCTGGGCGAGGGTGTCGATAACGGGGTGCGCCTCGGCGGGCGCGTGGAACACGGACTTGGTGATGCGCACGGCCAGCGGGTCCTGCTTCGCGATCCGGTCGGCCAGGGCGTTGGCTGCGGCCAGCAGCTCGTTCGCCTCGTGGATCTCGGTGACCAGGCGGGCCGCCAGGGCTTCCTCGGCGTTC
>JBELYP010000155.1:0-4485 GCA_040273995.1 Arthrobacter sp.
CCTACTACGGCACCTGGCTGCTGGCCGCCTACGAACCGCTGGTCACCGTGGACCCGGCCACCGGCGAAGGGCAGCCGAGCCTGGCCGAAAGCTGGGAGCTGGGCGAGGACGAACTCACCTGGACGTTCAAGCTGCGCGAAGGCGTCACCTTTCACGACGGCAGCGAGTTCACCGCAGAGGACGTGGTGTTCTCCCTGACCACCATCAAGGAAAAGGGCTACCAGCCCGCGACCTACCTCACCCAGGTCGATTCCGTGACCGCGCTGGGGGACTACGAGGTGCAGATTGTCACCAGCGAACCCACCCCGCTGCTGCTCTCGCAGCTGAGCCTGGCCTACATTGCGCCGTCGGACGCCTGGACTGAGGAAGGCTTCAACAGCACCGGAGCCGGCACCGGTCCTTACGAAATCACCGGGTTCGACGCCGGCCAGAGCATCACCCTCACCGCCAATGAGGATTACTGGGGGAAAGCTCCGGCCACACCGAACGTCACGCTGCGCACCTTCTCCGACCAGACGTCGCTGCAGTCGGCTTTCGAAGCCGGTGAGGTGGATATTGCCCACCAGCTCGGTCCCAACGCCATCCAGGTCCTGGGCGGCAACTATGACGTCTCCACCGCATGGGGCGGCAGCCTGAACTTCTTCCAGTTCAACGCGGACAAGGGCGCCTTCGCGAACCCTGAACTGCGGCGCGCGGCGAACCTCGCCATCGACGCCGAGGCCCTGACCGCGTCCATGACCGCCGGTGCCGGGGAAATCGAGGACGGCCAGCTCGCCCTCGAAGGCGTTACCGGTTACTCGCCGGAGATCACCCGTCCGGAATTCGATCCGGAAGAAGCGAAGAAGATCGTGGAGGCCGAAGGCGCCACCGGCACGGAAATCACCATCACCGGCCAGTCCAGCCAGAACAAGAACCTCTACGAGGCCATGGGACAGATGCTGGAGGCGGCCGGGTTCAAGGTCAACCTGAACCTGGTGGAGATCGCCGACTGGGTAGTCCAGGCCCGCGGCACCACCGACGCGGACATCCTCTACCGCGGCCTCTCCTTCAACGGCATCTACGACATCGACCGGGGCTTCACCACGATCTCCCGGATGAATTCCTCCGAGGAATGGGCTGCTCTCTACGGGGCCACCCGCAATGAAATGGACAGCCAGAAGCGCGAAGAGCTGCTCATCGAGGCCAGCGAATACGTCAACGAGCAGAACCTGGCCCTGTGGACTTTCGCTGCTCCCGCTGTTGGTGCCGTGCAGGACGGCGTCGAAGGCGTGGACTTCTCCACCGGTCTGTCGCTGTACCTGACGGACGTCACCAAAACCAGCTAGTCCGCGCGCCCGAGCCCACATCGCAGAACCGTAAGGAAGGACATCCCCATGGCAGCCCCCTCAGCCACACCGACCGCCCAGGCCCAGATCCGGATCGACCAGCGCGGCCGGTCCGAGCTGGCCTTCCTCAGGCAGATGCGCGGGGCCCTGCTGCCGCTGCGCCAGGACGTCCGATCCGCCCTTGATGCGGCCGGCGTCCTGGCGGGGGAGTCCGGGGCGGACATCAGCGCCCTGCGGAGCGCTGCGGCACCCGTCCTGGCAGATCTTCCAGAACAGCGCGTGGTTGGGTCGGTGCTTCGCTGGTGCCGGGACCAGACCACCCCGCGCGCCGTCGCTGCCTTTGAACGTTCCCGTGCAGACCTTGAACCGCTGGCCTCGGTTCCGGAAGGACTGGTCGAAGACCTGCTGGGCGAGGAGGTGCCGCGGTACTGGGACTACGAGTTCCACGGTACGGCCGGAGGCTGGGACGGCCACGAGCACATGGGGTTCATCCACTTTGAGCTGGTCTACAAGTACCTGCTGATGGCCGCCTACGGCAACAACATCTTTGCCCTGCGCAAACAGGTGGCAGAAGCGGCGCCCCGCAGCAGCTACCGCCGGATCCTGGACCTGGGCGCCGGCACCGGCCAGTACACGATGATGCTCGCCGAGGCCTACCCCGGGGCGGAGATCACCGCGCTGGATCCCTCCCGCACCTCGCTAAACTACGCCAAGCGCCGCTCCCTGGATGCCGGACTGGACTGGCGCTGTATACGCTCGCTGGCGGAAAAGACGGGGTTGCCGGATGCCTCCTATGACCTGGTCACCTCCTTTATCCTGCTCCATGAAGTCCCGCCCCACATCACCCGCGCCATCCTGGCGGAATCCTTCCGGCTGCTGGAGCCGGGCGGTGAAATCCATTTCTCCGACGTCACTCCCTACCGTGCCTGTGATCCGTACAAGGCATGGAATGACGACTGGGATGCTGAGCACGGCAATGAGCCGTGGTGGCGGACGGCAGCGACCGCACAGCTCAGCGAGTGGGCGGAAGCGGCGGGATTCGTGGACGTCACCGAAGGAGCGCTGACACCGGACGGTGTTTACCCCTGGATCCTCACCGCCCGCAAGCCGCTGGAGAGCGCATGAGCACCGCCGCCCCCTCTCTGCCCAAGGCGCAGGCGCCCCGGCCCGCAGCGGCAGACGGCAACGGCATCACCCTGAAGGGCGTCAGCGTCCATCTGCCCACGGCATCCGGAGAGCTGCAGATCCTGCGGAACGTGGATGTCGACGTTCCCGCCGGCAAGATCGTCGCCCTCGCCGGGGAATCGGGTTCCGGAAAGTCGACGGCGATGCTCGCCATGGTCCGGCTGCTTCCCTGGGGTGCACGCGTGGGAGGGGAACTGCTGGTCGGTCCGCACGAGGTCACCGGCATGAGCCCGGCCCAAATGCGTTCCTTCCGTGCCAGCTACGCCCGCGTGATCTTCCAGGACCCGTGGAGTGCCCTTCACGCCATGCACTCTATAGGCGGGCAGCTCGTCGAATCCGCCCGCGCGGCCGACCCGGGCCTGTCCAAGGCCGCCGCCTGGGAGCTGTCCGTGGCCATGCTCGCCCGCGTGGGCATCCCCGACCCGGAAGCCAGGATGCGGACCTACCCGCACCAGGTGTCCGGCGGGCAGCTGCAGCGCATTGTCATTGCCATGGCGCTCGTGGCCCGGCCCAGGGTGCTGCTCTGCGACGAACCCACCACTGCGCTGGACGTCACCACCCAGGAACAGATCCTGGAACTCCTGCGCGAACTCAACCGGGAGATGGGCCTGACGATCGTGATCGCCACCCACGACCTGGACGTCATTGACGGCCTGGCCGATCACCTGGTGGTGATGTACGGCGGAACGGTGATGGAGCAGGGGCCCATGAAGGACGTCATGGGCAACCCGCAGCACCCCTACACCTGGTCGCTGCTGCAGGCGCAGCCCAAACGCCAGGGCGGGGACCGGCTGCTCACCATCCCCGGCCGCCCGCCGGCGCTTGATGACCTGCCTCCCGGCTGTGCGTTCGCGCCGCGCTGTGCCTCCGCCGCTCCCGAATGCTCCGCGGCGGTGCCCGCGCTGCTGGCCCTCGCAGCCCCGGATCACCGCACCGCCTGCGTCCGCGTCCAGCAGGCGGCATCCGTCCAGAAAGGCACCGAATGAACGCCGCAACGGCGCACGGCCCCGAGGCCGTCCTGCAGATCATGTCCCTGGAGCAGCACTTCAAGGGCGCCAGAGGCAGCAAGGTGGTTGCCGTGGACGATGTCTCGCTGTCTGTGCTTCCGGGCCAGACGGTGGGCGTGGTGGGAGAATCCGGGTCCGGTAAAACCACGCTGGGCCGTGCCGCGCTGCGCCTCTACGAACCCACCGCCGGACGGATCTACTTTGAAGGCGAGGACGTGACCCGGCTCCGCGGCCGGAGCCTGACCCGGCACCTGCGCCGCCGCTCGGCGATGATCTTCCAGAACGCGGGCACAGCGCTGAACCCCTCCAGGAGGCTGGGCGAGTCGCTGGCCGAGCCACTGGAAGTGCACCGGGCCGGCAACGCGCGGACCCGCACCGCCAAGGTGGAAGAGGCGCTGGAAAGCGTCGGGATTGATCCTGCCTGGTCCCTGCGCTATCCGCGCCAGCTTTCCGGCGGACAGCGCCAGCGGGTGGGGGTCCTGCGGGCCCTGATGCTGGACCCCAGCCTGATCGTGGCCGATGAACCCACCGCTGCGCTGGACGTTTCGGTCCAGGCGCAGGTGGTGAACCTGCTCCGCGACATCCAGGCCGAACGGGGGATCTCCTACCTGTTCATTAGCCATGACCTGGAGCTGGTTCGCTACATCAGCACCAAGGTCCTGGTGCTCTACCTGGGCCGTGTCGTTGAATACGGCACGTCGGAGCAGATTTTCGCCGATCCGCGCCACCCGTACACGGTTTCCCTGGTCTCCATGGGCCGTGCCCCCGAGCACCGGCTGGTACCGAAGGGGGACATTCCCTCGCCGTCGCAGGTTCCGTCCGGCTGCGCGTTCAGCACCCGCTGCCCGCTGGCCACCGACCTGTGCCGCATCTCCCGGCCGGTGCTCACCAACGACGGCACCGGACGGATGGTGGCCTGCCACCGGGCCGGAGAACTCGCCGTTCCCGGCCAGGAAACCATGGTGCCG
>JBELYP010000156.1:0-4304 GCA_040273995.1 Arthrobacter sp.
GAGCGCTCAAACGGGCCGTAACTGGCCTCTCGATGGGGAGGGGGAAGGACTTGGGGGCTACTGGAGCAGGGTCCGGTCGTCCAGGCCGCCCTTGATCTTCTCGAACTCATGCAGCAGATCCGGTACCGTCATGGACGCCTTCTGCGCGCTGTCCAGGTCCAGGATGATCCGGCCTTCATGCATCATGATCAGCCGGGTGCCCAGGTCCAGGGCCTGCTGCATGTTGTGGGTGACCATCAGCGTGGTCAGGTTGTGGCGGGCCACGATTTCGCCGGTGAGGCGGGAAACCAGGGCGGCACGCTGCGGGTCCAGGGCTGCGGTGTGCTCATCCAGCAGCAGGATCTTCGGCTCGCTGAACGTTGCCATCAGCAGGGAAAGCGCCTGACGCTGGCCGCCGGAGAGGAGTCCCACCTTGGCCTTGAGCCGGTTCTCCAGCCCGAGTTCCAGAGACTTAAGCTCCTCGCGGAACAGCTCGCGCTTCTTGGCGGAAACTCCCCAGCCGAGGCCGCGGCGCTTGCCCCGCTCGTAGGCAATGGACATGTTCTGCTCGATGCTCAGCTGCGGCGCCGAACCGGCCATCGGGTCCTGGAAAACCCGTCCAATGAAGCGCGCCCGCTGGTAGTCCGCCAGCCTGGTGACGTCCTTGCCGTCGATCAGCACCGATCCGGTGTCCGGGCGCAGCTTGCCGGAAACCATGTTCAGCAGGGTCGACTTGCCTGCCCCGTTGGAGCCAATCACGGTGATGAACTCCCCGGCACCCAGCTTCAGGTCGATTTTCGCCAGGGCGACGCGTTCGTTGACGGTGCCGGCGAAGAAGGTCTTCTGTACGTTGTCGATTTTCAGCATCGTTTTGCTTTCTTCGCTAGCTGGCGGTGGTGACGTTGGACTTGCGCAGGCTGCTGAAGGTGGGCAGCCGGCGGAACACTTTCCACTGCGGCAGGATCAGTGCCAGCACCACCAGTACCGCGGAGATGAGCTTCATGTCGTTGGGCTCGAAACCAAGGTCCAGTGCCAGGGCGATCACGATCCGGTAGACGACGGCGCCCAGGACCACTGCCAGCGTCGAAACCACGATCAGGCGGGAACCAAAGATGGCCTGGCCGATGATGACCGAAGCAAGCCCGACCAGGATCAGGCCGATACCCATGCCAATGTCCGCGAACCCCTGGTACTGCGCCACCACTGCGCCGCACAGGCCCACGAAACCGTTGGAGAGGGACAGGCCCAGGATCTTCATCCGGTCGGTGCTGACGCCGAAGCTGCTGACCATTTCCTGGTTGTCGCCGGTGGCCTGCATGGCCAGCCCCAGATCCGTGTGCAGGAACCAGTCCAGGAAAAGCTTGACGCCCAGGGCCAGCAGGGCGAACAAGGCAATGGCGACGGCGCCGCCCAGGTAACCGTTTTCACGAAGCGGGGTGATGAGGGTGTCCTCACGGAGCAGGGAAAGGTTCGACGTTCCCATGATCCGCAGGTTGATGGAGTAGAGCGCGATCATTGTCAGGATGCCGGCCAGCAGCCCGTTGATCTTGCCTTTGGTGTGCAGCAGGCCGGTGACGCAGCCGGCCAAAAGGCCTGCTCCGAACGCGGCTGCCGTGGCGGCCAGGGGTGGAACCCCGTTAGTGATGGAAATGGCCGCCACGGCTGCACCGGTGGTGAAGCTGCCGTCCACGGTAAGGTCCGGAAAGTCCAGGATCCGGAAGGTGAGATAAACGCCCAGGGCCATAACGGCGTAGATAAGCCCCAGTTCAACAGCAGTGATCATGGAAGTTCTGTTCCTTACAGCAGGGTGGGAAAGGCGTCTTGGTTACTCGATGACCTGGTCGGCCTTCTCCAGCAGCGACTCGGGGATCTCGACGCCCATGTTGGCCGCGGCACCCTTGTTGAGGATCAGCTGCACTTCATCCAGGGTTTCGATGGGCATGGTGGCCGGATCAGCGTCTTCTTCGAGGATCTTGATGGCCATCAGGCCGGTCTGGTATCCAAGGGCGTCGTAATCGATGCCGTAGGTGGCGATGCCGCCGGCCTCGACGCTGCCGGCCTCGGCTACAACCAGCGGAATCTGCTTGGACTCGGCGATCTGGACCACGGACTGCAGGCCGTTCACCACGTTGTTGTCGGTCGGGATGTAGAAGGCGTCAACGTCCAGCGATTCAGCGGCCTGCTGGACTTCGGCCGTGTTGCTGACGGCTGCAAGCTTCAGCTCTAGGCCCATCTCATCGGCAGCTTCCTGCGCCAGCTCGATCTGGACCTCGGAGTTCACTTCTCCGGAGCTGTAAACGATGCCAACGCTCTTGGCATCCGGCGCGAGCTCCTTGATGAGGCTCATCTGGTCTTCTACGGGGTTGATGTCGCTGGTACCCGTGAGGTTTCCACCCGGGGCGTCCCACGAGTCGACCAGTCCGGCCTCTTCCGGTTCGGTGACTGCGGTGATGAGGATCGGAGTGTCGGTGATGGCCTGTGCGGCAGCCTGCGCAGTCGGGGTGGCGATCGCCAGGACCAGGTCCATGCCGTCAGTGGCAAACTTGGACGCGATGGACGTGGCAGTTGCCTGGTCGCCCTGCGCGTTCTGCTCGTCGAACGTGACGTTCTCGCCTTCGGTGTAGCCGTTTTCGGCCAGTGCGCGCTTGAATCCCTCGCGCGCCGAGTCCAGTGCGTCGTGCTCCACGATCTGGGTGATGCCGATCTTCACCATTTCCGTGTCGCTGCCCTCGGCCGCGGAATCGCCGCCGCAGGCGGTGACGGCCAGGGATGCACCCAGCAGCAGGGCCCCCAGTGCCCCGGTCTTCGAACGCTTCATCGTTGCCCTTTCAATGCGCTGCCCGGAGGCGGACGGCGCCGGCCGGGCAGGGTGTCGTAGTGCCGGACGCTGGCATCCGGTCCCGGCCCGACGTCGTTGATCGGAGCCCGGTTGTCGGGTGCAGTTCAGCACCGGCTGATTGAAAGATACTAACTGTGAGGATGCTCACATTGTCTAACCGGCGGGGGCACGTAGAGACAGATGCATTGTCGGGACTCGACCGCCCGGACAAATGATCGTCCTAGTGTGGCTAAAAGGCCCAGAGTGTCTTCGCTCAGCGGCCCCATTCAAGGTGCGGCAGATACGCAAAAAGTGCCTGTTCGGAAACCAAACGGGCACTTTTTGCTAAGCGAATTGAAAGAACGGGTTACCGCACTCCGCCCATCAGCTTCTTAATGGCGGGCGCGCAGAGGGCAAGGATGATGCCCAGCACGATCGCCGTGATGCCCAGGAAGGAGAAGTAGCTGACTTCGGTGTCCTGGCTGTAGAACTGTGCCAGCCAGCCGGAAAGGGTGCTGCCCAGGGATACGGACAGGTAGAACAGCGCCACCATCTGCGTGGGGAACGCAGCCGGGGCCAGCTTCGTAGCTGCGGACAGGCCGGTGGGGGAGAGCGAGAGTTCAGCGAAGGTGAACAGCAGCAGGATTCCTGCCAGTGCCAGCAGCGGCGTGCTGGCGGGTCCGCCGCCGGAGAACGGAATGAAGGCCAGGAACGCCAGGCCCATCACGGCCAGGCCAAGGCCGAACTTCAGCGGAGTACCCGGCTGGCGGGTGCCGAGCTTGGTCCACATGCTTGCGAAGACAGCGGCGAAGATGATGATGAAGATCGGGTTGATGGACTGGACAAAACTCGGCGGCATTTCCCAGCCGAAGATTTCGCGGTTCAGCGAGGTGTCCGCGTACAGCGCCACGACTGTGAACTGCTGCTGGAACAGGGCCCAGAAAGCGGTGCTCGCCACGAACAGCGGCATAAAGGAGAACACGCGGCGGCGTTCAACCTGGCTTACGCGCTTGCTGGACAGGATGACCACAAAGTAGGCGGCCGCTGCGACCAGCGCGAGGATGGCCATCAGGCCAACCAGGTTTTCGCTGTTGATCAGCCCGAAAGCAATGGCTGCAAGCACGACGACGACGGCCGCTGCTGCGATCGCTCCCACCCGGGTGAACTGGCTCTTGGGGAGCGGGTTCGCCACCAGGTGCGCGGATTCCGGCAGGTACTTGCGGGTTGCGGCGTACTGGGCCAGGCCAATGGCCATGCCGGCGGCCGCGAGGCCGAAGCCGACGTGGAAGCCGAAGGAATCCCAGAGCAGGCCGGTGAGGATTGGGCCCATCAGGCCGCCGATGTTGATGCCCATGTAGAAGATGGAGAATCCGGCGTCCCGGCGTTCGTCCTTCTCGTCGTACAGGCTTCCCACCAGGGCCGTGGCGTTTGCCTTCAGGCCGCCGGAGCCAATGGCGATGAGCACCAGTCCGATTGCCAGCCCGGCGTAGCCGGGAACCAGGGAAAG
>JBELYP010000157.1:0-4208 GCA_040273995.1 Arthrobacter sp.
GGGTGGAACAGGGCCTGCGCCATGCTCAGGAACACGGCCTCGGGATCGCTGAGCGTCAGGTCATTCTGCTGGAAATAAGCCGCGCCTACCAGGGCCGTGAACACGGCGCCGATCACGCTCAGCAGCATCCAGCCCACGCCAATGCGGCGGCCGGCAACGGCGTCGGCGGGGGAGCGCAGAGCCATAAAGCGGACAATGATGTGGGGCTGCCCGAAGTAGCCAAGGCCCCAGGCGAGGGCCGAGATCACGGCCAGCGCCGTCGTACCGGCAACCGGGTTGAGCATGGCCGGATCGATTTCGCGCAGGGACTCGGCCATGCCGGACGGCCCGCCCACCAGGAAGATGCCCACCAGCGGGACGGCGATGAGGGCCAGCAGCATCATCAGGCCCTGCACCACGTCCGTGTAGCTGGCGCCCAGGAACCCGCCAAAGAGGGTGTAGGCAATGGTCACGCCGCCCACGATCAGCATGCCGGTGGTGTAGCTGGATCCGAAGGAGCTCTCGAAGAAGACGCCGCCGGCTACCATGCCGGAGGAAACGTAGAAGGTGAAGAAGACCAGGATGATGACGCCGGAAACTACGCGCAGCAGCCGGCTGCGGTCCTTGAGGCGGTTTTCCAGGAAACTCGGCACCGTGATCGAGTTGTTGGCTACGAGTGTGTACGTCCGCAGCCTGGGAGCCACGAACTTCCAGTTCAGCCACGCACCGACGGTCAGCCCGACGGCGATCCAGGCCTCAGTAAGGCCGGAAAGGTAGATGGCACCGGGCAGGCCCATCAGCAGCCACCCGGACATGTCCGAGGCACCGGCGCTGAGTGCTGCGACACCTGGCTTCAGTCCCCGCCCGGCCAGCATGTAGTCATCCAGGTTGGAGGTGCGGCGGTACGCCCACCACCCGATGCCCAGCATGGCAGCCATGTAAATGATCAGGGCAATCAGCTTGTACGTTTCGTCAGTCATGTAGCCGTTCCGGTCAGTTCCGTATCACGTTGGTCAAGGTCAGGACGGCCTGCGTACAGCTGAAAAAACGGTGTCGCAGGCCACAAGTGCCCAACAGTATGCCAACTGGAGAACGGGACGGCCAATTTGCCAGCGTGCGGTTTTGGCTGTCGGAAGTGCCCCGTGCTAGCGCGGCCCGGCCAGCGGACCGACCTCCAAAAGCTCGGCTTCTTCGCTGCTGCAGCCGTATCCGGCACGGGCAAAGTTGACGTAGGCGGTGTCGTCCGGGGGGAAGATGCGGAGTCCGGAAACCGGCACCATTCTGCAGTCTTCGCCATAGTTTTCCGGGCGGGTTTCGCGCAGTGAAGCGACGGCGGATTGCCCCGGTTCCAGGGTCACGGCGACGGCAGCTGTTCCGACGGAACGGGTAGCCGGCGCCCCGACCTGCGTTCCGGATTGTCCAAGGTAGGAGACACCGGGGTATCCGAAGGTGGTGCACGATTCGGGGGAGGTATTTGTCAGCACCAGGTCCCGGTAGACGCTGCCGGCAGCACCGCCGCCGGGGGTGTCTTCGACCGTGGCGGAGAGTTTGTCCGCGGTGCAGGGTCCAGTGCCTTCGACAGGGGAGGGTGCGGAGGTTTCCGGTTCGGCCGTGGCGCTGGAGGAAGTGCCCGCGCTGGGCGAGGCAGTCGCCGTCGTGATGGCTGACGGAGTGGGGGACGCCGCGGACGGGGACTCTTCTGCCTCGTTGCCACCGCCGCTGCAGCCCGTCAGCACAAGCCCGGCTGCGAGCAGCCCGGCAACGAGCAGTGACGGGGAAGCGGAAACCTTGGTTCTCATGGCTTCACCCTGAACCTGCTTCCTGACATGGTCAAACTGCACCGCGGCGCGTCACCCAAGCACACCGAATTGTTACGGACCCAGCCCTACTCGTGGTGGTAGGGGCGTCCGGCAGCGATCTCCTGGGCACGGTAGACCTGCTCCGCAAGGATCAGCCTGACCAGCTGGTGCGGGAACACCAAGGGGGAGAGGGACCAGACGAAGTCCGCGCGGTCGTGCACACTCTGGTCCACCCCGTACGCTCCGCCGATAATCAGCGTGACGTTGCGCGAATTATCGAGCGGTTTCTGCAGCGTCTTCGCCAGCTGCGGCGAGGTGATGGCCTTTCCGCGCTCATCAAGCAGGATCACGTAGTCGCTGCCGAGCTTGGCCAGCAGCCGCTCCGACTCCTCCTTGCGGGCGGCGTCGTTCTCCCGGGCGGAGTGCGGAATTGAAACCCAGGAGAGGTCGAAAGGCTTCTTCAGCCGCTTTTCGTAGCGGCGGATCCCGTCAACCACCCAGTCCTCGTGCTTGCGGCCGACCATCAGAACGCGTAATGCCATGTCTCTATTGAATACCGGCGGCGGGCAGGGCAGAAACGCACTGTGTGGGTGCTCCAACGCGGTCCGCAGGTCTAGACTCCCGGGCATTGGTCCGGAGACGAACGGAGTGCACAGCATGAGCCAGACACGGGCGGTTGTCCTGGGCGGCGGGGGAGTGGCCGGGATCGCATGGGAGATGGGTGTGCTTGCGGCGCTGCTGGAGGAGGGGGTTGACCTCAACGCGGCGGACCTGGTGGTGGGAACCTCTGCGGGTTCGATGGTGGGCGCGGCGCTGCGCTCCGGTCTGCTGCAGCAGGTCCTGAAGGCACAGCTCGACGATGCGGAGCAGGCGCTGGCCGCGCAGGGAACCGACGTGCCGTACCAGGATCCCAGCGGATTCAGCAGTGAGGCGTTCATTGAGCTCACGGCGACGGCGGGGCGCGGGGACGGCGATGAGAAGGCCGCCCGGGCGCGGGTAGGCCAGCTGGCGCGTACCACTCCGGCGGTGATGACCGAAGGGGAGTGGGTTTCCAGTATCCGTTCGCTGCTGCCGCAGCCGGAGTGGCCGGACAAACCATTTGGCATTGCGGTGGTGGATGCGGAGGACGGATCGTTTACGGTTCTGGATGCCACGTCCGACGTCGAACTGGCCAGGGCGGTGGCAGCCAGCTGCGCGGTGCCCACGGTGTGGCCGCCGGTCACTATCCTGGGCCGGTCCTATATGGACGGCGGAATGCGCTCGGCCACCAACGCCGACGTCGCCGAGGGGTACGGCAAGGTGTTGGTGCTGGCCTGCGGGCCGGAGGCTCCCCAAAGCCCGTTCGGCCCCAGCCTGCCGCAGGCACTGGCGAAACTCCAGCAGCACAGCAGCACCTTTGTCATAGAGGCTGATGAAGCAGCCCTGCGCGACTTCGGGGCAAACCCGCTGCTGCGCTCCACCCGGATTCCGGCGTCGGCGGCCGGGCGGCGTCAGGGCTCGGAAGCGGCGGCAGCTCTGCGGGACTTCTGGCTCGTGTGAGTTTCGAGCCTGCCTAAGGCGGGGGAAAGCTTAGCCCGGCAGCCCCGGGTCACGGCGGCGGCTGCCGCCCATCCGCGCAGTCACTTTACGGGCAGCTGCGGCGCAGGCCTCAGCCAGGCTCTCCAGGCGTTCCGGAGACACCCGGAACCGCGGGGCCGGAATGAGGACAGCCGCTGCAATGTCACCGCGGTGGTTGTACACCGGTGCCGCCACCCCCACTTCGTCGATGGATGATTCACCGTAGTTCGTGGCCCAGCCGCGGTCCGCAACCTCCTGCAGCCGTGCCCGGTAATTTTCAAGACCGGCGTCATCCAGCCCCGGGTACGTGATGGTTCCGCTTCGGAGCAGGCTCTGAACCCGTTCAAACGGTTCGTCCGCGAGGAAGACCTGCACGGAGGAGCTCACGGCGTCCCGGTACCGGGTGCCCAGCGGTGTTGTGTGCTTGATCTGCAGATGGCTGGGGATCTGCTCTACGCACATCGACTCCACCCCGTTCCACACCATGAGGGCGCTGGTCTCGCCTGTTTGTTCGGCAAGTTCCTGCAGCACCGGGTAGGCGACGCGCCGTTCCTCCAGCTCGGCCAGAAGTGGCCCGGCTACCGCTATCAGGCCCAGGCCAAGCCGGAAGCGGCGGGTCGCTGCATCACGTTCCACGAGGTGTTCCTGCTCGAGCGTGGCGAGGATCCGGGAGACGGTGCTCTTGTGCATGCCAACCCGGTTGGCAATTTCCGTGACGCCCAGCAGCGGTTCGTCAGCGGTAAACGTGCGAAGGACGGCAATGGCATTGACGATTACGGAGGTGCCCTTGGCGTCAGCGCTGCCGGAGGTGTCTGAATCCTGTGGTGGTGTCATGATGATCCTCATCATTCCGCATGAACGCGAGAAAGCGGC
>JBELYP010000158.1:0-4103 GCA_040273995.1 Arthrobacter sp.
GGCACCATGATCTGAGCGCTTCCGCCTCAAGACTTGCTGGTGCGGCCCGGTGCGCAGTGACCGAGACTTGTTTGCAAGTCTAGTTATAGATCGGCGGAAGTGGCCAATCTCAGCAGTGTCCTCTTGTGGGATCGGACACACTTTGCTCAGCTTTCTTATCGAGATTGAGCGCACCGGCACCGTGCTGAATTTAATCTGGTGCAGAGGGATCAAAGCTGTAAACTGAAAGGTCTATGGACAGCAACTCTAGGCGCCGGCCCGCCTCCGCTGCGGCTACCCCCGCACGGACGCACAGAGCCGGCAACGCCCGCACAAGATCCCCGCACTCTCCGGCAGCGTCATCGGAGCCTTCCAGTCCGGCTTCAGCCGAACCCCCACCTTCCGGCGGTAATCCGCCACCAGGCTCCCGGGGAACCGCGTATCCGCGCCTGACCGCGGAGGCTGGTTCCTGAAATGGAGTGGCTTTTCCTTCTGGCCGGGCTGCTGCTCATCTGCGGCACCGGCTTTTTCGTGGCCGTTGAGTTCTCCCTGGTTGCCCTGGACCAGCCCACCGTGCGCCGTGCGGTGGAAGACGGAGATACCCGGGCGGAGCCGCTGCTCCGCTGCCTGACAACCCTTTCGACCCAGCTTTCGAGCTGCCAGCTGGGCATTACGCTCACCACACTGCTCACCGGGTATGTGATGGAACCGTCCGTGGGCCGGCTGCTGCAGGGGCCGCTTGCCTCTCTGGGACTTCCTCCGGCGGCGTCGCTCTCGGTGTCCGTTGTTGCCGCCATGGTGCTGGCCACCCTGCTCTCCATGCTGCTGGGGGAACTGATCCCCAAGAACATGTCGATTGCGCTTCCTTTTAAAGTGGGGCGTCTGCTGGCGCGTCCGCAGCTGGCTTTCACCTTTGTGTTCAAGCCCGCAATCCTTCTGCTCAACGGGTTCTCCAACAAGGTGCTGAACCTGTTCGGGCTCGAAGCCAAGGAAGAGGTATCCGGCGCCCGCACTCCCGCGGAACTCTCTTCCATGGTCCGCCGCTCGGCGGAAATGGGAACGCTGGATGCCGGGACCGCCAACTTCCTCGCCCGGACGCTGTCCTTCTCCGAACGGACAGCTGCCGATGTCATGACCCCGCGGATCCGGCTTGAAACCATCGACGCCGACCAGCCGGTTTCCGACGTCATCGATGCCGCCCGCCGCACTGGCTACTCGCGGTTTCCCATCCTGGGTGATTCCCCGGATGACATCCGGGGCGTGGTGCACGTGAAGAAAGCCGTGGCGGTGCCCCGGCGGAAACGGTCCGGGCTGCCGGCAGCCGCCATCATGAGTGACATCCTCCGGGTTCCGGAGACGGTGCACCTTGACTCGCTGCTTTCGGAACTGCGCAGCGCGAACCTGCAGCTCGCCGTCGTACTTGATGAGTACGGCGGCACTGCCGGCGTTGCCACGCTGGAGGACCTCGTGGAGGAAATTGTCGGTGAGGTCTCCGATGAACATGACAAGCTCAAACCGGGTGTGCTGCAAAGCGCATCGGGATACTGGTACTTCCCGGGCATTATGCGACCGGACGAAGTGACTGATCTAATTCCGTCCCTGCACGTGCCGGACGATTCCGGCTACGAAACTGTAGGCGGCTACATCATGGCTGAACTTGGCCGTATTGCTGAGGTTGGCGATACCGTTCCGGTCCCGGGTGGAATGCTGGAAGTTGAACGCATGGATGGACGCCGGGTCGACCGCGTCTGCTTTGTTCCCGGTGAGCCGGACTCGGAGGCTGAACCCGCCGGGGATGCTGCGCCTGCGGCACGGCAGGAGCGCGCTGGGGTTCCGGTTGTTCCCGGAGCGTCCGGCTCAGGGAAACGAGGTGCTCCGGCTACGCAGGGTGCTGCGGACAGGCGGGACGCTTTGGATGCACGGGGCGCCCAGAGGGCTCACGGCCCGGCGGCTTCTATGGCGGCAGCTGGATCTGCTGCGGACACCGCTGGTAACGCTGGCCCCGCCAGTACCAGCGGCGCAGAGCAGAGTGCCGCCCACGGGGCGCGTGCCGTAGACAGGACCGTGGCCTCACCGGCCCGCGGGGAGGAAACACGATGAGCGACCTTGCCGGCATTTTCTGGCTTGTAGTCCTGCTGCTGGGCAATGCCTTCTTTGTGGGTGCAGAGTTCGCAGTCATGTCCGCGCGCCGCAGCCAGATCGAGCCGCTGGCCGAAGCCGGCTCCAAACGTGCCAAGACCACGCTCTGGGCCATGGAGCATGTTTCGCTGATGCTGGCGTGTGCGCAGCTGGGCATCACCGTATGTTCCCTGCTGATCCTCTATGTCGCAGAGCCTGCGATCCACCATTTGCTCGCAGCACCGCTGGAAGCTGTGGGCGTGCCCACCGAGGTGGCCGATCTTTCCGGGTTCCTTGCCGCCCTGTTGTTCGTGACCTTCCTGCACGTGACCATCGGCGAGATGGTCCCGAAGAATATCTCGGTGTCCGTGGCGGACCGTGCTGCCCTTGCTCTGGCACCGCCGCTGGTTATGGTGTCGCGGGTGGTCCGGCCGGTTACCGCGAGCCTGAACTGGTTCGCCAATCATGCCCTCCGTGTCGTCGGGATTACGCCAAAGGATGAGGTGACCTCGTCCTTCACGCTGCAGGAAGTCCAGTCGATTGTGCAGGAGTCCACCCGGCACGGCCTGGTTGCAGATGACTCCGGTGTCATTTCGGGGGCCCTCGAATTCTCCGGCCAGACTGCCGGTGAAGTCATGGTGCCGCTGGATGAGCTGGTCACCCTGCGCACGGACTGCACCCCTGCTGAGTTTGAGAAGGCCGTGGGCCGCACTGGTTTCTCCCGCTTTGTGCTCATGGATGAGGCAGGAAACTTCACCGGCTATATGCATCTGAAGGACGTCATGGCGATTCCGGAAGAAGCCTATGAACGGCCGATTACGGAGAACAAGGTCCGCACGCTGGCCAATCTCCGGCTGAGCGACGGGATTGAGGATGCGCTGGCAGTGATGCAGCGTACCGGATCCCACGTGGCCCGTGTCCTTGGCGACGATTCCCAGACCCGCGGAGTCCTGTTTCTGGAGGACATTATTGAGCAGCTGGTAGGCGAGATCCGCGATGCTACCCAGGCACAGGGGCTGCGCCGGTCGGGGGAGAGCTTCACTGGCTGAGCGGGCGTGTAAAGGTTCCGCCGGGTGAACGGGTCTACTGCGGCTGCCCAGGGTTTGCACGTTGAGCAGGTCTTGAGGGCTGAGCAGGTGGATTTCGTCTGCGGTTCGGATTTAGCCGGCTGCCCAGAGTTCACTTGCCGGGCGGCTTTCGGCGGCTGCACTTCCGGGTGCAGCTGCCGTCGGGTTTGATGGCTGCACAGCCACACCGACTTAGACGCGAATGATTCGCGTTTGCGTTATGCTGAACAAGCCCCGGTGCCCGCCGGCGGTTGCACCAAGACTCGAAACGGGGATACTGACACTATGCGTCGCCTGCCCATCCGTGTGGCCGGAATCCTGACCGCCGCTGCACTTGCACTGTCCGCGTGCTCTGCAGATTCCGGAAATGACAGCGCAGACGATGGGGGAGGGGACACCATCCGGGTGGTGGCTTCCACCAACGTGTACGGCAACATCCTCGAATCTGTTGGCGGCGAGTTCGTCAGCGTCGAGTCAATCATCAACCGCCCTTCCCAGGACCCCCATTCCTACGAAGCCACCGCACGCGACAAGCTCGCCGTCTCCAACGCCGCCGTCGTAGTCCTGAATGGCGGGGGATACGACTCCTTTATGGAGACCCTGGTCCAGGAGGAGTCCGTGGCTCCTGAGAACGTGCTCAACGCCGTCGAGATTTCCGGTCTCGAGGACGGGGCACACGACGAGGCACACGACGGGGAGGGGCACGATCACGCGGATCAGCAGGACGCGGACGGGGACCATGCCGGCCACTCTCACGGTTCCTTCAATGAACACGTCTGGTATGACCCGGCGGCCATGGGTCTGCTTGCCGAAGCTGCCGCCGAGCGACTGGCTGAGCTCGATCCTGAGAACGAACAGGCTTTCCGGGACAACGCGGCCACCTTTAATTCAGGAATCCAGGAGCTAGAGGACCGCCTGGCTGAGCTCAGGACGGCAGCG
>JBELYP010000159.1:0-4100 GCA_040273995.1 Arthrobacter sp.
GGAACAAGCCGCAGACCCTCGAACCTGCTCCGGTTAGTACCGGCGAAGGGAGTCGAGATCTCAGGGGTGCACCGCCGCCGGCGGTTTTCCCTCCCCTCCTGAACCCAGGAGGAACCTTCCATGCAGGAATCCACTCGATCCATAGCGCCAATCCGGTCATCCTGGCGGGTGGTGGACATCGTCGTCGCCTCCGTCCTTGCCGTCGCCACCGGTGTGGTGTTCTGGGCCTGGTCCCTGGCCTACGGCGGAGCGGCCGCACTGTTCGTGGCCTTCCCCCCGCTGGCCGGGCTCTACACCGGCGGCTGGCTGATCGCCGGTGTCCTGGGCGCATTGATCATCCGCAAACCCGGCGCCGCGCTGTACTGCGAGGTGCTCGCCTCCGCCGTGTCCGGTGTGCTGGGAACCCAGTTTGGACTTTCAGTACTGCTCTCCGGAGCCATCCAGGGCCTGGGCGCCGAACTGGTGTTCCTGCTCTTCCTGTACCGGAAGTTCACCCTGCCCGTCGCGCTGCTGGCAGGCCTTGGCGCCGGCCTTTTCCTCGGGGTGAGCGAATCGATCCTGTACATGCCTGAATGGGCCCTCCAGTGGCGGGTGCTGTACACCGTCTTCGCCATGGTGTCCGGACTGCTGCTGGCCGGCCTGCTCTCCTGGCTGGCGGTGAGGGCGCTGGCCCGCACCGGAGTGCTTTCCGCCTTTGCCTCCGGGCGCACGGCGGACGCGTAAACCATGGCCGGAGCTAATCCCGTTGCGGTCAGCGCCCGGGACTGGGGATGGCGGCACGCCGGACGCAAGGCCCAGGCCGTTGCCGGTGTGTCCTTCGACATTAGTCCGGGGGAGCGGGTACTCCTGCTGGGAGCCTCCGGAGCGGGCAAGTCCACCCTGCTGCACGCGCTGGCCGGAGTTCTTGGCGAGGACACCGGCGGCACGGAAACCGGTTCGCTGCAGCTCGACGGCGTTCACCCGCAGGCCGCGCGAGGCCGGGCAGGGCTGCTGCTGCAGGACCCAGAGTCGCAGATTGTGCTCTCCCGGGTGGGCGACGAGGTGGCTTTCGGCGCAGAAAACCTTGGCGTTCCCAGGACGCAGATCTGGGAACGGGTCCACTCGGCACTGGACGACGTCGGACTCCAGGTGCCGCTGGGGCATTCAACCGCGGCCCTCTCCGGCGGCCAGAAGCAGCGCCTGGCGCTGGCTTCAATCCTGGCGATGTCTCCGGGACTGCTGCTGCTCGACGAACCGACCGCAAACCTGGACCCGGACGGTGTCCTGGAAATCCGCGACTCGGTGGAACGGGTGCTGGAGGGAACCGGAGCCACGCTCATTGTGGTGGAACACCGCGTCGCCGCCTGGGCTGAGCTGGTGGACCGGGTGATAGTGCTCGACGCCGGCGGCGGACTGCTCGCTGACGGCCCGCCTGGGGAAGTCCTCACCGCGGAACGGACCCGTGTCCGTTTGGCAGAAGCCGGGGTCTGGCTCCCCGGAGCCGAACTCAGCGTGCCGCCGCCGCTTCCCCCGGCCGACTCCGCTCCGCTCCTGCTGAGCGCGGACGGACTCGAGGTGGCACGTACTCCCAGGGGTCCGGCCGTGCTCGCCGAGGTTGACCTGACTCTGCACGCCGGAGACGCCCTCGGCATCACCGGACCCAACGGCGCCGGAAAGTCCACGCTGGCGCTGACATTGGGCGGCCTGCTGCGTCCCCGCGGCGGAAACCTTGCCGCAGCCCCGGCACTGGCCAGGGACGCGGGAAGCACCCCGTCCAGGTGGAAGTCCGCGCAGCTGGTGACCCGGATCGGAACGGTGTTCCAGGAACCGGAACACCAATTCCTTACCGGCTCAGTCCGGGACGAACTGGCCTTCGGGCCGCGGCGGGCCGGGCGCAGCGACGCTGAAGTCCAGGCCACCGTGGAGGAACTGGCCCAGCGGCTGCGGCTGACTGCGCTCCTGCAGGTCAACCCCTTCACTCTCTCCGGCGGGGAGAAACGCCGGCTCTCCGTGGCCACCATGCTCGCCACGTCACCGGACATCCTGCTGCTGGACGAACCGACCTTCGGACAGGATGCGAATACGTGGCGGGAACTGGTCTCCCTGCTGGGCGAGCTGCGCCGGAACTCCGGCTGCGCCGTCGTCTCGGTGACGCACGACCGTGAATTCATCGCGGCGCTTGGCGGGCGGGTCCTCCGGGCACAGGACGGCACCGCCCGCCTGCAGCCGGCCGAACCGGCAGCAGGAGCAGCAGCATGAGCGCCGGTACGGTCCGAGCCTCAGCTGCGGGAACGGCTGCCGGCGCGCGGCAGTCCCGGCTGGCAGCGGCGAATCCGCTCTCCACTCTGGGCGCCGCCGTCGCTGTCACCATCGCGGTGCTGCTGACGGTGGACTGGGTCAGCGCCACCGTGGTGCTGGCCGGAGAACTGGCCCTGCTGCCACTGCTGCGGATCAATCCGTGGACCCTGGTGAAACGGATCTGGCCGCTCCTGATTGCCGCGGCCATAGGCGCCTACGGCACCGCCCTGCTCGCGGAGAAAACCGGAGAGGTGCTGCTTGACGCCGGGCCGCTGCTGTTCACCACTGACTCGGTGGCCGCCGGTATCGCGATTGGCCTGCGCGGGCTGGCGATCGCGCTGCCGGGGATCTTCCTGCTGGTCACCGTCGATGCGACAGACCTGGCGGACGCGCTGGCCCAGCGGCTTCGGCTGCCTTCCCGTTTTGTTCTCGGGGCACTGGCCGCGATGCGGCTGGTTGGCCTGCTGGTCCAGGAGTGGCGAACGCTGGGACTTGCACGGCACGCCCGCGGGGCGGATGCCGCAGCCTCTCCGCTGGGGAGGTTCCGCAACTTCCTGGGTCAGGGCCTTGCCCTGCTCATCCAGGCCATCCGGCGGGCCACCAGGCTGGCCGTAGCCATGGAGGCGCGCGGCTTTGGCAGCGGGGAGCGGACCTGGGCCCGGGCGTCCACCTTCAGCCGGATCGATCTGAGGGTCCTGGCCTACGGCGTCGGACTGGCCGCAGCCGCAGTGTGGGCTGCTGCGGCCGCCGGGACGTTCAACTTCATCCTGTCCTAGCAGTCCTTCACACCGGGCGGGACAGCCAGCCGGCTGCGCCCGCCGCGGTATGAGGGGAAGCGCTACAGGACGGTTTCCACCAGTGCGGCCAGCTCATCGGTGAGCTCCGGGGAGAAGCGCACCGGGTTGCCGTCGATCGATTTCACCGGCGCGAGCAGGCGGATGCTGGAGACCAGCCACACGCCGTCGGCCTGCATCAGGTGCGAAGGCTCCAGCGGACCGTAACCAAGCTGCCAGCCTTCCTTCTCTGCCGCGGCAAACAGTGCGCTCTGGGTGGTTCCGGGCAGGATGCCGCTTTCAAGCTCCGGCGTGAGCAGGGTCTTTACCCCGTCTTCAACCACGGCCAGCACAACGGTGGACGTGGGACCCTCCAGGACCTTGCCGTCGGAGGACGTGAAGATGACGTCATCAGCGCCGTGCTGTTTGGCGAACCGGATAGCCGCCATGTTCACCGCATAGGACAGCGTCTTGGAGCCGAGCAGCAGCCAGGGGGCGCGCTCAGCCACGGAGGAGTCGTAGCCGCGGTCCAGCAGCAGCACGTCCAGGCCTTCCTTCCGCTGCCGGGCACTGGACTCCGGAACGGGCGACGCCGCCACCCACGCCGTCGGGCTGCCGGCGCCCTCGGGGCCCCGGGTAAGCATCAGCTTCACCACGGCGGGCACGGCACCGTGCACGCGGGCGAACTCAGCAAGCGCCGTCGCGATGGCAGGCTCCCACACCTGCGGTGACGGAAAGTCCAGCTGCAGCGCGGCCGCGGAGGACGCCATCCGCTCCAGGTGCATTGCCAGTTTCCGGGGGTGCCCGTCCACTGCCAGCATCGATTCGAAAACGCCGTCTCCGCGGGTCGCCCCAAGGTCCGTTGCCATCAGCGCAGGCACGGAGGCATCCGCGGTGCGGCCGGCAGGATATGCGGGATCGAGGAAAACCAAAACAGTCATACAGCAAGCCTAGTGGCCGAGGTGCGGGATCCCGGGCGCTAGGCTGAAGGGACGGTTGGGTGGTCGGAGGGATTAGCGCACGTGTGGTGGACGGTTACTGCTCCTAACT
>JBELYP010000160.1:0-4087 GCA_040273995.1 Arthrobacter sp.
CGGCTCATCGCTGGGACTGGATCCGAACGCCGTCGCTGCGGACCTCGGCTTCGACTCCGCGGCCTGGAACTCGATCGACGGCACCGCCTCGCGTGATGTCTACGCCGAGTTCGCCTGGGTCGCGGCCATGATCGGCGTCGACCTGTCCCGGATCAGCGAGGAGATCATCCTCTGGGCCACCAAGGAATTCTCCTTCGTCACGCTCGACGACGCCTTCTCCACCGGTTCCTCGATCATGCCGCAGAAGAAGAACCCGGACGTGGCCGAGCTTGCCCGCGGCAAGGCCGGGCGTTTGATCGGCGATCTGACCGGGCTGCTGGCCACGCTCAAGGGCCTGCCGCTGGCCTACAACCGTGACCTTCAGGAAGACAAGGAACCGGTCTTCGACGCCACGGACACGCTGGAGCTGCTGCTCCCTGCCGTGTCCGGCATGATCGCCACCCTGGTCTTCAACACCGAACGCATGGAATCCCTGGCTCCGCAGGGCTTCGCGCTGGCCACGGACATCGCCGAATGGCTCGTCCGCCAGGGCGTTCCGTTCCGCGAGGCGCACGAGCTTTCCGGTGCCGCCGTGAAGCTCGCCGAATCCCGCGGCGTCGAACTCTGGGACCTCACCGACGAGGACTACGCCGGGATCTCGGAGCACCTGACCCCGGAGGTCCGCTCCGTCCTCTCCACCGGGGGTTCGCTGGACAGCCGCAGCTCGCAGGGCGGCACCGCCCGCTCGGCCGTGGAATCGCAGCTGGCCGAGCTGAAGAAGCAGCTCGACGCCGCCCGTTCCTTCGCCGCCTAACCCGCCCACCGAAAGGCCAGTTACGGCTGGTTTGAGGCCTCAAACCAGCCGTAACTGGCCTTTCGCGTGCCCGAAGAGCGTTAGCGTGGAGCCATGCCCCAGCCCAACCCGAACCTGCGCCGCACGCTGCGTGCTCTGCCCGACTTCGCCTCCGGCCTGCCCGGCTTCGACCCGGAGCAGGCACCGGAAGACCCGGCCGAGCTGTTCCTGGCCTGGCTGGAGGAAGCCCTCGCCGCAGGGGTGCCCCAGCCGCACGCCTTCTCGCTCGCCACGGCCGACGCCGCCGGGAACCTTTCCTCCCGCGTGCTCATCCTGAAGGACCTCGACGCCGACGGCTGGCACTTCGCCACCTCACGCACCTCGCGGAAGGGCCGCGAACTGGAGCAGAACCCCCGGGCGGCGATGAACTTCTACTGGTACGCGCAGGGGCGGCAGGTCCGCGTGGCCGGAAGCGTCGTGCAGCTCAGCGCCGAAGCTTCAGCCCGGGACTGGAACGAACGCCCGGGCGCTGACGGCTCACCGAACCCCCATTGGCAGCTTTACGCGCTGGTCCCCGGGGAAGTCGAGTTCTGGCAGGCCAACCCGTCCGCCCGCCACATCCGGCACCGGTACGAGCTCTAGGCACACGCCCGGCACAAGTGCCCGCACCCCCTCCCGCGCGGCGGCTGCCGCCGCTAGCCTGAAATGGTCCGCACCCCACGTCCAGGAAGGCCGGGCCATGGCTGACAGCCCATCACCGTCCAGCAGCAGCGAATCCGGTCCGGTTCCCGAAGGCAGGATCGAAAAGCTCACCGACGGGTGGGTGCTGGCGTTCGACAAGCAGCTCGACTACCCCACGGCCCACATCTGGGACGTCCTCACCAACCAGCAGAAGGTTGAGCTGTGGCTGGGGCCCGTCCACCCGGGCTGGGAACTGGGCAAGGAATACACCCTGGAAAAGGGCGGCAGCGGTGTCTCCGGCACCGTCCTGCAGCTCAACCCGCGTTCCAGCCTGCAGATCAGCTGGGATGATGAGCTCGGCGAGGAGTCGGTGCTGGACTGGCAGGTGCTGGACTCCGACGGTGGATCGCTGCTGAGGTTCCGGGCACACTCGGACACACCCGATTTCATTGCTGAAGGCAGCGCCGGCTGGCAGGGAATCATGGACGCGTTCGCCGCCGTCGCCGCGGGGAATCCGCCGCCGGTACAGGAACCCGGTGAGTGGGAGGCACTGCGGGACGCGTACTCCCGGGAATTCAACGTCAGCCCCACGATGGGCACGGTAGTGGAGAACCCGGACGGCAGGAGTTTCGAGTTCGAGCGCTGGTACAACGCGCCAGCTCAGGACGTGGGCGCCGCCGTCGAGGCCTCCAGCGGCAATCTGGGCCTCGGTGAGGAGGCGGTCACCGAAGTGCGCGACGACGGCGGGCTGGCAAAACTGCAGGTCCGCCAACGGGTGAACGGCGGCACCACAGAAGAAACGGCGGCACTGATGGCCGCCTGGCATCTGGCCCTGGATTCGGCGGCGATCCGGCTTCAGGGGGACACCCCGCATCCCAATTCCCACCGGCTCCGCGCACTCGAAGCGTTGTACCGCGCAGCCCTCTGAGTTTTTTGCCCCGGGCGGACCGGCGCATACGGTAAGGGAATGGACGTTTCCGATGCCCGCAGTCTCCTGGCCGCCCCCGCCACAGACGCCGCTCCCTGGCTGCTGGGCGCCGTCCTGCGCCACGAATCGTCCGAGGGGCCGGTAGCTGTCCGCATCACGGAGGTGGAGGCATACCTCGGTGAAGCGGATCCCGGATCTCATGCCTTCCGCGGCCAGTCCGCGCGCAACGCCACAATGTTTGGTCCCGCTGGTCACCTCTACGTCTACTTCACCTACGGCATGCATTACTGCGCCAACGTGGTCTGCGGGGAACCCGGCCAGGCGACCGGGCTGCTGCTGCGGGCGGGGGAAATTGTCGAGGGCAGGGCCAGGGCCCGCCGGCGCAGGAAAGATCCCCGGACGGACCTTGACCTGGCCCGCGGTCCCGCCCGGCTGGCCCAGGCACTGGGCATCAACCGGGACCTCAACGGCGCCGACGTCTTTGCCGGTCCCCTGCGGCTCGAACTTCCTGCCGCACCCGCAGACCCGTCGCGGATCTCCCGCGGCCCGCGGGTGGGGGTCAGCGGCGAAGGCGGGGGAGAGGCCTACCCCTGGCGGTTCTGGCTCACCGGCGAACCGACCGTCTCCAAATACCGGCCGGCGGTGAAGCGCCGTCGTCCGGCGGGCGCCACGGCTAGAACCGCCTGAACCACACGCCAGTGTGAGCAGACGCGCAGCCTCATTTCGGCACCCGGCTTACCGGGTGCGGGGCCCCGCCCGGTAAGGTAGATGGGTGAAAGACGAAGCTTCAGCCCCCGTTGCCGGCCCTGCCGCACCGGCAGATTCCATCCGCGAAACCATCGACCGCCTCTGCGCGGTAGTGCCGAACTACCCCACGCCGGGGGTGACGTTCCGCGACCTGACTCCGGTCTTCGCCGACGGACCGGCGCTGCGCGGCATGGTCGATGCCCTGCTGGCCGGGTTTGAAGGAACCTTCGACTATGTAGCCGGCGTTGAGGCCCGCGGCTTCCTGCTGGCCGCTGCCGCCGCCTACGCCTCCGGACACGGCGTGATCACCGTGCGGAAGCCCGGCAAGCTGCCGCGGCCCACCTACAGCGAGACCTACTCCATGGAGTACGGAACCAACAGCCTCGAAGTGCACATTGGCGACATTCCGCACGGCTCCCGGGTCCTGGTCCTGGACGATGTCCTGGCGACCGGCGGAACCCTGGGCGCCACAGCCCGGCTTATCGAACGTGCCGGGTCGAGCGTGGCCGGCATCGGCGTCGTACTTGAACTCGACGGACTCGGCGGGCGCGAGAACCTGGCCGGCTACAAGGTCCGCTCCCTGCGCACGTACTAGCCTTTTGCCCCCGGGCAGTCCGCCCCCAGCCCGCACTCTGGACAGGGCATACAAAATGTGCCGATGCGGGGTAAACTTGACGGTCTGCCTTTGCGAGAGGGAACGCGAACATGCCTGAAGTATCTTCGGCCCATACGGAGCTGGAAAACGAGCGCCAATACGTGGCCGGCTTGTACCACCGGCTCGATGAGCTGCGCGAGGAAAAACGTGAGCAGCTGGCCCAGGTGCGCCGCAGCCATTCCGCGGGGTCACACCAGAACCGGTCCGAACGCGACGCGTTCGCGACCATGTACGAAGACCGGCTCGCACAGCTCATGGCCGTCGATGACCGGCTGGTCTTCGGCCGGCTGGACCTCGACGACGG
>JBELYP010000161.1:0-4006 GCA_040273995.1 Arthrobacter sp.
TCCGGATCCAGGATGTAGAGGTAGAACGCGTTGGAGACGCCGTGGCGTCCGGGGCCGCGCTCGATCCGGTCGGAGATGCGCAGGGCGCCCATCTTGTCGCAGATCTGGATGATGTTGTGCTTCTCGTGCGTGGCGAACGCAACGTGGTGCATGCGCGGGCCGTCGCCGCCGGTGAGGGCGGTGTCATGGACGGTGTCCTTGCGGTGCAGCCAGGCAGCATAGGTGGTGCCCTCGGAGTCCTTGATGTCCTCGGAAACGCGGAAGCCAAGGTTCTCCAGGTAGGCGCGGCCGCGGGGAACATCGGGGGTGACCTGGTTGAAGTGGTCCAGGCGCACCAGCTCGCCGGCGGAGTAGAGGTCGTAGCGCTGGGTCAGGCGCTCCACGTGGTCAACGTGGTAGAAGAACTCGTACGGGAAGCCCAGCGGGTCCTCCACGCGGACGGAGTCGCCCACGCCCTTGGTGAAGCCGTTGGCGCGGCGCTCGGTGCGGCAGCCCATTTCCTTGTAGTAGGCCTCGGCAACGTCCACGTCTTCCGGGGTGCGCACGCGGTAGGCGAAGGACGCGACGGCGGCGACCGGGCCCTTGCGCAGCACCAGGTTGTGGTGGATGAACTCCTCGAGGGAGCGCAGGTAGATGGCGTTCTCATCCTCTTCGGTCACGTGCAGTCCCAGGACGTCCACGTAGAACTCGCGGGACTTGGCCAGGTCAGTTACCACCAGTTCCATGTAGGCGCAGCGGACAATGTCCGGCGGGTTGATGGACGGCTTGGGAATGGGGTTGGCGTTCATGGGTTCTCCTTCGAACAGAGCGGGGGGATTTAGGCGTCGGTCTTGGCGGCGTCGTCGGTGCCGAACTTGGGCGTGTGCACCTTGCCGAGGGTGATGTGCACGGCCTGCTGGTCGGTGTAGAAGTCGATCGAGCGGTAGCCGCCTTCGTGGCCGAGGCCGGAGGCCTTCACGCCGCCGAACGGGGTGCGCAGGTCGCGGACGTTGTGGCTGTTCAGCCACACCATGCCGGCCTCGGTGTTCTGCGCGAAGTTGTGTGCCCGGGTCAGGTCCTGGGTCCAGATATAGGCGGCCAGGCCGTACTTGGTGTTGTTGGCCAGTTCCAGGGCTTCTTCGTCGCTGTCGAACGGGGTGATTGCGACGACGGGGCCGAAGATCTCCTCCTGGAAGATCCGCGCGTCGGGCTTCACATCCGCGAAGACGGTGGGCGCAATGTAGTTGCCCTCTTCCAGGCCTTCGGGGCGGCCGCCGCCGGCCAGCAGGCGGCCTTCGGTCTTGCCGATCTCGACGTAGGATGCCACCTTCTTGTAGTGCTCGGGGTGCACCAGGGCGCCCACCTGGGTCTTCGGGTCATGGGGATCGCCGACGACGATGGTCTTTGCGCGGGCGGCATACCGTTCGCAGAACTCGTCATAGACCGGGCGCTCCACCAGGATGCGGGAGCCGGCGGTGCAGCGCTCGCCGTTGAGGGAGAAGACGCCGAACAGCGCGGAGTCCAGGGCGGCGTCGAGGTCCGCGTCCGCGAAGACCACGCACGGGCTCTTGCCGCCGAGCTCCATGGACAGGCCCTTCAGGTTCTCTGCCGCGTTGCGGAAGATGGTCTGGCCGGTGGTGGTCTCACCGGTGAAGGAGATCAGCGGCACCTGCGGGTGCTTCACCAGCGCATCGCCGGCTTCCTCGCCCAGGCCGTTGACCAGGTTGAACACACCGGCCGGAACGCCGGCTTCGGTGAAGATGTCCGCCCACAGGGAGGCGGAGAGCGGGGTGAACTCGGCGGGCTTGAGCACCACGGTGTTGCCGGTGGCCAGGGCCGGGGCGAGCTTCCAGGACTCGAGCATGAACGGGGTGTTCCACGGGGTGATCAGGCCGGCGACGCCGATCGGCTTGCGGTTCACGTAGTTGATCTGGGAGCCGGGGACCTTCATTGCGTCGTCGAACTGGGCGACGATCAGGTCCGCGAAGAAGCGGAAGTTCTCGGCCGCGCGCAGGGCCTGGCCCTTGGCCTGGGTGATCGGCAGGCCGGTGTCGAAGGTTTCCATCTCTGCCAGGCGTTCTTCCTGGGCCTCGACGGCGTCGGCAATCTTGTTGAGGATGCGGGCGCGCTCACGCGGCTTCATCTTAGGCCACGGGCCGTTCACGAAGGCTTCGCGGGCGGCAGCGACGGCGGCGTCGATGTCTTCCTTCTGGCCCGCGGCGGCGGTGGCGTAGTTCTGGTTGGTTACCGGATCCAGCACGTCGAAGGTGGCGCCGTTGATGGAGTCCACGAATTCGCCGTTGATGAAGTGCTGGATGTGGGTGGGAAGGTTCTCCGGGATGTAGTGCTCAGCCATGGGGCGTCTCCTTTGATGCGGGGTCTGGGGTTACGGGGTGGAGCTTGCGGGGGAGTGCTTGAGGTACGCGTCGAGGGTGGCGATCCGGTGGGCGCGGGCCGCGGCCTCGATGGTGCCGGCGTCGGCCTTTGCCTCGATCAGTTCGAGCAGGCGCTCGTGCTCGGCCACCGAGTCCTGGGCCCGGCCGGGAACGTAGCTGAAGGTGGAGGAGCGCAGGGCGCCCAGCCGGTTCCAGCCGCGGTGGACCAGGTCCAGGAGGTGCGGATTGGGGCAGTTGGTGAACAGGGCGGAGTGGAAGTCCCGGTTCAGGGCGGTGAAGCGGACCGGGTCGAAGTGTTCCAGGCAGTCGCGCATCTGGGCGTTGATTTCCTTGGCCTTGGCCAGGTCCTCTGCCGTGACGAGCGGTGCGGAGAGCGCCGTCGCGTACCCTTCCACCAGGCTCAGGGTCTGCATGGTGTAGAGGTACTCGGTGGGGTCGATGCCGGTGACGGTGGCGCCGACGTTCCGCTCGAACCGGACCAGCCCTTCGGCCTCCAGCCGGCGGATCGCTTCCCGGACCGGGACCGCGGAGCAGCCCAGGTCCGCGGCGATCCGGCCGAGCACCAGGCGGTACCCGGGGCCGTATTCACCGGAGGCGATCTTGGACTGGACGGTCTGGTAGGCCTGTTCGGCCTTGCTCACCGTGCCAGCTGCGTTGGGGACGCTGTTCACGCCTGTTCCGCCGCCCAGGCCTCGTACTTTTCCTTCCATGCCGCGTTCATCGGGTAGAGGCCGTCGACGCCGTGACCGGCCTTGACCATCTCAGCGATGAACTCTTCCTGGTGTTCCTGCTTGATGCAGGCTTCCACCAGTTCCTCGGCGATGGTTGGCGGGATGACCAGGATGCCGTCGTCGTCGGCCACGATGATGTCACCGGGCTGGACGGTGGAGCCGCCGCAGGCGATGGTGATGTCCGTGTCCCAGGGGATGTGCCGGCGGCCGAGCACCGCGGGGTGCGGGTTGGCGCAGTAGACGGGCAGGTCGAAGCTGGCGACGGTGGAGTAGTCGCGGACGCCGCCGTCGGTGATGATGGCTGCGGCGCCGTTGTGCATGGCGCGCAGGGCGAGGATGTCGCCCAGGGTGCCGGTGCCCTTTTCGCCGCGGGCCTCCATGACCAGGACTTCGCCTTCGCGGACGGAGTCGATGGCGCGTTTCTGCGCGTTGTAGCCGCCGCCGTGGGTCTTGAAGAGGTCCTCGCGGTTGGGGACGTAGCGCAGGGTGCGGGCGGTGCCGACTACCTTGCGGCCGGTCTTGGTGCCGGTGAGGCCGTCGATGGAGACGTTGTTCAGGCCGCGGGCGCGCATCTGCGAGCTGAGCGTGGCGGTGGCGACGGACTCGAGCTTGGTCTTGAGCTCCGGGGTGAGGGCCGACGCCGGATCCTGGGCGGGTGCGAGGCCGGCCTTCTCGGCGGAGCCCCAGGCTTCTTCGCGCTGCTTGTCATCGATCTTGGGCTGCGCGCCGAAGGGTGCCAGCGGCGTCGTGCCTTCGGTGACGGTGGTGGTCAGGCGACCGGTGGTCTGGCCTGTGGAGGGGGAGTCAACTTCAATTTCGACGACGTCGCCCGGGACGGCCACGGAGGCGCCGGCGGGGGTGCCGGTGAGGATCATGTCCCCGGGTTCGAGGGTGAGCAGC
>JBELYP010000162.1:0-3970 GCA_040273995.1 Arthrobacter sp.
AGGGCGGCTGGCTCCAGTCCTGCCCGCGCTGGTTGAACATGTCCGGCGGCGCACCGACTGAGACTTCCGGCGCCAGTACGTCCTGCAGCGTCCAGGCATCTGCACCCCCGGGGTGGACACCTACGGCGAGGTCGTGCACGATTCCGATCTTCATGCCGGCACTGACCGCTGCCCGCTGGGCGGATTCAAGCTGTTCGTCGCAGATCCACTGCAGCCACTTGTAGAACGCGGTTTCCTCCGCGAGTTCGGCGGACTTGGCCTCCGCCATGGCGCTGTGCAGCCCCTCCTGCCATTCGGGGGCATCGGGCGGATACTGGGCTGCGAGGGCGCACCAGAGGGCGAAGCTGTCCAGGCCCGGGCCGGCCTCTTGGACAAAGGCTTCAAACTGCTGGATCCGCGCGGGGCTTCGGGGTACCTCGTAGACGTGGCGGAGGGCCTCCAGCTTCGCCGCGTAGGAAGAGCTGCGGTCCAGCAGGCGTGCATCCCGGTCAACGGCCTGCTGCCCGGCAGCCAGCGCTTCGACGGCGGCGCGTTCCGGTGCCGAGAGGTAAGCATATTCGTCGATGGCTTCCACCCGGATGTAGAGCGGGTTGAAGAAACGGCGGGTGGCCGGGAGGTAGGGCGAGTCCTCTACCGGAGGCACCGGTTCGGCGGCGTGCAGCGGGTTGATGAGCATAAAGGCTGCCCCGGCGACTCCGGATACGGCAGAGAGGTCGGCCAGGTCGGTCAGGTCACCGATCCCCCAGGACCGTTCGGAACGCACCGAATACAGCTGGGCCATCATGCCCCACGCCCGTCCACCGGTCTGGGGAGCGGGCAGGCGGTCCGGGGTAACGGCCAGCACGGCTTCGGCTTCCCGCCCGGCGCAGGACACATGCAGGACATGCCAGCCCAGCGGAAGATCTGCCGGGACCGCCAGCTGCCTGGCTTCCAGCTCTGTACCGTCAACAATCGCCGTTTCCACCGGCTCTCCGGGAGCGGGCAGTCCGGGAAGCTGCACGGAACTGCCATCCTCCAGTGTGATCCAGGCCTGGGCCTGCGCGCCCCGGGGCAGGTGGACGGCTACCGGAACGGGCTGCTGCTGACGGACTACGACGGCGGGCGGCAGCGTGCGCCGCCAAGGCGCCAGAGCCGCTTCCGCCAGGGATGCTTCCGCCTCCTCCCGGGTCCCCGCTGGTGCTCCGCGGGCCGCCAGGACACTGCGCAGGGACGCATCCGAGACCTGTTGGACACCGCCGTCCCAGCCGGTAAAGGTTGTCGCAACGTTCTTCGCCTGTGCCAGCTGCTCCAGCAGCTCCCTTGCCGGTGCGGCGCCGTCGTCGTGTTCCGTCATGGAGTCTCCACAGTCATGCGTGCCAATCTAGGCGCAAAGCCACGCCAAAGACAGCGGCGGAAGGCCCAAAGCACCGTTGCGCTGGACGTCAGGGACGTTTTTCAACCAGACGCCAGACGTCCTGGTAGTCCACATGCTCCGCATACGGAGCAGCCAGCGCGGCAAGCGCCAGCGTGGTCCACTCCAGTTCATCCGCATAGCTTCGGCTGTCTGTCTCTGCGTCCTGCAGCATGCGGGAGAGGGCGTTGCGGCGGGCACCGCCGATGATGTCAATCAGCATCAGCTTGGCCTCGCATTCGCGCAGGAGCCGCTCCTCGTACCAGCGGTCAGAAAGCGAAATCTCCGAGCCGCCCAGCAGTTTGCGTGACTCCGCGGCGTCTTCATGAAAGCGCGTCAGCAGGAAATCCACGATGTCCATGCCCAGACTTTACGCGCCGGGGAGTCCCCGCGTCAGGAGTCCGTGAGCGTTCCGGGAATATTTTCGGGCACTTGCCTGCTTGACATAACTAGGCCCCCTTCCGAATATCAAGGAGTTCAGTTTGCCCTCAGCATGCGCGCCCCCGTCCCGTCCCGTTGCCCCTGCCCGCCGCGTCCGGAACATCAGTTCAATTCGGCGCGGAGACTACGTGGAGGCCCGCAGCGGAGACCAGGTCTACTACCGCGGCGAGGTGCGCGAGACGGCGCCCGGACTCGCAACCCTCTGGCTCAACGATGAGGAGTCCGGCATTCACACGGCCGTGAGCACCGAGGACTTCGCGATCTGGCGGACCAGGCGCTAACCGGACCACGGCCGGTACGGCAGGACGGCCGCTACTCCATCAGTGCTCCGCCGCTGATATTGATGGTGGCGCCGGTGATGCTTGCGGCCATGTCCGAGGCCGCGAACACTGCGGCGTTGCCAACGTCCTGAAGGGTTGCCGCCCGGTTAAGCAGCGTCGCCGATGCAATGGCCCCGGCTATTTCTGCCCGCCCCTCCATCTCCCGGGGAAGCGATTCCGGCACACCGCCGGAGCGCAGCGTCACCACCCGGATACCGTACGGGCCAAGCTCAATGGCCAGCTGCCGCCGCATCGCTTCAATGGCTTCCAGCGCGGTCACCAGACCGCCCAGATATTGCCCCCGGTCCTCAGTTCCTGAGCCGCCGAAGGCCAGGATCACTCCGGACTTCTGCTCCATCATGTGCCGTGCCGCAGCCTGCGCCGTAATGAAGGTTGTCTGGACGGCCGTCGACACCGGCCGCAGATAGTCTTCCAGGTACATGGCAGCCATGGGGGTGCCCTGCACGTCTGAGTGCTGAATGACGTTCAGGGAGATGTCCAGGCTGCCCGCTGACTCCGCGACGTCGTCGGCGTGCGCATTGACTGCCTCCTGGTTCAAGGCATCCAGGACCGCGGTTTCAACCAGTCCGCCCGCCGCCCGGATGTCCGCTGCGACCGCCTGCAGCGGTTCCGGATGGCGGCCGGCAAGGAAGACGCGGGCGCCCTCACGGGCAAAGGCACGCGCTGCCGCTCCCCCAATCGAACCGCCGCCGCCGTAGATAACCGCGTTCCTGCCGTTGAGCAGCATGCCGGTGTCCTTGTCTGAAGAGATGGGGCCTGAAGTGCGCCCATTCTGACACCGGTTCCATCAGAGGGCCAGAGTCCAGGCCACGTCCTGGGGATCGACGGCGTCAAGCCGTGCCGGGTTCCACCGCGGCTCGTTGCGGTCCAGCAGGCGGGCCCGTACGCCCTCACGGAAGTCCGGACGCCCGATCATCCTCTCAGCCATGACCAGGTCCCGCTGCAGGACAGTGGTCAGGTCCGGTTCGGCGGCGGCAGCCCGGAGCGCTGTGAGGGCTACGGAGAGGGAGAACGGCGCCATCGAGCGGATGGCCTGTGCTGCCTCCCGTGCGGCCGCGGAGGGGTGCCGGTCAAGTTTCGCCAGGATGGCAGCAACGTCGCCGCCCGTGTAGCACTCATCGATCCAGTCCTGCTCTGCGGCCAGCGGCGCGGCCGGAGGCTGGAGAGCAAACTTCGCTGCTACTTCCGCGGCGTCGCTGCCCGCGGATTCAAGGGCAGCGAGCAGGCCCGGAAGCGACTCCGAGGGCACGTAAAGGTCAGCAAAACCGCACAGCACGGCGTCGGCACCGGTCATAGTTCCAGCTGTCAGGGCCAGATGCGTGCCCAGTTCGCCCGGTGCCCCGGAGAGCAGCAGGGAGCCGGCGCAGTCGGGGCTGAAGCCGATGCGCACTTCCGGCATGGCGGCTTTGGTCCGCTCCGTTGCGATTCGGATGCCGGCATGCCCCGAAACGCCGACACCCCCACCCATCACAACGCCGTCCATCACCGCGACATACGGCTTGGGAAAGGCAGCTACCCGCGCATTCAGGGCGTACTCGGCGGTCCAGAAGTCCATGGCCTCGGCGTCCGTGCCCGAAGCGATGGCCCGAATGTCGCCGCCCGCGCACAGTCCCCGCTCACCGGCACCGTAAAGCACCACTGCCTGGACGGCGCCGTCCGCCTCCCCGAGGGCTACGCCGAGGCGTACCGCATGTTCACGGAGGCCGGCTGGATCACCGCCGAGGCGCCCGAGTCGGCCGGCGGCGACGGCCTCCCCGGCGTCGTGCGCGCCGGGCTCGGCGAGATGTGGAACGCCTCG
>JBELYP010000163.1:0-3944 GCA_040273995.1 Arthrobacter sp.
AAGCTCCTCCCGCTCACACGCCGAGAGGCCAGTTACGGCTCGTTTCAGTGCTGAAATGAGCCGTAACTGGCCTCTCGAAAGGGCTTGGGACGGGGTTAGTCGATCGCAGCCATCAGTTCGACGACGCGGTCCAGGAACGCGTCAACCTGCGTTTCCTCATAGCCGGCATCGCCCTTGGCTTCACGGAACACGGCCCGGCGTACGACGTCGACGCTCAGCGGACGGTCGTGCTCGAAGTAACCCAGCAGTTCGTTGCAGAGCGCGTCCACGTCGCGGATGTTGTAGCTGTGAGCGCGCTTCTTGGTGGGGCGGCGGAACCGCTCCCCCGGTTTGCGGTGCAGGCGGGCGCGCAGGACGGCGGAAGTGCGGCCGATCTGCAGCAGCCAGGCTTCTTCACCCTTCTCCTGGATCAGGCGATCCCGCTCGCGCTGGGCGAAGACATCCTCCAACCGGTCCAGGGCGGCGTCGACGGCCTGGGCCTCATAACCTCCCTTTGCCGGATCGAAGGCCATGGAACGGACGTGGCGGCTGGTGATGACTTTTGCTCCCGGTGTCTCTGAGTTGTAGTAGTTCCGGGCCCTGGTCAGGAAGTCGTCGACCTGGCGGACGTTGTAGCCGTATTCCCTCCGGCTCACACGCTCAAAGGGGGCACTGGCCTGCCGCGCATCGTTCATGTTCAGCTAATCCTTTGGTGTCAAGTCTTCTTCCGCCACGGGATGCGGGACCGTCGAAAATATCTTACGTGTTTACCGGCCCGGATCCCGGCATGACTCCCCGGGGAACGCTACATTGCGCCCGGGACCAGGAGCACGGAAAGCAGGAACACCACGGGCGAGGCAAAGACCACCGAGTCCAGGCGGTCCATGGCGCCGCCGTGGCCCGGCAGCAGGTTGGACATGTCCTTCACGCCGAGCTCACGCTTGATCATGGATTCGGAGAAGTCGCCTGCGGTAGCCGCGGCGACCGTCGCTACGGCAAGCACCAGACCAAACCACCACGGCTGGTCCAGGAAGAACACGGACGCAAGGATGCCCACCACGGTGGCACCGGCGGCCGATCCCCCGAAACCTTCCCAGGATTTCTTGGGGCTGATCTTCGGTGCCATTGGATGCTTGCCGAGGAGCGCACCCACCAGGTAACCGAACGTGTCGTTGGCAACCACCAGCAGCAGCAGCACGGAGACCCGTGTCTGCCCTTCGGGTTCGCGCAGCAGCAGCAGCGCGAAACTGAGCAGGAACGGAATCCAGAGCACCACAAACAAGCCGGCAAGAATGCTTCGCAGCGCGTCCTGGGCCGTGTCGATGGTCCGCCAGAGCAGGATCGCGATTCCGGTACCCGCCAGCGCCATGGCCAGCGCCTCCGTGCCGCCGAAGTAGGCGGCCACAGGCACGGCTACCGCACCCACCAGCACGGGCACGTGCGGAACCTTGATACCGCGGACCTCCAGCGCGCGGGACACTTCCCACACGCCAACGGCAGAGAACCCGGCGGCGATCACGACGATCGCCACCGGGGAGAACAGCAGTCCCACCAGCAGCGCTCCAAGCAGTACGACGCCGACAGCGATGGCCGCGGGCAGGTTGCGTCCTGCTTTGGAGGGCTTGCGTGGTTTGCGGGTGCGTGCAGCTGAGCTGCGGGCCCTGCGGCCGTCGGGAACGCTCATGTCCGTGCCCTTCGCTGCCGGGTCTGCCTCAGGAGACGGGGTACCGCCAGCCTGGGTGGAAGGCTGGGATTGGTTCATCAGACCTCTAGCAGCTCGGCTTCCTTGCGCTTGAGCAGCTCATCGATGGAATCGGTGTGAGCCTTCGTCAGTGCGTCCAGGTCCTTTTCGGCCCGGCTGCCGTCGTCCTCGCCGATTTCGCCGTCCTTCACCAGGCGATCCAGGGCGTCCTTTGCCTTGCGGCGGATGTTGCGCACGGAAACCTTGGCGTCCTCGCCCTTGGCGCGCACAATCTTCACGTATTCCTTGCGGCGGTCCTGGGTCAGTTCGGGCATGATCACGCGGATGACCTTGCCGTCGTTGGACGGGTTGGCTCCAACCTCGGAGTCGCTCAGGGCGCGCTCAATGGCTCGCAGCGCAGTCACGTCGTACGGGGTGATCAGCAGGGTGCGGGCGTCCGGGGTTGCGAAGGAGGCCAGCTGCTGCAGCTGCGTCGGGGACCCGTAGTAGTCCACCAGGACGCGGGAGAAAAGCGCGGGATTGGCACGGCCGGTGCGGATGGTCGAGAAGTCCTCCTTGGCAACCTCCACAGCCTTGTCCATCTTGTCGGCTGCCTCTTTCAAGGTCTCTTCGATCACGGTGTCTCCTCATTGGAAGGGAATTGCCAGTGCCGGAATCCTCCCGTGCAGTGGCGTCAATTGGGCTCTTCTACCATCCTAACCCGCGCGGCTCCCGGGCCGGCACCTGCGGCGATGCCGCCGTGGTGCCGGCCAGAAAGCCGGGCGGACCCGGATTGGCTAGTTCGAGACGACGGTGCCGATCTTCTCGCCGCGGATGGCGCGGGTGACGTTGCCTTCGCCCTCCATGCCGAAGACCACCATGGACAGGTCATTGTCCTTGCACATGGTCATGGCGGTCTGGTCCATGACCCGGATGTCCTGGCGGAGGGCGTCGTCGTAGGTCAGGGCTTCCAGCCGCTGGGCGTTGGGATCCTTGTTCGGGTCCGCAGTGTAGACGCCGTCCACGCCGGACTTGGCCATCAGCACTTCGTCAGCGTGCACTTCCAGGGCACGCTGCGCGGCGACGGTGTCCGTGGAGAAATACGGCAGCCCAGCGCCTGCGCCGAAGATGACAACCCGCCCCTTTTCCAGGTGGCGAATCGCGCGCCGCGGAATATAGGCCTCAGCTACCTGGCCCATGGTGATGGCGCTCTGCACGCGGGTTTCCACGCCTGCCTGCTCCAGGAAGTCCTGGAGAGCGAGGCAGTTCATGACGGTGCCAAGCATGCCCATGTAATCGGCACGCGAGCGGTCCATGCCGCTCTGGGAGAGCTCTGCCCCGCGGAAGAAGTTGCCGCCGCCAACCACGATTGCGGTCTCCACCTCACCGACGGTGGCGGCGATCTGCTTGGCTACGGAGCGGACGGTTTCCGGGTCCACACCCAGTTTCCCGCCACCGAACACCTCGCCGGAGAGCTTGAGCAGCACGCGGCGGCGCGGAGTATCGGTTTCTGTCAGGGCGTGGTCCATGATGCCTCCCGGGGCAGTGCTGGTGCGTAAACTTGTCAGCTGATTCAAGGGTAATAAGGGGATTTGGACAGGCAAAAGGGGTGGCCACCCCCTCTATGCCATCATTTCGCGTCCGCTGTGCGTGCGCGCCGTTTCGGTGCCTTAGGCGCCGACGCGGAAACGAGCGAAAGCGGTCGGCGTGACGCCGGCTTCGTTCAGGACGGTGGCAACGGTCTTCTTGGCATCCTTGGCGAACGGCTGGTCGAGCAGCACGATCTCCTTGAAGAAGCCGGTCAGGCGGCCTTCGACGATCTTCGGCAGTGCAGCTTCCGGCTTGCCTTCGGCGCGTGCGGTCTCGTCAGCAATGCGGCGCTCGTTCTCCACGATGTCCGCGGGAACTTCGTCGCGGGTCAGGTAGGTGGGAGCGTAAGCAGCCGTGTGCACGGCGATGTCGTGCGCTGCGGTGAAGGCTGCGTCACCTTCGCCGTCAACGGCGAACAGAACGCCAACCTGTGCCGGCAGATCCTTGGAGGTCTTGTGCAGGTAGGCATCGACGGTCTTGCCTTCGACGCGTGCTACGCGGCGGACAACAACCTTCTCGCCCAGGATTGCGCCTTCTTCGACAACAACCTCGGACAGCGGCTTGCCGTCAACGTCGTAGGCCAGGAGGGTCTCGGCGTCAGCGGCGCCGGATTCCACGGCTGCGGCCAGGACGCGGTCTGCGAGTTCGATGAACTTTGCGGACTTGGCAACGAAGTCAGTCTCGCAGTTCAGTT
>JBELYP010000164.1:0-3936 GCA_040273995.1 Arthrobacter sp.
CTGACGGGGGGTGCTTTCCGCGGGTGTTTACGGCGGGGGCAGTTTCGTGGACTTTGGGCGCCCGTCAGCCTTGCCGCCCTCGATTCCGCCGACGCCGAACACATCACCGATGTAACGCCGCCCGGAAACCTCGTTCCAGCGGTTGGCGGAGACTTCCTTGCGCACCAGCCACTTGCCGTCGTCGGGGCATTCCATCACCAGCAGGACTCCGCCGGGCGCCACCTGGTAGGCGTAGCGTGTGCCGTTCTCTTCGTCGTCGAGTTCCTCCACCGGGCCGTCCGCCCGCAGAATCCTTACGCTCATTTGTCCTCCTTGATTACCTGCACTACCGGTCCCGGCCCGCTCGCTGTCCGGCCGTCGCGGGGTGCCACGGTGAGCGCGACCGCCACGGTAGCGCCGTCGCCAATCTCTTCTTTGGTGCGGACGTCCTTGCGCAGCGGCAGCGCATACGCATCGCTGTGGGGCAGCAGCGAGGTCTCCCACTCCGTGGCTCCAATTCGCACCAGGACGGGAATGGCGCCCCATCCGTAGGTAGCTTCCGCCGCCTGCGCCCGGACATAGTCGGCAGCGTCCACCGGCAGGAGGACCCAGTAGAACGGTGCCGGGCCGCGCCATTCAAACACCTCTGCTGTGAACGATGTGTCCATGCGGAGAAACCTACGGCCCTGAGGCGGGCGCGGCAACGGAAACAGCACCGCAACGCCGGTCCTGCGGCCCTATAATCCCGGTATGGCAATTCCGCGTCTCAAGGGCGCCATCTATCCCCAAGTGTCCGTCTCCGAACACCCCGGAGGCAGACTGTGAGCGGCGGGCTCGTCGCCCTGCTGGACGACGTCGCCGCCCTGGCCCGCATAGCGGCCGCCTCGGTGGATGACATCGCGGCAGGTGCCGCGAAAGCGGGAGCCAAGGCCGCCGGCGTCGTTATTGATGATGCCGCAGTGACACCGCAGTACGTTTCCGGGGCGGACCCGTCCCGCGAACTGCCGATGATCAAGAAGATCTTCTGGGGTTCGCTGCGCAACAAGCTGCTCATCATCCTCCCGGCACTGCTGCTGATTAGCGCCTTTATCCCCGGCGTCATCCCGTTCATCCTGATGCTCGGCGGTACGTACCTCTGTTATGAGGGTGCCGAGAAGGTGTGGCACAAGTTCTTCGGACACCATGAGGCGAAGAAGGAACCCGCAGTTGAACGGGGGCCGGATGCCGAGTCGAAGGTCATCAAGGGCGCCATCACCACGGACTTCATCCTGTCCTGCGAGATCATGGTCATCGCCATGAACGAGGTGGGCGATGCATCGATCTGGATCCGTGCCGTCATCCTCGTGGTCGTGGCGATCGCCATTACGGTGCTCGTCTACGGCGCCGTTGGACTGATCGTGAAGATGGACGACATTGGGCTGCACCTGGCAGGCAAGGACTCCCAGGCGTCCAAACGCGTCGGCGGACTGCTGGTCAAGGGCATGCCTGCCGTGCTGGCTGCCATCACCTTCGTGGGAACCATCGCCATGCTCTGGGTTGGCGGCCACATCATGCTGGTGGGTGCCTCCGACCTTGGCTGGCATGCACCGTATGACCTCGTGCACGTGCTGGAGCATCCTGTAGCCGAGCTCGCAGTCGTGGGCGGCTTCCTCGGCTGGCTCGTGAACACTCTCTGCTCGGCGGTTGCCGGGCTGGCTTGGGGCCTGGTTGTTATGGCTATTCTGGTGCCGCTGAAGAAGGTCCTGCCCTTCGGGAAGAAGAAGGGCGCGGAGCCCGGCGACACCCGCGCCGCCGTCGCCGGCCACCGGCCGAAGAAAACGGACGACGACGCCGGCTAAGGGCGCCCAACGTCCGCCGACAGCGCGAACCGGACAAAGCGAAAGGCCCCGGTTCCCTTTTATAACAAGGGAACCGGGGCCTTCTCAGTTGGCGGTGACGGTGGGATTTGAACCCACGTTGGCTTTTACACCAAACAACATTTCGAGTGTTGCACCTTCGGCCGCTCGGACACGTCACCAACGCGTCAACCTTACCGGGTGTTTGCCCCCAGCCCCAAAACGCCCCGGCCCCGGGTCCGCCGGGGCCGGGGGAACGGTTGCCGGCTAGAGGTCGACGACGTCGTTCTTGCCGATATTCGGGGTCTGGCCCGTCACTGCGCTCTTGCCGATCTTGAAGATGCTGGCGATCTTGGGCTCATCCGAAACCCAGTACTCGGCCGTCTCGCTGTTGACCTTGATCAGGGCGATGGATGGATCTTCCCGGCCCTGCTCGAACCAGGCTGCGGCCGACGCCTTCCACAGCTCCTGGATCTTCTCCTGGTCATGGCTGATCTCCGCGCGTCCGCTGACGGAGAGATAGCCCTCCTTGTCCTCCACTGACACGTTCACGTTCGGGTTGGCCCGGATCTCGTCCGCCTTGGGGGAGGGGTCCTGGGTGAAGAACCACAGGTTGCCGTCCGAATCGGTCTCCTGCAGTTCCAGCGGACGGCTCACCAGGTTGCCCTGCAAGTCGACGGTAGTCAGGTTGCCGATCTTCGCGTGTTCAAGAATCTTGACTACGCGGTCTACGCCCTCTTGGTGCTCTGAAGTCATGCCTGCTCCTAACTGTGGGGTTCCACGAAACTGTGAGGTTCCACGAATAAAAGCAAGCCTACTTATGGTTAAGTGCCCTGTGAACCGCGCGGCGTACGCCGTGAGCCGAAAAACTCGCGGAGCAGCCGGGCGCACTCTTCCTCGCGGACGCCCGGAAACACCTCGACCCAGTGATTCAGCCGTGGTTCGCGCAGGATCTCGAAGACCGAGCCGGACGCGCCGGCCTTCTCGTCCCACGCGCCGAACACCACCCGGGGAATCCGGGCGAGCACGATCGCCCCGGCGCACATGGCGCAGGGCTCCAGAGTGACCACCAGGGTGCAGCCCTCCAGCCGCCATTCCCCTACGGCTGCGGCGGCTTCGCGGATCGCCACGACCTCGGCGTGGGCAGTAGGGTCCCCGGCCGCCTCCCGCTCGTTCCGACCGGTTCCAAGGATGGTCCCGTCAGGACCCACGACGACGGCGCCAATAGGGACGTCGGCGGTGTCCAGGGCGGCGCGGGCCTGCTCCAGGGCAAGCCCCATCCAGGTCTTATGCGCGGCTGTGGGGGATTCCATACGGCTATGGTCCCTCATTCACGCTGCCGGTCCGCAAATCCGCAGGGGTGCGGAGATGCCTCGATGGTAGTTTGGATGCATGCGCGTACTAGTAGTGGATCATCCCCTTGTTGCCCACAAATTGACGGTACTCCGGGATAAGGACACCCCTTCGCCGGTCTTCCGACTGCTCACCGAAGAACTCGTGACCCTGCTGGCGTATGAAGCCACCCGGAACGTCCGGGTTGAGCCCGTCAACATTGAAACCCCCGTCACTTCTACCGTCGGTACCGGGCTGGTAAAGCCCACCCCGCTGGTGGTTCCCATCCTGCGTGCAGGTCTGGGAATGCTCGAAGGCATGACCCGGCTGGTTCCCACCGCCGAGGTTGGTTTCCTCGGTATGGCCCGCAACGAGGAAACCCTCGAAGCCATTACCTATGCCGAGCGCTTGCCGGACGATCTGACCGGGAGGCAGGTCTTTGTCCTGGATCCGATGCTCGCCACCGGCGGCACGCTGCGCGAAGCCATCAAGTTCCTGTTCAACCGTGGCGCAGCGGAGATCGTCTGCATCTGCCTGCTGGGCGCCCCTGAGGGACTGAGCGTCCTGGAAGAGGAGCTGGCGGACGCCAACGTCACGATCGTCCTCGCCTCGATCGACGAGCGCCTGGATGAAAAGGCCTATATCGTGCCCGGCTTGGGAGATGCTGGAGATCGCCTCTACGGCATCGTCCACTAGCCTAAACAGTCCAGTAAAGCTCCCCGATCGTCTCACTATGTGGACGTTTTGGGTTGACTTGACTTCCGGCGGTTCGTAAGCCTGCTTACGAACC
>JBELYP010000165.1:0-3913 GCA_040273995.1 Arthrobacter sp.
AACCCCAGCCGAGCGAATGCGTGACTTACTATTGACCACCTAGCCACCAGGTGTTGCAACGACCCCCAGAATCCAAGCTTCGGACGGGGGCTTCTTTGTGTCTGCGTCCTGCCTACCGGCACTGACGGAAGCTGTCGTGGGCTAGAGTTCGAATGGAACCTTGGACGGCAGCGGATACTTCCGCACCGGATGCTCAAGATCGGCGAACGGCGCGGCGCCGATGCTGAGTTTTGTGAAGTCAAGGCGCGCTTCCCTCAGCACCACCTGGATCCCCTTCACCGCCAGTTTCACGTCCGGCACCAGGCAGAGGATGTTCAGCTTGTACGGGCTGAACCCGGTTTCCTCAACCGATCCAAGGCCACGCCAGGAGAAATAGGTCCCGATGGCCGTGGCGGCCTTGTGTTCAAGATACCTGTCCCTTTCGGTGCCGTCCTTGGACTTGAGGGCGTACTGGGCAATTACCCAATGCTGTTCCTCGTCAGGGATTTCGGCGTAGCCCTCCCCCGCCGCGGCTGTATCGAACTGCTCCAGCAGCTCCCCGGCCTCTTCGGCGGCCACGCCTTCCCGGACCGAGACAGCGCCCTCGTGGCCCACCCGCCCTTTGGTAATCATGAGTGAACCGTCTTCGGGCTCATAGACTGCTTCCTTGAACAACATCCCGCGCGGGGGGTCCTGCTTGTACATCCTCAGGATCTCCATGCGGTGATCCCTCCATTCTTAGGTTCAGGTCGCCTGATGGCGGCCGGGGTGGTAAGTACGGGGTGTTCGCATGCCGGGGCGCTGAAGCGGCACCCAGAGCTTGTAGCGGTCTGCCCGGTAGTAGGAAACCGAGTAGTCCACCATTGAGCGGGAAACGTACGCGTGTCTCTGGATCTTCAGCAGCGGGGCACCCAGGTCAACGTTGAGGAGCCTGGCGGTGGACGCCGACGCTGCCGTCGCTTCGATGGTGTCTTCGCCCCACTCGATAACCATCCCGTAGCGTTCACTCAACACCCGGTACAGGGACGTGGGAGGTTCCTCGTCCAGCATCCCGGGCACATGCCACGCCGGGATGAAGTTCTCGTCCACGCTCATAGGCTCACCGTCGGCGAGCAGCTGGCGGCGGAACCGGATCACGGGCTGCCCGGGGTCTATCTGCAGCTCCCGCGCAACGAGATGGGACGCAGGAACCTGTTCGAAGGTAAGTACACGTGCGTCCGGAACCATGCCGCGGCGGTGCATTTCCTCACTGTAGGAGGTTAGCTTGACCTGCAGGTCCATCTTGGGCCGGGCAACGAAGGTTCCTACGCCGACTACCCGCTCAAGGACTTCGTCCGCGACCAGGGCGTCAATGGCCTGGCGAACGGTCATCCGGGCTACCTGGAAATGTTCGGCCAGCTCGCGCTCCGAAGGTACGGCCGTACCGGGCGGAGCATGCTGGGACACAAAGCGCCGCAGGATCTCTTCTAGCTGACGGTGTTTGGCTACTCCGGACGAGGCGTCGATGCTCTCTTCGAAGGCCCTCAGGGCGCGTTTGATCACGGCGCGGCAGCCAGCCGGACAGGCAGGAGCTCAGGCATGGGGTCGCAGGACCTTCCTCAGTTTATGTACTCCCCTTAGGATACCGGGGAACCAGCTTGCGTCCGGCAACTTCGGGGGCCTCCGGGGCGGAGTGCCGGGGCCGCGGAGGGACCAGGCCGGCGGAACGCCCGGGCCGCAGAAGGGGCAAGGGCACGGCAGGCGAGCCTTCCGGGAAACGAAAAACCGAAGGGCCCGCAGTTCCCTGCGGACCCTTCGGTCAACTGATCTTTTGTTGTCGCGGCCCTAAAGCCTAGTGCGCGTGGTTACCGCGGCTGTATTCGTAAACCCAGCCGATGAGTCCCACTACGGCCAGACCGGCACTGATGTACAGCACCCACCAGCCGACTGCCAGACCGAGGAATGCGCCCGCGCAGGCGGTCGCCAGGACCAGCGGCCACCAGCTCCAGGGGCTGAAGAATCCCTGCTCGCCGGAGCCTTCGTGGATCTCCGCATCCAGGCGGTCTTCGGGACGCATGCCCACGCGGCGTGCCGTGAACATCAGGTAGTACCCGATCATAAGGGACATGCCGGCGGTCAGGAACAGTGCCAGGAAGCCAACGGGCTCCATCCACTCCACCAGGTAGCCGTAGACCACACCAACGGCTGCGAAGAACGGAGCCATCAGCAGGAAGAGCTTTGCCTCGATTTTCACTGGACGCTCTCCTTGCGGTCAGCCGAACCGTAGACCTTGCCCGGTACGGACTCGTTGGTGACAGTCTGCTGCAGTTCCGGGTGGTGCAGGTCCAGGGCCGGACGCTCCGAGCGGATGCGGGGCAGTGAAGTGAAGTTGTGGCGCGGCGGCGGGCAGGAAGTTGCCCACTCGAGGGAGGCACCGAAGCCCCACGGGTCGTCAACTTCAACCTTCTTGCCGTGGCGCCAGGTGATGTACACGTTCCAGAAGAACGGAATCAGCGAGGCCCCCAGCACGAAGGAAGCAATCGTGGAGAACTGGTTCATTGCGGTGAAGTTGTCTTCAACCAGGTAATCGGCGTAACGGCGAGGCATACCGATGACACCAAGCCAGTGCTGGATCATGAACGTGCCGTGGAAGCCCAGGAACAGCAGCCAGAAGTGGATCTTGCCGAGGCGTTCGTTGAGCATCTTGCCGGTCCACTTGGGCCACCAGAAGTAGAAGCCTGCGAACATCGCGAAGACGACGGTACCAAAGACCACGTAGTGGAAGTGCGCCACCACGAAGTAGGTGTCCGAGACGTGGAAGTCCAGCGGCGGAGCCGAGAGGATGATGCCGGTCAGGCCACCGAAGAGGAACGTGATCAGGAAGCCGATGCTCCAGAGCATCGGGGTTTCGAAGGTGATCGATCCCCGCCACATCGTGCCGATCCAGTTGAAGAACTTCACGCCTGTCGGTACCGCAATAAGCATGGTCATAAAGGCGAAGAACGGCAGCATAACAGCGCCGGTCACGTACATGTGGTGGGCCCACACGGTCACGGACAGGGCAGCAATGGCGATCGTTGCGTAAACCAGGCCCTTGTAGCCGAAGATCGGCTTGCGGCTGAAGACCGGGAAGATCTCCGAGACGATGCCGAAGAACGGCAGCGCAATGATGTAGACCTCGGGGTGGCCGAAGAACCAGAACAGGTGCTGCCAGAGAACGGCGCCGCCGTTTTCCGGATCGAAGATGTGCGCACCGAAGCGGCGGTCAGCGCCGAGCGCGAACAGTGCGGCGGCCAGCGGCGGGAAGGCCATCAGGATCAGGATGGCGGTCACCAGGGTGTTCCAGGTGAAGATCGGCATGCGCCACATGGTCATGCCGGGGGCGCGCATGCAGATGATGGTGGTGATGAAGTTAACCGCACCGAGGATGGTGCCGAAGCCCGAGAGCGCAAGGCCGAAGACCCAGAGGTCACCGCCAACACCTGGCGAGAACGTTGTATTGGACAACGGTGCATAGGCAAACCAGCCAAAGGACGCGGCGCCCTGCGGGGTGATGAACCCGGACACGGCGATGGTGCTGCCGAAAAGGAAGAACCAGAAGGCCAGCGCGTTCAGCCGCGGGAAGGCGACGTCGGGAGCACCGATCTGCAGCGGCATCATCACGTTGGCGAAACCTGCAAAGAGCGGGGTCGCGAACATCAGCAGCATGACAGTGCCATGCATGGTGAACAGCTGGTTGTACTGTTCCTTGGTCTGCAGGATCTGCATACCGGGTTCAAACAGCTCGGCACGGATGACCAGGGCCATCACGCCGCCGAGGCAGAAGAAAATGAATGAGGCAATCAGGTACATGTACCCGATGGTCTTGTGGTCAGTGGAGGTGATCCAGTTGACGACAATGCGTCCCTTGGAGACCGGCACGACGCGCGGGGCGACCCGGGTGCCTGATTCCTCC
>JBELYP010000166.1:0-3872 GCA_040273995.1 Arthrobacter sp.
CCTGGGCGACATCGAGGAAGCCTTCCACAAGATGCATGACGGCAAGGTCCTGCGCTCGGTGGTGGAGCTCTAGTGGCCGCGCGCATCGACAAAGTTGTCACCTCCGGCACCTTCAGCCTGGACGGCGGCACCTGGGACGTGGACAACAACGTCTGGATCATTGGGGATGACCTGCAGGTCATCATCATCGACCCGGCCCACGACGTTGACGCCATTGCCGAAGCCGTCGGCGACAGGGAAGTCATGGGCATCCTGCTCACGCACGGCCACGATGACCACATCCGTGCCGTGGCCGAGGCCCAGGACCGGTTCAGCGCCCCGGTGTTCCTGCACGAGGCAGACCGGATGCTCTGGGACGCCGTGTTCCCGGACGAAGCACCCGATGACGTCATCGAGGACGGAGACACCTTCGAAATCGCCGGGGTCACGCTCGAGGCACTGCACACCCCGGGCCACTCCCCCGGCTCGGTCTGCTTCCTGCTGGAAGACGAAGAAGGCAGCACACCCGTGCTGTTCTCCGGCGACACGCTGTTCAGCGGCGGTCCCGGAGCCACGGGCCGTTCCTACAGCGACTTCGGCACCATCATTAACTCCATCCGGGAGCGCCTGCTGAGCCTGCCGGCGCAGACCACGGTGAACACCGGACACGGCGATTCGACCACGATCGGTGCCGAGGCACCGCATCTGGACGAATGGATCGCCCGGGGCCACTAAGGTCCTGTCCCCCGCTGTAGTTCCACCCCCGAGAGGGCAGTTACGGCTCGAATGAAGCTCCAAAGCAGCCGTAAACTGCCCTCTCGGCGTTTTTTTGGGGGGGGCGTTGCGAGCTTTCCGGCCGGCAGGTCAGACGGCGGCGGCAGCCTGTACCTGCCACCCATGACGGTCCGGAGTGGCCGTCCAGTCCACCGGCTCTCCGGCCGGAACCAGGACGTCGTTGAGCCACCAGGTTTCGGCCGGAGCCCAGCCTGCCAGCATGGTTTTCATGCCTGCGGCGTCGAGCACGCTCCCGGCGGTGCGCAGGTAGCCGGCGACGCTGAGGTGAACGCCGTCGTAATCCCGGGCCACTGCCTGCCAGTCGGGGATCGCCCAGAGCCAGGTATCTGCCTCCGCGTTCCCTGAACTAACTGCCCAGCTGCGTCCGCGCGAGCGGGTCACTTCCAGCGGATAAGCGGAAACCAGGTCCTGCCAGCTGCGCGCTTCCCGGATCTCGTAAATCCGGGCGCCTTCTACGGCTCTGAGCGGATAGGTCCGCGCCGTCGCCCAGGGCAGCGGATCTTCGACCATCTGCAGCCCGGCCGGACCATTCCCTGGAATCGCCGGGGTGGTGGCGGGGACGTTCGAGAGCGCAGGGATGGACCACCAGCGGCCGGTCCAGTTGGCAACCAGGGGCGTGTTGCCTTCTTCAGCGGCAATGGATTCACGCCACCGATGCAGTCCGGCGGCGCTGCCGGTCAGGGTTGGCGGGTCCGTCCCGGGAATCGTCGTACTGGCGATCCACTGGACGTAGTACTGGGTCAGCGCCCCGGGGGCCAGCCACCACTGGGGCCGCGCGCGGACGACGGCGATGGCCACCGGAAGGAGGAGATCCCTCACTTCGGGTTCAGCCAGCATGCGCGCGGTGTCCGACGGCGGCTGCCAGTAGGAGGCGCCTTTCACGACGCGGTCCAGGCTTTGGAGTACTTGTGCAACGGTGATCTCGGGCAGGTGCGGAAGGACCCCCAGCACCTGAAGAACTCTCCTGGCTTCCTGCTTCATTCCGGACGGCAGCGGGGCGCTGCTCCCGCAGGAGAACGTCCGCTGTTCCGGGTTAAGGGAGCGGGCAAGGTCCAGGCAGAGTTCCCGTCCGCGGGGTCCAGCCAGCAGCAGCTGTGCGGCGGGAAATTCTTCCATATATCCAAAGTAGCAGGGGGCGCTGTCCGCCCGTATCGCGGTGCCCGCGCATCGGGTCAGCGCTTCCCCAACCGGGTTGCCGAACGCAGCACAGCCCGGTCCCGGACGGCCAGCACGGTCCGCCGCAGGGAGGCCCAGCCGACGGCGTCCAGCGGCAGCGCGGCCAGTGCGCCGGGACGCCGGAGGCCATACTGGAAGCGTGCCCTTACCACCAGAAGGGTCTGTTCTGGCCGCAGCGGCCGCAGCAGCCACAGCCAGGTGGACCGGCCGTCGCCGTCGGCCCAGAGCATCCACTCCCGCGGCTGCACTTCCTTGATCCGCAGCCGGTGGCCGGTACCGCTGGTCAGCAGGTCGCCGATGTCCAGGTCCCTCAGCTGCGGCACCGCCCGGTCTGCCTCCCGCTGGTCGGGCAGTCCCACCCGGTCAAAGACATACCAGCCGGCCCGGCCGTGTCCGATCCGGTTCAGGAACGGCCAGATGTCCGCGACCGGAGCCGGAATGAGGATGCTTCGGGTGTACTGCAGCACACGGCCGGTCAGGACGGCGTCGCCGGGCATCCGGTGCCCGGCACCCGGATCGGCTGCGTGCCGCAGGGGACGGACTAGACGGAGGTAGACCCCTGCTGCCGACCCCGCAGCCGCTGCGGCCGCCAGCATCCGCCGGTACGGCCTGCCTGCCGGCCCGAAGGCATCGCGCCACCCTGCCACGAAACGCGCTAGTCCTGTTCCAGGATTGAAAGGATGTTCCCTGACGGATCCCGGAACCACGCCATGGCCGTGCCTGCGCGCCGGAAGATGCCGTCATCGCCGGCACCGCCAAGGAGTTCGAACACCACACCCCGGCCGCCAAGCTCCTGTACCGCCGCTTCCACGTCCTGCACCGGAAAATTCAGCACGGTGTAGGCGGCCGGGACATGGTCGCCCTTCTCGTAAACGAGCACGTGGTTCTGCGGCGCCAGTTCAAGCCGCAGCCGCCCCCGGGCCTGGGTGAAGGGCAGCTGAAGCGTTGTGCCGTAGAACCGGCGGGCCGAGTCAACATCATTGACGGCGAATCCGCTGAACGCCTTGCCGTACTCGAACATGGGCACTCCTTCGGGTTGCCGTGCCCTCGATGATAGTCCCCTTGGGCAGGTGTGCGGCAGCGGAGGCCGCGGTTAGAGCCCGTCGGGTTTGGTCACCACCGTGTGCGTGGCGTGGTCGTAAAGGAAGGTGACGGGTCCTCCTGAGTGCTCCAGCCGGTAGTTCGCGCCGTCGAAATGCGCATCCTGGCCGTAGTTCTCTGCCCAGCTCCGGTTCAGTGCTGCCTTGAACTCGTAGTTCCCCGCCGGGAGGTCCACACTGAGCTTCCACAGCTCGTCACTGCGGTCGAAGCCCAGCTGAACGGTCTCGGCTGCGGGATCCCAGTCTTCCCCGCCCAGTGCACTGCCAAAGGAGCCGGGCACCGCCACGGCGGAGGGCTGCGGGAAGGACGGGCCTTCATAGTGCTCTTCCGCGTGCGCGCCGCGGGCCTGCCCCACAGGTTCGGCAGCGGTGTCGGATTCGGTGAGGGCTTCCTCCAGCACCGCTTCGCTGTGCGCTTCGGCGCTGGTCACCGCGGCGGCTGACTGACTGCTGCCGCTCAGGGCTGCGTGCAGGTGGTCCACGTCGGGGAACTCGGACAGTGCGGAGCGGCCCTCCGCCGTGATGCTCCAGCCGGCCCGCCCCTCCTTCAGGATCCAGCCGGCCTTGACCAGCTTGGTGCTGGCCGTGACCAGGGCGCGTTCACCGCGGGCGACGCCGCTGGCCAGCAGCTCCGCTTCGGTACCCTCCAGCGGAACCTGTTCCAGTGCCTGCCGCAGCACCTCGGCCCGGGAAGTCTTCTTCTCCGCTGAAGGGTCCTGGCTGGCCAGGACCTCGAGAATGGCTTTGAGCCGCAGGGCAGTGTTTTCGACGCTCTTCTTGGGCAACGTGCGGTTCCTTTGCTTGAGGGGTCCGGGCTTGGCG
>JBELYP010000167.1:0-3866 GCA_040273995.1 Arthrobacter sp.
GGACCGGAAACGTGGAGTTCCTGCCGGGGAACGTCTATGACCTCGACTTCCCGGACGATACCTTCGATGTGGTGCACGCCCACCAGGTACTCCAGCACCTGACGGATCCGGTGGCGGCCCTGCATGAAATGCGCCGGGTCACCCGCCCCGGCGGCCTGGTTGCGGTCCGCGACGCCGACTACCGCGCCATGAGCTGGTACCCGGAAGTTCCGGAACTGGAGGAATGGATGCAGACCTACCAGCAGATCGCCCGGGGCAACCGGGCCGAACCCAATGCCGGCCGCCGCCTGATCACGTGGGCACTGGAAGCCGGATTCACCGAACTGGTTCCCTCGTCGTCGAACTGGCTTTACGCCACCGACGAACGCCGCCGCTGGCATGCCGGCGCCTGGGCTGAGAGGGTGCTTCATTCGGCTTATGCCGAGCAGGCAGTGGAACGCGGCCTGGCAACCCGGGAAGACCTCGTGCGGATCGCAGACGGCTGGAAGCGCTGGGCGGAAGCTGCCGACGGCTGGTTCCTGATGCCCAACGGGGAGCTGCTGGCCAGGGCCTAAGCCCCGGCCCGCTCCCGGGAGGGCTGCCGCCGGGCGCTGGGTAGGCTGGAAATATGTACCGCATCATCACCGTGTGCACCGGCAACATCTGCCGCTCCCCCATGGCCCAGTTCAGTCTTGCCCATGCCCTGTCCGAAGCTGGGCTGCAGGCGCAGACCAAGGTGGATTCCGCCGGAGTGACGGGCTGGGAAGCCGGGCGTCCCATGGACCCCCGCGCCGCCGCCGAGCTGCTCAGGCACGGCTACCCGGAACCGGCCGTGGACAGCTTCCGGGCCCGTGCCTTCGAAGCGGACTGGTACCGTTCCCGGGACCTGATCCTGGCCCTGGACTACGGGCACCTGACCCATCTCCAGGCCGAGGCGCCTGCCGGGCGCCGGGACAGGATCCGGATGCTGCGCAGCTTTGATCCTGCGGCAGCGCATCTACCTGCCAGTGAGCAGGGCATCGAGGACCCCTGGTACGGGGACATGTCCGACTTCGACTCGTCCTACGCACTGATCCAGGCTGCCGTACCCGGTGTGGTGGACTACGTCCGCGCCGCCTTGACGGACCGCAGCCGATGACTGGTGCCGCCGGGCGCCCGCTGCTGATCGGCGTCGACGGGTTTTCCGGGGCGGGCAAAACCAGCCTGGCTTTGGAGCTGGCTGCCGCACTGCGGGTTCACCGTTCCGTCGCCGTGTTCCATCTGGAGGATGTCTACCCCGGCTGGGACGGACTGCAGGAGGGCATGGAGTACTACCGCCGCGAGGTGCTGGCACCGCTGGCTTCCGGCCAGGCCGCAGACTGGCAGGCCTGGGACTGGGAGGCCGGGCACTACGGCCTGCCGCGGCAAACCGAACCTGCGGAGATCGTCATTTTTGAAGGCGTGGGGGCCGGGCACCGCGCCGCCCGCAGCCTGCTGGACGCCGTGGTGTGGGTGCAGGCGCCCGAGGCGCTGCGCAAGGAACGTGCCCTGGCCCGCGACGGCGAGACCTACGCCCCGCACTGGGACCGGTGGGCCGCGCAGGAAGCGGCCTGGGCTGCAACTGATCCGGTGGCACGCGAGGCCGAGGTGCTTCTTTCAAGTGGCCCTGCACCCTTCCCCCTGCACGAGTACGTGCTGCGCGGGCTGCGTTCCCTTCCCCTTCCTGCCCCGGGCCTCGGCCTGCCGCCCGCCGGATGCGAAGTCTCCGTCCAGACGCTGCCGGGCGCACCGGATCCGCAGGCCCTGTTCAGCGCACTGTTCGGCGGGAGCACCGACTCGGTTTGGCTGGACAGCTCCGATGCCGGATCCGCAGGTGCCGGCGGCAGCCCCGCCGAGCGCAGCCGGTTCAGTATTATGGCCGACGGCGGCGGAGAGCTGGGCCGGCAGGCCGTGCACAGCGCCGGCAGCACCCGGGTGGTCTGGGGGCCGGTGCAGGTCAACGTGCCGGGGCCGTTTTTCCGCTGGCTTGAATCCGAGTGGGGCAGCCCCCGTGTTTCCCCGCCGGAGGGCTACCCCTGCGAGTTCGCCCTTGGCTGGGCCGGAGCCCTGGGGTACGGGCTCAAACGGGAAACCGGCGGGGCGGCGCACCCCGGGGAGCCCGTACCCGGGGCGGAACCGGGCGCCGCGGACGCTGCCCTGGTTTTCGCTGCGCGCGCCGTGGTGCTGGATCATCTGCTGGGCAGGGTCCATCTGCTGGTCCTGCATGATCCGGAGCTCGAAGAGCCCGGCAGCGGAACCCCCTGGCTGGAACACGCCCGGCAAATTCTCGACGCCGTCCCGTCCGCCCGGTCCGCCAGCCCTGCCGGCCCCACGGATAGTCCTGCACCGTCGGGCGGCCCCGGCTTTGTGTTCCGGGACAGCCGCGCCGAATATCTGGCCAAGGTGCGCCGGGCCCAGGCCGAAATCCGGAACGGCAACAGCTACGAAATCTGCCTGACCACTGCTTTGGAGGGGTCGCTGCCCGGGCCCGTGCCGCCGCAGGAGGTACTGGCGCTTTACGGCGCCCTGCGGCTCGCTGCTGCGGGTGGGCGGGCTGGCTCTTCTGGGCACCTCCCCCGAACGGTTCCTGCGGGTCACCGCCGGCGGGGCGCTGCGGGCCGAGCCGATCAAGGGCACCCGCCCGCGCGGGTCCGCTCCGGCGGAAGACGCCGCACTGCGGCAGGACCTGCTTGAGAGCATCAAGGACCGTGCCGAGAACATCATGATTGTGGATCTGATGCGCAATGACCTCTCCCGGCTGGCCGTTCCCGGATCGGTCACCATGCCGCGGCTGTGCGTGGTGGAAAGCTACGCCACGGTCCACCAGCTGGTCAGCACCATCGATGCGCAGCTCGCTCCGGGGGCCAGCCGGGCCGAGGCCGTGGCCGCAGCCTTCCCCGCCGGGTCAATGACCGGGGCGCCGAAAGTCAGCACCATGGCCATCCTGGACAACCTGGAAGCGGCGCCCCGCGGTTTCTATTCGGGGGCGGTCGGCTATTTCTCCCTGACCGGCGCCGCGGATCTCTCCGTAGTCATCCGCACCCTGGTGCTGCAGCCGGACGCGGCCGGCGGCACTTCGCTCTGCCTCGGCGTCGGCGGAGCTGTGACGTCCGGGTCGGATCCGGAGGCGGAATTCGAAGAGGTCCGCACCAAGGCCCGGGGCGTGCTCAGTGCACTCGGCTCAGAGGTCCCCGCCGGCTAGGACGCCTACTGCAGGGTGGCCGTGAGGCGGGCAACGTTGTCCACGTAGCGCTGCCAGACGGGGCGGTTGCGCCATTCGTCAAGGATCAGTTCCTTCGACAGGCCGCGGTACGTGTCCTCGATCTGGCGCATCTTCTGCACAATGTTCCCGCCGAACATCATCATGGAGACTTCCAGGTTCAGCGAGAAGGAACGCATGTCCATGTTGGAGGAGCCCAGGACGGCGACCTCGTTGTCCACGGTGAAGTGCTTGGCATGCAGCACCAGCGGCGCAGGATACTGCCAGATCCGGATGCCGGCATCCAGCAGCGCCTCATAGTAGGAACGCTGCGCGTGGTCCACCAGAAACTGGTCGCCGCGTTCGGAGACAAAAAGCTCCACCTGCACGCCGCGCTGCGCCGCCGTCGTAATGGCGTAAAGCAGGGAATCATCCGGCACGAAGTACGGGCTGGTGATGGAGATCCGCTCTGAAGCGGAGTACAGCAGTGAAGTGAACAGCCGCAGGTTGTTCTCCGTCGTGAAACCGGGGCCGGAGGGAACCACCTGACAGGTGATGTCGCCGGGCTTGGACGTTCCCTCATACAGGCTCAGTTCCTGTTCAAGGTTCTCGTCCGTCTCCATGTTCCAGTCGGTGGCAAAGACCACGTTGATTTCATCCACTACCGGGC
>JBELYP010000168.1:0-3592 GCA_040273995.1 Arthrobacter sp.
GCTACGACGCGGAAGACGACGCCGATGTCCCCGAGGACACGACCGAGTTCACGCCGGCTGACGAGGCCGAAGAAGCACCCGGCTCGCAGCGCGGCCAGGGCACCGGTCCTACAGGAGAGGCAAAACGATGAACGCTTCCAGTTTTGCCCCGCTCGCCGTCGTCCTGCCGTTCCTCGGCGCGGCGCTGGCCTTCCTCCTCATCCGGCACCAGCGGTCCCAGCGGATCGTCTCCATCAGCGTGCTGACCCTGACCCTGGCTCTGGAGTGTTTCCTGCTGGCGGCAGTCTGGGAAACCGGAGCGCAGGCAGTGAATCTGGGCGGCTGGATGCCGCCGTTCGGCATCACCATGGTGGTGGACCAGTTCTCCGCCTTGATGCTCGTGGTGTCCACGGCCATCAGCCTTGCGGTGCTTATCTACGCCGCCGGCCAGGGTATGACCGACGGCGATGAAGACGGACCAATCTCAATCTTCCATCCGACCTACCTGATCCTGGTGGCAGGCGTCTCGAACGCCTTCCTGGCCGGTGACCTCTTCAACCTGTACGTCGGCTTCGAAATCCTGCTGACTGCCAGCTACGTGCTGATGACCCTGGGCGGCACTACGCCCCGGATCCGCGCCGGCGTGACCTACGTCGTCGTCAGCGTCATTTCCTCTGTGCTCTTCCTTACCGCCATTGGCATGATCTACGCCGCGACCGGCACCGTGAACATGGCAGACCTTGCCATCAAGCTGGGCGAGCTGGATCCGGGAACGCAGATGATGCTGCACCTGATGCTGCTGGTTGCCTTCGGCATCAAGGCCGCCGTGTTTCCGCTGTCCTTCTGGCTGCCTGACTCCTATCCCACCGCGCCGGCACCCGTTACTGCGGTATTCGCCGGTCTGCTGACCAAGGTTGGCGTCTACGCCATGGTCCGCACGGAGACGCTGTTGTTCCCGGGAGACCGGATCAACACGCTGCTGATGGTGGTGGCCGGACTGACCATGCTGGTGGGCATCCTGGGCGCGCTGGCGCAAACGGACATCAAACGTATGCTCTCCTTCACCCTGGTCAGCCACATCGGCTATATGGTGTTCGGTCTGGCGATCGCCTCGATCGTGGGCATCGGTGCGGCGGTGTTCTACGTGGTCCACCACATCACCGTCCAGACCAGCCTGTTCCTGGTGACCGGCCTGATCGAACGGCGCGGCGGAACGGCCAACATGGACCGCCTGGGCGGACTGGCCCGGCTCTCGCCGCTGCTGGCAGTGCTGTACTTCATTCCCGCCATCAACCTCGCCGGGATTCCGCCGTTCTCCGGCTTCCTCGGAAAGCTGGGCCTGATGCAGGCCGGCGTCGAGCTGGGTACGCCGCTGGCGTACGTGCTGGTTGCCGCCTCCGTGCTGACCTCACTGCTGACCCTGCTGGTGATGGCGCGCGTCTGGAACCGTGCGTTCTGGCGCACTCCCGAAGACGCAGTCCATCCGGACCCGATCCTGCTGGCCACAACAACGGACGGCAGCACTGTCCGCGACTCCGGGAACGTGAGCGGGCACAGCAGCGGACGCTTCGGCGGCCGTTCCACCGTGAACCTGCTGCCGAAGTCCATGGTCTACCCCACGGTGGGACTGGTGGCCCTGGGTGTCTCCCTCACTGTGCTGGCCGGTCCGCTGTTCTCGCTGAGCGATGACGCAGCCCAGGACCTGTTGGACCGCACGCCGTACATTGAAGCAGTCCTCGGCGAAGGGAGCGCACCGTGACTCAAAAGGCCCGCATGCGCAACCACCCGCGGATTCCGCTGCTGAAGGAACTGCCGCTGATCATCTGGCTGGTGCTCCTCTGGGGAGCGCTCTGGCAGGACTTCAGCCTGGGCAACCTGGTGTTTGGTGCCATCATCGCGTTTGTTGTCACCAACATCTTCTACCTGCCTCCGGTGGACCTGTCCGGCCGGTTCAACGTCCTGTACGCGGCGGGCTTCGGGGTCCGGTTCCTCTACAAACTGGTGATCGCGAGTGTCCACGTCCTCTGGCTGGCCACCGTCCACGGGCCGCGGATCAAGAATGCCGTGGTCGCGGTGAAGCTGCGCAGCCACTCGGACCTGCTGGTCACCGCCACCGGCCACGCACTCTCCCTGATCCCGGGCTCGCTGGTGGTGGAAGTGGACCGTTCCACCTCCACCCTTTATCTGCACTGCCTGGGCGTGAACAGCCAGGAAGCAGCGGAAAAGGTCCGTGATGACGTGCGTGCCACCGAGTCCTGGCTGATCCGCATGATGGGGACCCGGGAAGATCTGGCACTGGTCCGGGCAGAACAAAAGGACCTCAAGGAGCTGCGCGAAGGGGAGGTCAGCCGATGACTGCAGCCATCATCATCGTGTCCGTTATGCTGGCCGTCTCGGCCGCCGGTGCCATCTTTCGCATTGTCCGCGGACCTTCGATCCTTGACCGTGTCCTTGCCGCCGACGTACTGCTGGCCATCGTAGGCGGTGCCCTGATAGTGGACATGGTCGTGAACCGGAACCTCGATTACCTTGCCCTGCTGGTCGCGATTTCCCTGATCGGCTTCATCGGCTCCGTGACGGTTGCCCGCTTCGTGACGGACCGGAGGTAGCCATGAGTGAAACCATGATTGACGTGATCGTGGCGGCTTTGCTGCTGGGTGGTGCCACCATGTCCTTCGCCGCAGCGATCGGCCTCACCCGCTTCCCCGACCTGATGAGCCGAATGCACGCGGCCACCAAGCCGCAGGTGCTCGGTTTGCTGCTCTTCCTGCTGGCCATGGCCGTGGAGTTCCGCAGCTGGGTACTGCTGCCGGTCCTGGCCCTGTGCTGGATTTTTATGCTGCTCACCGCACCCGTGTCCGCCCACATGGTGGGACGTGCCGGCTACCGCACCAAGCACCTGCGGCCGGAGCTGCTGACCATCGATGAGCTGGATGACGTCGTCGAGCGGGCACAGCAGCTGATGTTTGAAGCTACCGAGGAAAAGGAAGCCGCTGACTCCGAAGCGGATCCGAAGATCGACGACGATCCCGGGCAGGAGCCGGACGGCACCTACTACACCGGTGATCTCAGCGATGAGGATCTTGCACGCACGCGTGCCGAAGCGGAAGCTGCCAACCGGCCGCCCGGGCGCAGCCGCGAAGGCTGACGCTGCGGGGCATACGTTCATCCAGATAGCAGAAACTGCCCGCTCATACGGGCAGTTTCTGGTATCTCGTGGATGCGGGTTAGACGACCTCGGGGGTGCGGTTGTAGCGGGCGATTGCGCGCTGCGTGCCGCGGTTGGTCAGCACCCGGATGACCTGGCTGACCGCACCGGAAACCAGTGCGAAGACGACTGCTGAGCGCAGGCTCGCGTCCAGGGCACCGTCCTTGTCCTTGGGCGGCTCATTGCCCGTGGCCTTGGTCCAGACGAAGTCCAGGATCTTTGCGGAGGCCAGTCCTGCGCCCACGCTGACACCGGTACCCAGCAGTTTCAGGATCAGGTTCATAAGTGCTCCTTGGTGTTGTGCGTTGGTGTTTCCCCCTACGCTACCTGCCGCACCCGGATTCCACGCGGCACTGCGTGTACAGTGGACCACGCATACACACGACAGGGGAGCGCCGCTTCCCG
>JBELYP010000169.1:0-3577 GCA_040273995.1 Arthrobacter sp.
GTACGTACTCCTGACCCGTATCCCGGCTGGCTTTCGGAGGAGGACCTCCATGAAGCACGGCAGCGGCTTCCCATGGTCTACGTGGAGGCTGTTCCGGTGCGGTGCGATCCGCTGGGATACGTAACCGAGGTGGGCTTGCTGCTGCAGGCCACACCGGAGGGCAAGATGGTCCGTACGTTCGTGTCCGGCCGGGTGATGTACCGGGAGACCATCCGCGCCGCACTGCTGCGGCACCTTGAAAAGGACCTTGGCCCCATGGCCCTGCCGCAGCTGCCTCCCAGCCTGGCCCCGTTCGCCGTCGCCGAGTATTTCCCGTCCCCGTCCCAGACGGGACTGACCGATGAACGCCAGCACGCCGTCGCGCTGGCCTACCTGATTCCGGTAACGGGCGAATGCGATCCGCGGCAGGACGCACTCGAACTGTCCTGGCTTACCCCCGAAGAGGCGCTCAGCCCTGCCATCTACTCGGAGTTCTCCGGCGGCCGCGGCGACCTGCTGCGCCAGGCGCTGGCGTCCGCCGGCTGGGGCCGGTAACCCGTTACCCTACGTTTATATACTGGGGCCGAGCTTCGAGCGCTAAGGAACAGCCATGTCGATGAGTGTGCCGGATAAGTATGCCTTCCGGGTCAATGCCGAACTGCTTGTACCAGGACAGCGGCTTGTCCTGGATGAGCTGACCCTGGCACCGCTGGCAGCCGTCCACGTCGAGGAAGACGACCTCGGCAACCCGGCCCTCGTGGTTGCCGAACTCGAAGACGGGGAAACCCTGCGGATCGCCTACGGGGCAGCGGTGCGCGTAGCCGCCCCCGCGCCGGAGAAGAATGCCTCGGAAGCCGTCCGCAGCATCCCCACCGAAGAGGAAACCTACGCCGCCGTCCTGGCTGCCGCTGCCGCCGCCCACCCCAATGACCGCGCGGTAAAGGAACTCACCTCCCGGCTCAGCCGCGGACTCAACGTCAAGGCCGGCAGCAACCTGCAGGATGTCCGGGACCTGGCCCACACCCTGTATGTGGATCTGGGAGACGCCGAGAACGCCCTGGCCGTCTGCTCCCTCATCACCGGCCTGGGCTTCGACGGCAACTACGGCCGCTGGAACTGGATCCAGGGAGCCCTCGCCCTGGCGGCCCACATCACCCACGAGTCCGGAGAGCTTGAGACCTCCGTGGCCTTCGCACAGGCGGTCCGGGCCGGGGATAACGCGGAGTCCGATCCGCTGAAGGCCAAGCTCTCCGCAGAGCTGCTGCAGCGCCAGCTCAACGAACCGAACCTGTATGACCGTGAAATCCAGCGGGCGGCCGAGGCCGGGGATGAGCACAGCGAACGGGACTGGCGCATCCTGCGCCTGAACACCCTGCTCTACCTCCGGGCGCACGGCGGCTCGCAGACCTATTCCGACGCCGAGCTCCAGCGCCGTATCCGCACTGAGCTCAGTGCGGTGCGGGGTTTGAACCTGGATCTTTAGGCCGGGGCCGGGTTTGCCCGGCCGGCCTGCTTAGCCCGGCTGCCCCGGCGGGCCTTCAGCTGCAGCAGCAGAACCAGCGCCATGCCCACCAGCGCTCCGATGACGGTTTCCACCGCCCGGTCCTGAATGAGCACAGCCGGGTCGCTGGGGCGGGACAGTTCCGTGCTGAGCAGCGCCAAGGGAGTAACGACTACCTGTGCCAGCGCGTAGTTGCGGGCAATGAACAGCTCCGCTCCGCACTGCAGCACAGCGATGACCAGGACCAGCTGCCAGGGTGCCAGTCCGGCGAACAGAATCACTGCGGTGATCCCCAGCCCGCCGAAGGTTCCCAGCATACGGTTGAGGCCCCGGTGGATCCGGTGGCGGAAAGTCGCCCCGACCAGCGGAACCGTTGCTGCGACCATGGCCCAGTAGTTGTGCCCAATGCCCAGCCAGGTGGCGATGCTGCCCGCGGCTGAGGCAGCCACTGCATACAGCGCGCCGTCGGCCCAGAGCGCCGTTTGCTGTGCGGCGGTGAATCCGGGACGCAGCGGTTTGTCCCACGGAGTCCGGTACCGCTGCAGGAGCATTCCGGACATACCCAGCAGGATGGCAAAGGCGATGGTGGCACCGGCCGCGAGCATGCCCTGCCACAACGGAGGATGCGCGGGCACGGAGGCGATGGCGGCGTAGGCGAAGATGTGAAAAAGCGATCCCGCCGGGCGCAGGCGCCAGTAACCTGTAACCACGGTCGCCAGCCCGGCAACGGCCGTAGTGCCGGCAACGATGCCCCAGGCATCCAGGTCCAGCAGGGAGGACAGCGCGCCGGCCAAAATCACGGCGAACATCAGCACCCCGGCGCGCACCTGGTGTCCCAGCCGCTGGCGGTGCGGCTCATTGCGGCCGTAGATGCTGGTGAACGCGCCGAAGGCCACGAAGATCGCCAGATCGACCCTGCCCAGGACCAGCAGGACGGCGAGCGGGACGCCTATGCCGATGCCGCATCGGATGCCCACACGGTGGTCATTGTGGGCAGGGGCAAGGACAAACATTTCACGCAGGTGGTTCAAGGGAACTTCGGGGGCCTTTCAAGCATTTCCGGCGGCGGGACTTCCGGCGGCCCGCCTTCTTCACCTTACGCTTGGCGGCCGAAACGACCCGGGTTCTGTGCACTGGCTCTCTCCCGGCCCGCGCGGATACCGGGTGCGGAGGGCCCCCACCGGATGTAAGGCAAAATGGAAGAGTGTCCAGCTCCGGTTTTTCCTTTGCCCTCGGTAAGCGCCTGCGTGAAACCGCTCCCGACTCCGCGTCCCGCGCCAAGGAGAACGGCGGCGAGTTCCAAGGCCGCACGGGCGTAATCAGCACCCCGCACGGTGAGATTCAGACTCCCGCGTTTATCGCCGTCGGCACCAAAGCCACCGTGAAGGCCGTGCTTCCGGAGTCCGTCGCGCAGCTCGGTGCCCAGGCAGTGCTGGCCAACGCCTACCACCTCTACCTGCAGCCCGGCGCGGACATCCTCGACGAGGCCGGCGGGCTGGGCAAGTTCATGAACTGGCCCGGCCCCACCTTCACCGACTCCGGCGGATTCCAGGTTATGAGCCTGGGCGCCGGCTTCAAGAAGGTCATCAACATGAACGCCGACGGCACTACCCACGCCACCGGAGCGGACGACGACGTCGCGCCCGGCAAGGAGCGCCTGGCCCACATCGATGACGACGGCGTCTGGTTCAAGTCCCACCTCAACGGAGACAAGCACCGCTTCACCCCGGAAATCTCCATGCAGGTCCAGCACCAGCTGGGCGCGGACATTATGTTCGCGTTCGATGAGCTCACTACTCTGCTCAACTCCCGCGGCTATCAGGAACGGTCCCTGGAACGCACCCGGCTGTGGGCCGAACGCTGCCTGGTTGAGCACCGCAGGCTCACCGAGGAGCGTTCACACCGCCCCTACCAGGCCCTGTTCGGCGTCCTGCAGGGAGCCCAGTATGAGGACCTGCGCCGCAAAGCGTCCCGGGACCTGGGAGCCATGGGCTTCGACGGCTTTGGCATCGGCGGCGCACTGGAGAAGGAGAACCTGGGCACGATTGTCCGCTGGTGCACCGAGGAGCTTCCCGAGGACAAGCCGCGGCATCTGCT
>JBELYP010000170.1:0-3515 GCA_040273995.1 Arthrobacter sp.
GTCTATGAAGATGGTCACGGTGGGGATGTTGATGCCGCCGTAGGTGGCAACCTTGCCGGTCTCGGACGTTCCGGCAGCTACGTAGCCGGCCAGGAATGCAGCCTGGGCCGTGTCGTAAATGATCGGCTTGACGTTGTCCAGCTCGATGGAGTTGTCATCGATGATGGCGAAGTGGCTCTCCGGGTTTGCTTCTGCCACTTCCTGGGTGGCGTCGGCGAGGAGGAAGCCCACGGTGACGGTGATGTCGCAGCCGTTCTGGACAACCATGGAGTCCAGGTTCGGGCCGAAGTCGGTCTCGGACTGGGACTCGGCAGTCTTGACCTGGATGCCCAGGTCAGTTTCCGCAGCCTTCAGGCCCTCGTAGCCGGACTGGTTGAACGAGCGGTCATCGAAACCGCCGGAGTCCGACACCATGCAGGCCAGGAAGTCGCCGTTGGCGCTTGCCTCACCGCTGGATGCAGACTCTTCCTCCGGGGCGGCACCGCAGCCGGCCAGCAGAAGCGCCGACGCGCCCAGCATGGCGGCGGATACACCGGCATTGCGCTTGAAGCCGCGCGGGAAATTCTTCAATGTTCCTCCAGAAAAGAAAAGTGTTCCACCGCCTGAACTGCGCGGCGGCCCGCCGGACGGGAGGGCCTTTCACAGGTGCGTGTGGTGCGCGCTCCTTCCCTCATGGAGCGCAGCAAGACCTAACCATAGTGCATGTGTCGCGTACCACTGTGCGAAGAAGTGCTCCGGGGAGCATTTGTTTACATGTTGTTATCAATAGGGTGCGCCGGAGGTGTCCCCGGCATGAGTTACTGCCGGGGAGGGCGGAATCAGTGCCGCAGGCCCCGGGCGGCACGCACAGCCGCGGCAGCCATGACGGAGACGCCGCAGCTAATCGCCAGTTCGTCCGGGTTGTAGTCGCCGCGGTGCAGGTCGAAGGTTTCCCCTCCCGGTGTCCGGGTGCCCAGGCGCATCATGGCGCCCGGGATGGCCTGGGTCATCCAGGCGAAGTCCTCCCCGCCCATGGACTGCGGGGTCAGGACTACTGAGTCCTCCCCAAGCTCTGCGCGGGCGGAGGCTTCGATCAGGCCGGTTTCGGCCTCGGAGTTGATAACCGGCGGGACGCCGCGGGTGTGCTCCAGGGCCACCTCTACCCCGTAGGGTGCGGCTACTTCGCGGACCACGTCGTCGAGCAGCTGCCCGGCAGCGTGCCAGGCTTCGGCGTCGAGGCAGCGCATGGTGCCGGCCATGAAACCGTGCCCGGGGATTGCGTTCGGGGCGGATCCTGCGTGGATCTGTCCCCACACCACGGAGACGCCGCTGCGGACGTCGATCCGGCGGGACAGGATGGCCGGAACGCTGACGGCAATCTGGCTCAGCGCGAACACCAGGTCCTGGGTCAGGTGCGGCCGGGACGTGTGGCCTCCCTGGCCGGAGAGTTCAATCCGGATGGTGTCGGAGGCAGAGGTGATGGCACCGATGCGGGTGCCCACCTGCCCGACGTCGACGCGCGGGTCGCAGTGCAGCGCCAGGATGCGCGGCACTCCGGAAAGCACTCCCTGCTCGATCACGGACAGCGCGCCGCCGGGCATGACTTCCTCCGCCGGCTGGAAGATCACCCGGATACGCCCGCCAAGGGCACCCTCGGCGTCGAGCTTGGCCAGCACCCTGGCGGCACCGAGCATGACCGTCGTGTGGATGTCGTGGCCGCAGGCGTGCGCTATGCCGGTGTTCACTGAGGCGTAGGGAAGGCCGGTTTCTTCCAGGACCGGCAGCGCGTCGATGTCCGCGCGCAGTGCCAGGCCGATCGGCCCTTCTCCAATGTCCACATAGGCGCCGGTGTTCTCCAACCGCTTGGGCTGCAGGCCGGCTGCCTCCAGCGTCTCGACGATCCGGTCGGTGGTGCGGAATTCCTTGTGCGAGAGCTCGGGGTGCGAGTGCAGATCCCGCCGGAAGTCGATCAGCTCACCCAGAATCGGAGCAACACTGCCCCGAATAGACGGAACGGGTGAACTGGTAAGTGGGGTTGTTTGCACGTATTCAAGGTTAGCCAACCTGTGCTGGTCTGCGGGAACCGGATGACTTTAAGACTTCCCACAGCGCAAGAACGTGAGCCCGGCGGCCCGGCACTGTCGCGTCGGATACTGCTTTAACCAGCGTCTGCCCCCGGGCTACAGGACGTCCGTGTCGCCGCTCGCCTTGAGGTGCTCCACGGCCTTCTTGACTTCCTGGGCGTGGTCCTTGGTGGTCACCAGCAGCGCGTCAGGCGTGTCCACGATCACCACGTCCTCGATGCCGATCAAGGCGATCACCCGCTTCGTATCGGAGACCACAATGCCCGAGGCGTCCTCGGAGTAGACGCGTGCGCCTTCACCCATGACGGTCAATTCGCTGTTTTCCGCCGCCGGGTTCAGCCGGCCGATGGCGGCGAAGTCCCCTACATCGTCCCAGCTGAAGATGCCCGGGATCATGGCAACGTCCCCTGCGGCCGCAGCAGGTTCAGCTACTGCATAGTCAATGGCGGTTTTGGGCAGAGTGGGCCAGACCCTCAGCACCACTTCCCTGCGGTTTTCCGTGTCCCAGGCTTCGGCAATCTCCATTAGCCCGGCGTGCAGTTCCGGCTCGTTTTCCAGCAGGTGCTTGAGCATCAGTGCTACCGGTGCGACGAACATGCCGGCGTTCCAGCTGTAGTTGCCGCTGCGCAGGTAACCGCGGGCAGTGTCTTCGGAGGGCTTCTCGACGAACTCGACGACGGCGTGGGCGCTCGGCGCGCCGTCGATCTCCAGTGCCTCCCCGGCCTTGATATAGCCAAACCCGGTGGAGGGATGTGTCGGATGGATGCCAATGGTGACGATGTATCCCTGGGCGGCCGTGTGGATGGCTTCCCGGACTGTTTCCTGGAAGACCTCCACAGGGGTAATCACCTGGTCCGCCGCGAAGGAGCCCATGATGATTGACGGGTCACGCTGGTACAGGATGGCAGCGGCGAGGCCGATGGCCGCCGCTGAGTCCTTCGGCTCATTTTCCAGGACCAGGTTTTCCTGGCTGATTTCCGGCAGCTGCGCCAGGACCGCGGCGCGGTGGAGCTGGCCGGTCACCACCATGACGCGGTCCTCGGAAAGCGGGGCCAGGCGGTCGTACGTCGCGCGGATCAGCGTGGATCCGGAACCCGTGAGGTCGTGGAGGAACTTCGGAGCGGCGGCACGGGAGAGCGGCCACAGCCGGGTCCCCACTCCCCCGGCCGGAATCACGCCGTAGAAGCGGTCGAATATGTCGGCGCCCGCAGCCGCTTCCGGGTTCACATTTGTCATTTCGGTACTCATCAGTGCCAAGGTTAGCTGAGAGTTCCCTGCCGGCAGGGTGCAGACACGAGTGCGCCGCCGCTGACGGACCTGCGCAGTGTAAGCCAGGTCACACTGTAGGGGAACCTAAATTGATCCCGCAACAGGTGGGACCTAGATTATGCTTGAGCTTAATAAGTGCTCTCGTACCGGCGTCATCACTGCGTGGAAGACGCGCTAGCGCCG
>JBELYP010000171.1:0-3495 GCA_040273995.1 Arthrobacter sp.
TCCACCATGATCCGGGACATGGGGGTGCGGGCAGCGGCACGGGGATCAGGGGCTTCCTCGCTGGTGAACTATCTGCTGGGCATCAGCCACGTGAACCCGCTGGCACACGACCTGATCTTTGAACGTTTCCTCTCCCGGGACCGCTCCACGCTCCCGGACATCGACATTGACGTTGAAAGCGCCGAACGGCACAACGTGTACCACCGCATCTTTGAACGCTTCGGCGCCCAGCGGGTGACCCTGATGAGCATGCAGAACGGTTACCGGGCACGCGGAGCCGTCCGCGACGCCGGACTGGCCCTGGGCCTGCCCGAAGAGGAGATCGGAGCCGTGGCCAAGGCGCTGTGGCGCTTCTCGGCGAGCCACTTCCGTGAGGCGCTCGCGGAAAAACCCGAACTGCGCGGCGTTGCCGAAGCCGTGCAGCAGAACCGGCAGCTGGATCTGCTGGTGGACCTGACCGAACGGCTGGACCGGCTGCCACGGCACATTTCCATGCATCCGTGCGGAGTGATCCTGGGGAACACGTCCCTGCTGGACCGCACGCCGGTGCAGCCCAGCGGGCTGGGCCTGCCGATGTCCCAGTTCGACAAACACGACATGGATCCCATGGGCATGCTCAAGCTGGATGTGCTGGGTGTGCGGATGCAGTCCGCCATGGCCTTCGCGCTGAACGAGGTGGTCCGCGTCCACTCCGGCGGAGACGACGTCGCCCGGGCCGGAAAACACGTGAAGGAAACCGAACCGCGCCCGGACTGGATCGCCGAGGACGGGCGGATTGACCTGGATGCCGTTCCGCTGGATGACGAACCAACCTTTGAACTGATCCGCAGCACCCACACCCTGGGCTGTTTCCAGATTGAGTCACCCGGGCAGCGGGAGCTGGTGGGCAAGATGGCACCGCGGGACTTCAACGACCTGATTATCGACATTTCCCTGTTCCGGCCCGGGCCCATGAAATCAGACATGGTGCGGCCGTTCCTTGAACACCGCCACGGCTGGGCCCCGGCGGTGTACCCGCACGAATCACTGCGCCCGGTGCTGGCAGAAACCCACGGAGTGACGGTCTTCCACGAACAGGTGCTGCGGACCTTCGACGTCTTCACCGGCTGCGGCCTGGCCAAGGCAGATGAACTGCGCCGGCTGCTGGGCAACCCTGCGGCAGAACAGGGAGTGGAGGATTTCTTCCGGCAGGCGGCAGAAAAGCGCGGCTACGATTCACAGACCATCGACAACGTCTGGGGAACACTGAAGGCCTTCGGCAGCTTCGGTTTCTGCAAGGCCCACGGCGCGGCCTTCGCCGTCCCCACCTACCAGTCCGCCTGGCTGAAAGCCCACCATCCCGAGGCATTCCTTGCCGGAATCTTCGAACACGACCCCGGCATGTACCCCCGCCGGCTGCTGGTTGCAGAAGCCCGCAGGATGGGCATTCCCATCCTGCCGCTGGATATCAACCGCAGCGGGGAACAGTACCGGGTGGAGTGGGTTCCGCCCGTTCCCGGCGGGCCCGGGAGCAGGGCAAGCCCCGGCAGGTTCGGGATCAGGCTCAGTTTCGCCGGCATTTACGGGCTCTCCGCCGCGGAAGTCCGGCGGATCGCCGCCGGGCAGCCGTTCGATTCCCTGGCGGATCTGCGTGCCCGCGCCAAACTGTCCCGGCCCTCGATGCAGCGGCTGGCGCAGCTTGGTGCCTTCGACCCGCTGTCCCGCGAGACAGGTTCCCGGGGCACCCGGGCGGACCTGCTGCAGCACCTTGCCGAAACATCCGGAAAGTCCGGCACCCGCAAATACGATCCGATTCCGGGACAGCTGGCGCTTCCGCTGGGGGACACCGAGCTGGCAAACCTGGTGCCGCAGCTGCCTGAACCCACCTTGCCGGAGCGGGTCCGCACCGAACTGGACCTGCTCGCCGTCGACGTCAGCGCCCATCTGGTGGACAGCTATGAGCCGCTGCTTGCCGAACTGGGTGTGACCAAGGCCGATTCGCTGCTGGGGCTGCGCAACGGCTCCGAGGTCCTGGTGGCCGGTATCCGGGTGGCCACCCAGACCCCGCCGATGCGCGGCGGACGCCGGGTGGTCTTCATCAGCCTGGACGACGGCACCGGCTGCGTGGACTGCACATTCTTCACCGAGGCGCAGGAGAAAACCGGCCCGCTGCTTTTCGGCACCGAACTGATGCTGATCCGCGGGCTGACCCGTCGCACCGGGCCGCGGGGGATGAGCCTGCAGGCACTCCAGGCCTGGGACCTCACGGACACAGCCTCCCTGCCGCTGCCGCGGATGCCGGAGCCGGGAAAGGGCCCCGCGCCGGGCGCAGGCAGTCCCGCACCGGGCACCGGCGGCAGGGCCAACCGGCCGCGCGGCCGGTTGGTCGGGCTGAAGAACAGCGGATAACATCGTAAGGGCGCGCACCATAGCTGCACGGGCAAACCCGTGCTCAAGCGCCAGTACAAACGAATCAAGGAGACAACGTGTCAGTGCCGGAACAGTTCACCCTCATCGTCGACGGCGAAGAGACCACGGTGGATACTGGCACCACCGGTGCTCAGCTCTTTTTTGAGCGCCGCGAAGTCGTGGTCATGCGTGTTGACGGCGTCCTGAAGGACCTCGACACCCCGCTGGCCCCCGGCCAGAGCATCGAGGCGGTAACCATCGATTCCGAAGACGGCCTCAACGTCCTGCGCCACTCCACCGCCCACGTCATGGCCCAGGCCGTGCAGCAGCTGCGCCCCGACGCCAAGCTGGGCATCGGCCCGTACATCAAGGACGGCTTCTACTTCGACTTCGACGTAGCCGAGCCCTTCACGCCGGAAGACCTGAAGACCCTCGAGAAGATGATGCAGAAGATCGTCAACTCGAACCAGAAGTTCGTCCGCCGCGTGGTCAGCGAAGAAGAAGCCCGCGAAGCGATGGCCAACGAGCCGTACAAGCTCGAGCTGCTCGGCAAGAAGGACGGCGCCGAGGAAGCCGGTGAAGGCGCGAACATTGAGGTTGGCGCCGGTGAAATCACCATCTATGACAACGTGGACCGCAAGTCCGGGGACACCGTCTGGTGCGACCTGTGCCGGGGCCCGCACCTGCCGAACACCAAGCTCATCTCCAACGCCTTTGCGCTGACCCGCTCCGCTGCCGCGTACTGGCTGGGCAACCAGGCCAACCAGCAGCTGCAGCGCATCTACGGCACCGCGTGGCCCACCAAGGATGACCTGAAGGCCTACCAGGAGCGCCTCGCCGAGGCCGAGCGCCGCGACCACCGCAAGCTCGGCACTGAACTGGACCTGTTCTCCTTCCCGGACGAGCTCGGTTCCGGCCTGCCCGTGTTCCACCCCAAGGGCGGCATCATCCGCAAGGCGATGGAGGACTACTCCCGCCAGCGCCATACCGAGGCCGGCTACGAGTTCGTCTACACCCCGCACATCACCAAGGGACACCTGTACGAGGTTTCCGGCCACCTGGACTGGTACCGCGACGGCATGTTCCCTCCCATGCACGTTGACGAAG
>JBELYP010000172.1:0-3399 GCA_040273995.1 Arthrobacter sp.
GCCTCGGCAGCGGCAACCCGTTCCTCGCGGGACGCCAGGCGTGCGCGGCCGGCCTTGGTAGCGACCACTTTGCGGGCCCGGCGGTCCGCAGGATCGGGGATGCGTTCTACGTCCCCGGCTTCCGCGAGTGCGTCGATCAAGTAGGTCAGCACAGTACGGTCGATGCCAAGATGGACGCCCAGGGCCTGCTGGTTTGGGGGCTCAAAGTGAACCACCGTTGAGAGAACCTGGAAGCCGCGCAGCCCTCCGGCTGTGCCTTCCAGCGCGGATTCCATTCTGGACTGGTAGCAGCCCGCCAGCATGCCCAGAGCCCAGCCGAGACCTCCGGGGATAATGGCAGGGCTGTCCGCTGTAGTGCTGCCTTTGGTCATGATTCATCATATTCCCGCAATGCGGGCGCAGAGATGTTCTCGGGTGCAAATGTTCTGCATGTCCGCCTAGTGTGGCGGCTGGACTGCCCTGGACGGAATCATGCAGATTTGCCCAGGAATTCGTTCGTGCTCCCGCCCCGGTCCGGCAGAAGGGCGCGCTTCGGGCGCCGTGACGAGTAACGGGGGCTGGCCGAGCAATAACGGAAACCAGCAGTTGCGTCCTGCCTGCGGCCATCGGGGCGGGCACCGTTCCGCCGTTCCCGGGCGGCGCGTAGTGTTCTGGGCACGCAGACCCCACCGCGAGAGGAACCCTGCCGTGTCGATCCTCGCTCCGGTGCTTTCGCTGGCCGGCATCATTGCCGCAGTCATCCTGATTGTGCTTATTTTCCGCGGATCCCGAATCCCGGTGGAGGACGTCGCGCGCCGGAAGCGGGTGAACCGCTGGTTCTGGATCCTGGGGATCTTCGTGGCGGCCGCGTTTGTTTTCCTGACCTTCGCATGAGCCGGACCTGGTCCGGGACAAAGGTCCGCGCAGGTCAGCGCTGGCCGGCGGATACCCTAGAAGGATGGACAAAGGCCAAACCCTCCGCGTTGCCGTGATCGGTGCCGGTCCGCGCGGTGTCTCGGTCCTTGACCGGCTGCTTGCCCGCTACCTGGAACTGCCGGCTGCGGACCGGCCTGTGCTGCAGGTCAGCATGGTTGATCCGTTCAACCCGGGGCCCGGGCATGTGTGGCGGACCAGCCAGTCCCGGCAGTTCCTGATGAACACCCCCTGCCTTTTCCCTACGGTGGTCCCCGCTGGGCGGACAGCCGAAGAACTCGCTCCCTCAGCCACAGGGCTCTCGCTGGGACAGTGGGTGCGCCTGATGGCCCAGGACCCGGCACCTGCGCTGAGCGCCGGGGACCGGGAGGAAATCGCCTGCCTTGGCCCTGCCGACTTCCCCAGCCGCGCCCTGTACGGCAGGTATCTGGAATGGACCTACGCGCATCTGGTGGATGCTGCCGCCCAGGCGGGCGCCGTCGTCGTCCATCACCGGGCCGAAGCGCTGGCACTGCACCGTACCGGGTCCGGATTCGAGATTGAACTTGCCGGAGAGGAGCCGCTGGCTGCGGACGCCGTCGTGCTGGCCATGGGCCACCTTCCGGCGGCGCTGACACCCGAACAGAACCGGCTGAGCGACGCCGCTTCCCGGCTGGGACTGAAGTACCTGCCGCCGGCCGTTCCGTCGGACGCGGATTTCTCCGTGCTCCCGGCCGGGGAACCGGTACTGGTCCGCGGTCTGGGACTGAATTTCTTCGACATCATGGCGCACGTGACCCTGGGCCGGGGTGGAGCGTTTGTGCCCACCGGCGAACCCGCGGGGCGCTCGCTGCGCTACGAACCGTCCGGACGCGAGCCGGTACTGGTCGCCGCATCGCGCCGCGGAACCCCGTACCGCGCCAAGGCAAAGCTGGACAGCTATGTGCCGCGCAGCGTTAAGCTCCGCTGGTTCACCGAGGAATCGGCGGGCAGGTTCGCCGCGGAGGGTATCCAGCCCGGTTTTGACCATGACTTCTGGCCGCTGCTGCACCGCGACGCGGTGTGGGCGTATTACTCGACGCTTGCCCGGACCACCCCGCAGTGCCTCACCGTTCCGGCCGCGGACTTCCTGGCCGATTTGGATGCCGCGCTCAGTGTGGAGGGACCGGACTGGGACGCCGCCAAGGAGGACGTGCTGGCGCGCTGTGTTCCGTCCGAGTACCGGACCAGCCTCGAAGCCCTTGCCCAGCCGCTGGGCCGGCGTCCGTTCGCCGGTCCCGAGGACCTGGACGCAGAAATCCTGCGCTATCTGGAGGACGACGCTGCCGGCTCCGCGAAGGGCGAGGACGACCCGCTGAAGATGGCCATCGGTGCGCTGAACGCCGGCCGTTCCCTGCTGAAGGCAGTAGTGGCCGACGGCGGACTGGCGGAGGAATCCTGGCTCACTGAACTGCGCGGCTGGTTTGAACCCCTGGTGGAGGGGCTGGCCTCCGGGCCGCCGCCGGAACGGATCGAACAGCTCGCCGCCCTGGTGCGCGCAGGGCTGGTCCACTTTGTGGGTCCGGACCCGCGTTTCGACGTCGATGAAGCCCGCGCCGTCTTCACCGCGTCTTCTCCCTGGGTAGCAGGTGAGTACGCGGCCACCACTCTCGTGGAGGCGATGATGCCGCCCAACCGGGTCAACGCAACGCTCTCACCACTGCTGGCGGATCTGCTGCACCGCGGAGAAGCCCGGCCCAAGGTGATGATGGCGCCCAACGGCACGCCCGTCCTTACGCCGGGGCTGGATGTTTCACTGCCGCCGTACCGTCCGCTGGACGTCAAGGGCAAACCCCAGGAGAACCTCTACGTCCTGGGCCTGCAGCTCTCCTCGGTGCAATGGGGCACCGCGATCGCCGCGGAATCCGGAGCCCCGGCCTCAGCCGGTTCCCGGACCCTGCGCGACGCCGATGACATTGCTGCGGCGCTCCTGGCCGGCCCCGGACTGCCCCGGGACCGGCAGGAGCCCGCTAGAACGGGTACTGACGCGGTTCGTGCTGGAGCGTGACTGTCTGGTCCTGAGTGAACTCCTCGACGGCCCACTCGCCGTTGAACCGGCCCAGGCCGGAGTTCTTCACCCCGCCGAAGGCTACGTGCACTTCATCATGGACAGGCATGTCATTCACGTGGGCCATGCCCACCTGCAGCTTCCGGGCGAACTGCAGCCCGCCCTCGGCTGAGGCGGTGAAGACTGCGCCGGAGAGGCCCTGCGGGGTGGCGTTGGCCAGTTCCAGTGCATGAGCGGCGTCGCGTGCGCGCTGGATGCCTGCGATCGGGCCGAAGATCTCCTCGCGTGCCAGCTCCATGTCCTGGGTGACGCCGGTGAAGATCCACGGGCTGAGGACCTGCCCGTTGGTGCTGCCTTCCAGGACGGTTTCAGCACCTTCTTCCTTGGCCTGGTTGATCTTGGTTTCCAGGCCTTCGAGCTGCTTGGCGTTGATGATCGGGCCGATCACGGTCTTCGGATCC
>JBELYP010000173.1:0-3339 GCA_040273995.1 Arthrobacter sp.
CGCAAGCAGGAGAACAAGCCGGCCTAGAGGCCGTTATGGTCGTCCGGTTGGCCGGGGGCGGCCCGGCCAACCGAACGCCCCGGCGACAATATCCAGATGCCTAGTCCTTCGAGCTCCTAGAGTTACCCGTCCTCCGCGGCCGCAGCCGGCAACGGCTCCCGCCGCGGCCGCCCGGGGTACGACCAGCAGACCGTGCTGAACATCGCCGTCGACGTCTTTAACCGCCACGGCTACGAAGCGACTTCCATGGGCATCCTGGCGGAGAACCTGGGCATCACGAAGTCCGCCATCTACCACCACGTCCCGTCCAAGGGAGACCTGCTGCGCCTGGCCCTGGAGAACGCCCTGGGCGGACTCGAGGGTGTCCTGGACGACCCGAGGGCTTCCACCGGACCGGCCGACGCCCGCCTCGAATTTGTGCTCCGCGGGACCATCAATGTCCTGACCGAGCGCCTCCCCTTCGTCACGCTGCTGCTGCGGCTGCGCGGCAACACCGACATTGAGCGCGATGCACTCGAACGCCGCCGCCAGTTCGACCGGCGTGTTGCCCAGCTGGTGGACGCTGCCAGGTCGGAGGGCTCGCTGCGCAGCGACATTGATCCCCGCACCACTACCCGGCTGCTCTTCGGCACCATCAACTCGATCGTCGAGTGGTACAAGCCCGGCGGGTCCCTCAGCGGGGAAAAGCTTGCCGATGACATCATCTCCATGATGTTCGACGGCCTGCACGGCAAGCCCTGATCCCGTTCTTCGTTTCTGAACCTCCCCATACATCGAGAGGCCAGTTACGGCCCGTTTGGTGCTCCAAACAAGCCGTAACTGGCCTCTCGATGTGCGTGGGAGAAGGAGGCTAGGCGCGCTTCTTCTCCACCAGGGTCAGCACGTCGTACGTCGCAACAATCTCGTCGTTCTGGTTGTGCAGGACGGCGTCCCAGGCAACCTCGCCGTACTCGTCGGTTTCACGCGGCGTGATCTTCTTGGCGGTCAGGGTCACGCGGATCGAATCGCCTGCGGCAACCGGAGTGATGAAGCGCAGGTTCTCCAGACCGTAGTTCGCCAGTACGGGTCCCGGAGCAGGCTCCACGAACAGTCCGGCACCCCAGGACAGCAGCAGGTAGCCGTGCGCCACGATGCCCGGGAAGAACGGGTTCGCTTCGGCAGCTTCCTGGTTGGTGTGCGCGTAGAACGTGTCGCCGGTGCTGTTGGCGAAGGCGGTGATGTCCTCGAGGGTCACTTCGCGCAGCTCGGAGGCCATCGCGTCGCCGATCTTGAGCGTGGCCAGATCCTTACGGAACGGGTGGGTTTCGTCGAAGTTCTGGTCCGCACCGGTGTGCCAGACGCCGGTGATGGCAGTCAGCATGTTCGGCGAACCCTGGATGGCGGTGCGCTGCATATGGTGCTTGACGGCGCGGATGCCGCCGAGTTCCTCGCCGCCGCCGGCGCGGCCGGGGCCGCCGTGGACCAGGTGCGGCACGGGTGAGCCGTGGCCGGTGGAGCTGCGGGCAGTTTCCCGGTTCAGGACGTGCACGCGGCCGTGGTGGCCGGCGATGCCGGCAACAACCTCACGGACGGTCTCCGGGTCGTTGCTGCAGACAGTGGCCACCAGCGAACCGCCGCCCAGGGCAGCCAGCCGCACGGCGTCGGCGGTGTCTTCGTAGCCGACCACGGAGGAAACCGGACCGAAGGCTTCCACGGAGTGCAGTGCCTCCGCTTCGGGGTTGTCCCAGGTCAGCAGGATGGGGGCCAGGAACGCGCCCTCCTCGACGACGCCGCGGCTGCCGTCAGCCTGCACGGTTTCCGGGGCATCCAGGCTGCCGAAGGCGATCTTCGCGCCGGCATCCAGCAGGGTCTGCACGGAGGAACGGACGCCGTCGCGCTGCTCCACCGAGGCCAGCGCACCCATGGTGACGCCTTCGGCGCGCGGGTCACCGAGGACAACGCGCTCTTCAATGCGCTTGGCAGCGGCAGCAACGACGTCGTCCACCAGCGCCTTGGGCACAATGGCACGGCGGATGGAGGTGCACTTCTGGCCGGCTTTGACGGTCATTTCGGTGACCAGGGACTTCACGTACGCGTCGAATTCCGGCGTGCCGGGAACAGCGTCCGGGCCCAGGATGGAGGCGTTCAGCGAGTCGGTTTCGCTGGTGAACCGCACGCCGCCTTCGACGACGTTGGTGTGGTTCTTGAGCTTGTTGGCGGTCGACGCCGATCCGGTGAAGGAGACCATGTCCCGGTAGTCGAGGTGGTCCAGCAGGTCCCGCGCGGAGCCGGAGATCAGCTGCAGCGACCCGGCGGGCAGGATGCCGGATTCGATCATCATGCGCACGGCGGCTTCGGTGAGGTAGCCGGTGGGCGTTGCGGGCTTCACGATGGTGGGAACGCCGGCAAGGAAGGCCGGGGCAAACTTCTCCAGCATGCCCCAGACCGGGAAGTTGAAGGCGTTGATCTGCACGGCGACGCCGGGAATGGACGTGTAGACGTGCTCACCGATGAAGGAGCCGTCCTTGGAGAGGACCTCGGGCGTGCCGTCGATTACCACGGTGGAATTCGGCATTTCGCGCCGGCCCTTGGAACCGAAGGTGAAGAGCACGCCGATGCCGCCGTCGATGTCCACCAGGGAGTCGATCTTGGTGGCGCCGGTGCGGGCGGAGATTTCGTAGAGTTCCTTGCGGCGGCCGTTGAGGTACTGGGCCAGTTCCTTGAGCTTCAGCGCGCGCTGGTGGAAGGTGAGCCCGGCCAGGCCGCGGTGGCCCACGGTGCGGCCGTGCTCGATGGCCGCGGCGGTGTCCAGGCCGTCGGTGCTCACCAGGGCGAGCAGTTCACCGGTGGAGGCGTCCCGGACTTCAGCCGAGCTGGCGGAAGAGCTCTGGGGGGTCCACCACTCGTCCTGGACGAAGCTGGGGACGACTTGCACGTCTATGGCGGTTGAGGTCATCTTTGACGGACCCTTTCGATACTGGACGTTCATTTTCCAGTCCGGACCGGTTCCGCTGGCCGCAGCTGCGGCGGCGCAGGCCGATAACTGACCGGACGGTCGGTAATGAATCCAGCCTACATGAGAGTGCCGTGCGGCACAGCACCTAAGAGCGCATCCGTCCTCAACATTTCGCCCGCGGGTGCCGCTGCGCCGTCTTCGTGTTCCACCGTGGCAGCGCGGCCGTTAGCGTATTCCGTTACGCAGCACTGCACTGCGGAGGACGACGGCGGAAGGCGAGAACATGTTCCGGTTGCGCAAGTGGGGGCCGGCCGCAGCGCTGCTGTCCGCAGGAATGATGCTCGCTGCTGGATCCGTGGTGCTGCCTGCTGCAGGTGCCGCAGCTGATGCTCCCCCGGGTTGGA
>JBELYP010000174.1:0-3273 GCA_040273995.1 Arthrobacter sp.
GGCGGTCCCGGCCTGCAGCCGGTCCCGTTCGCGCTGCGCAGCTTCATCGCGGGCCTTGGCCCGGCGCTCCCGGGGTCCTTCCACCAGCTGGTACAGCACCGGAACCAGGACCAGCGTCAGCGCGGTGGAGGAGATCAGGCCGCCGATGACCACAACGGCCAGCGGGCGGGAGATGAATCCGCCCTCACCCGTCACGCCCAGCGCCATGGGAGTCAGCGCCAGGATCGTAGCCAGGGCCGTCATGAGGATCGGCCGCAGGCGCTGGCGGGCGCCGCGGATGATTGCGTCCCGGACACCCATGCCCGGCTCGCTGCCGCGGGGCCTGCGGTACTGGTTGATCAGGTCCATCAGCACAATCGCGTTGGTCACCACAATGCCCACCAGCATCAGCAGGCCAACCAGGGACGGCAGGCCCAGCGGAACATTCGAGATCAGCAGTGCAAGAATCGCTCCCGTAGCGGCGAACGGCACCGAAACCAGGAGGATCAGCGGCTGGACGAGGGACTTGAACGTGGCGACCATGATCACGTAGACAATCGCGATCGCCGCCAGGAGCGCCCAGCCGAGCTGGGTAAAGGACTCGTTCTGCTGTGTTGCGGCGCCGCTCAGGGTAGCTGTAACCGACGTCGGCAGGTCCACGTTGGCCAGTTCGGCCTGTACCTCGGCAATGGCACCGCCGAGGTCCTCGCCCGACGGCGTCACCGAAACAAGTGCGGTGCGTTCGCCCCCGGAGGAGGAGACCGAGATAGGGACCTGCACCTCTTCCACCACGGCCAGATCGCTCAGCGGTACCGGGCCGTTCGCCGTCGGGACCGTGATTCCGGCCAGCTGCTCGATGGTCGTGACCTCGGTGCCTTCACCGATCAGCACGGGAAGGTCCTCGGTTCCCAGCCGGACGGTGCCTGCCGGAAGCGGGCTCAGGGTGGAGGCCAGGATGCCGGCAACCTGCTGTTCATCCAGTCCGGCCGCCACCGCCTTGCCCCGGTCAATGCTGACCTGCACCACGGGCTCGGAACTGGCGAGGTTGGACGTGGCTTCAGCTACTCCCGGAAGATCGGACATGGCCGCAACCAGCGCGTCCGAAGCTGGCTGCAGCTCGGCCGGATCGCCGGCGGATACCTCAATGTCCACGGTATTGGAGGTGCCGAAGCCACCGCCCTGGGTACCCAGCGAGATGGTTCCGGCGTCCGCACCCAGGTCCTCCAGCTCGCGGCGGACGGTGTCCCGCAGCTCAACCTGGTCCGCGTCTTCTTCGGTAATGACAGTGAAGTTCGCTACGGATGCCCCGCCGGCCGTGAAAGCCGCGATGCCCGACGTCGAGGTGCCCATGGTGACCTGGACATCCTTGACGCCTTCGGTGCCGGACAGGACTTCCTCCACCGACTCAGCCGCGGCAGAGGTTGTTTCAAGCGAGCTGCCGGCAGGCAGCTCCTGCCGGACGCTGAAGGTGTTCTGCCCGGTGTCGCCCAGCAGGTTGGTCTGCAGCAGCGGCGTGAGCGCTGCCGTGCCAACAAGGATGACGACGCCGCCCAGCAGCGTGTAGACCGGGTGCCGCTGGGTGCCGCGGAGGATGGGCAGGTAGCCGCGCTGCAGCAAAGTCTTCTGCTCCTTGGCCTCGGCTTCTGCCCGGTAAGCCTCCGGATCGCTAACCGGCTTGGAGGACTTCAGGAACCAGTAGGCGAGCACCGGGACGATCGTCAGGGACACCAGCAGGGACGCCAGCAGCGCCAGCGAGGTGGTGACGGCAAACGGCCGGAAGAGCTCCCCGGCGAGGCCGCCCACCAGTGCGATGGGAGCGAAGACGGCGACGGTGGTCAGGGTTGAAGCCGTGACGGCACCGGCTACTTCGCGGATGGCGGTGAGGATGGCGGTGCGTTTCTCCTCACCGTAGCCAAGGTGCCGTTTGATGTTCTCAATAACCACGATTGAGTCGTCCACCACCCGGCCAATCGCGATGGTCAGCGCACCCAGGGTCAGGATGTTCAGTGAGTAGCCGAACGCCAGCAGGCCGATGAAGGTCACCAGCAGCGACAGCGGAATTGATACTGCGGTGACCAGGGTGGAGCGGACCGAAAGCAGGAACACCAGGATCACCAGCACGGCGAACCCGAGTCCCAGCAGTCCCTCGGTGGTGAGGTCGGAGATCGACTTTTCAATGAACGGGGCCTGGTCGAAGATCACGGTGAACTTCGCACCGTTGCCCAGCTCATCCTGCAGGGAGGGGATCAGATCCAGGACCTCGTGGGAGATGCCCACTGTGTCCCCGGCCGGTGTTTTTGTGATGGAGATGGCCAGCGTGGCTTCGCCGTTGGTGCGCGTGATGGAGGTCTGCTCGTCGTCGGTAATCTCAACCGTCGCGACGTCGCCGATGGTCGGCGGCGCGGATCCCGGGGCCGCGCCGTCGGCTTCGATGGGCAGGGCGGTGATTTTCTCCACCGAGTCCAGCGGGCTGCCCACCTGGATGGAAAGCGTGCGGCTTTCCTCCTGGACGGTGCCGGCAGGGATCAGGGCGCCGCTGTTTTCGAGTGCCGAGGCTATGGCCGACGGCGATGCTCCCAGCGCAGCCAGCGCCGCCTGGTCGGGTGAGATGGCGACGTGCCGCTGGGAACCGCCGGTTACCTCGGCCGTGCGGACGCCTTCGATCTTCTGCAGCCGCGGGACCGTCAGGCGCTGGAGCTCGGAGTTCAGTTCACTGAGCGAGGTGTCGCTGTAGACGGCCAGGTAAACGATGGGGAAGTCGCTGATGCTGCCCGCGAGGGACTGCGGGTTTGCATCTTCCGGGAGCGTCTGGCGTGCGTTGGAGATGGCGCGGTCAACCTGGCCGCGGGCGCGGTCCAGGTCCGTGCCGTAGGCGAAGGTGAGGGTGATGGCGGAGATCGAGGACCGCGACGTCGCGGAGGATGATTCCAGGCCTTCGACGGCGGTGAGCGCTGCTTCCAGCGGCTCGCTGATCTGCGCGTCCACAACCTCGGGCGAGGCGCCCGGAAGGGCGGTGATGACGCTGATCTGGGGGAATTCGAGTGCAGGGATAAGTTCCTGCTTGAGGGAGTTCAGCGAGATCACGCCGAAGACCGCTACAAACACTGTAATCAGGGCAATAAGAGCCCGGTTGGAGAGGGAGAGCTTGGCCAGACGATCCATGAACCTGCCTTTATTCGTAGACGGATTCATCATACGTGCGCATGGACGTCCTCCCGTCCGTGCGGAAGGCCCCGGCCCCGGGGCGGAGGGATGCTTAAACAGCGGTGTCCCGGACTGCCGCAGCAGTCCGGG
>JBELYP010000175.1:0-3209 GCA_040273995.1 Arthrobacter sp.
ACTTCCTCGCCGGGGTGCTGACCGTGCTGCTGACGGTACTGGAACCGCTGGCAGGCTGGGCTCATTGGGACTTCGGCGCCCTGGCCCTCTCCCACGTACTCGCTGGGATGGCCGGACCGGCGCTGCTGGTCCTTGCCCATCCTGTGGCCCTGGCGCTGCGGACCCTGGAACCCGTTCCGGCAGCCAGGCTGCGCCGGGCTGTGACCTCGCCGGCAGCCCGCGCCCTGACCCACCCGGTGACCGCCACGGTGCTGGTAGCGGCAGGCATGTGGGCCATGTTCCACACGCCGCTGCTTCCCGCGATGCAGCAGTCCATGCCGGTGCACTGGCTGGTCACCGCGTATCTGGCAGCCACCGGGTGCCTGTTCACCGCCGCCATCCTGGACTGTGGTCCGGTGCCGCACAGCCTCCGCCTGCGGGCCGGGGCGCTGGCGGCCGCCGCCGTGGTGCATGCCGGCTCCGCGGCCTGGCTGCTGGTCATCCCTGCCGCGGCCACCGGCAGCACGGCGGCCGGGGCGCTGGTGCTCCTTGTATCCGGGCTGGCGGTCCAGGCCGCCCTGGCGCTGATCCTGCTGGGGCAGCAGCGGGGCACCGCCCGGCTGCTGCCCCAGATCCGCCGCGCCTGAGCAGGGCTACAGCACCTGCGGGAAGCCGAGGTCGATTTCCGACGTCGCCGGGTCCGGCCAGCGCGTGGTCACCACCTTGCCCCGGGTGTAGAAACGGATCGAATCCGGTCCGTACATGTGGGTGTCCCCGAACAGTGAGTCCTTCCAGCCGCCGAAGGAGAACGATCCCACGGGCACCGGAATGGGAACGTTGACGCCCACCATGCCGGCCTCGACGTCGAACTCAAACGCCCGGGCGGCACCGCCGTCGCGGGTGAAGATCGCTGTGCCGTTGCCGTACTGGTTCTCGTTCACCAGCTGGACTGCATCTGCGTACGTCTCCACCCGGACCACGGACAGGACCGGACCAAAGATCTCGTCGTCGTAGGCTTTCATGCCCGGCTTCACGTGATCCAGCAGGCTGACACCCAGGAAGAACCCGTCGCCGTCGAACTGGCTTTCCCGGCCATCGACCACCACCGTGGCACCTTCATCCGCTGCGCCGGCAACGTAGGAAGCCACCTTGTCACGGTGCTCGGCGGTGATCAGCGGCCCCATCTGGGAGGACGGGTCGGTCCCCGGTCCGATTCTCAGGTCCACCATCCGCGAGCGCACGGCTTCCACCAGGTCATCGGCAATGCCGCCCACGGCCACCAGCACGCTCACCGCCATGCACCGCTCCCCCGCGGACCCGTAGGCGGCCGAGACAGCGGCGTCGGCTGCCATGTCCAGGTCAGCATCAGGGAGCACCACCATGTGGTTCTTTGCCCCGCCGAGGGCCTGAACCCGTTTGCCGTGCTCCGCTGCCCGCCGGTAGATGGTGCGGGCAATAGGCGTGGACCCCACAAAACTGACTGCCTTCACACCCGGGTGTTCCAGCAGCACATCCACGGCTTCCCTGTCCCCGTGCACCACGTTCACCACGCCATCCGGCAGACCGGCTTCGGCGAAGAGTTCCGCGATGAACACCGAAGCGGACGGGTCCTTTTCGCTGGGCTTGAGCAGGACGGTGTTGCCGCAGGCCAGGGCGCTGCCGATCATCCACAACGGCACCATGGCCGGGAAGTTGAACGGGGTGATGCAGGCGACCACACCCACCGGCTGGCGGATGGAGTGGACGTCGACGCCGGAAGCCACCTGTTCCGAACGTTCCCCCTTCAGGCTCAGGGCGAGCGCGGAGGCGAATTCGATGTTCTCCAGCCCCCGGGTGATCTCTCCTTCGGCATCGGAGAGGACCTTGCCGTGTTCGCTGGTGAGGATCGCGGCGAGCTCAGCCTTGCGTTCGGTCAGCAGCTCGCGGACCTTGAAGAAAATGGCGGTGCGCCGCGCCAGCGAGGTGGCCCGCCAGGCCGGCAGTGCTTCCTGCGCTGCCTGGATGGCTTCTTCGACGCGGGCCACGGAGGCGAGGGCGACCTCTTTTTCCTGCGCTCCGGTGGCGGGGTTGAACACCGGCCCGTACCGCTCGGCCTCGGGAACCTGTTTGCCGTTGATGATGTGCGGAATACGCTGCATTTGGATCTCGATTCGTTTCGGCGCCGCTACGGCGCGGGGACCTGGTCCTGGGCGCCGGCCAGTGAGCCGTCCACCAGTTTCACGATCATGGAGCAGTCCTTGCCGGCATGGCCGGCGTCGATCAGCCGGGCGAACAGCTGCTGGACGTGCTCGCCGATTTCAAGCGGCGTGCCGGTGTCTGCCGCGGCGGCGATGGCCAGGTTGATGTCCTTGTTCGCCAGCTCGGTGGTGAACGTCGGTTCAAAGTCATTGTTCGACGCCGCGGTGTCAACCACTCCGGGCACCGGGTACCAGGTCCGCAGCGCCCAGCTGTCCCCGGAGGAGACCGAGGCAATGTCCCAGAACACCTGCTTGTCCAGCCCCAGACGGTCGGCCAGGACCGCGCCTTCCGCAGTCGCGGCGAGGTTGATAAAAAGCATGAGGTTGTTGCAGATTTTCGCTGCCTGCCCGGTGGTTGGCCCGCCGGTGGGAATCACGTTACCGGCCATGGGCTCAATGAACCCGGTGGCGTCAGCCACGGCATCCTGGGCTCCGCCGACCATAAAGGTGAGCGTTCCGGCCTGCGCGCCGCTCATGCCCCCGGACACCGGAGCGTCCACGAACCGGAAGCCGGCGGCGGCAGCGGCGTCGTGCAGTGCCTGCGCAGATTCGACGTCGATCGTGGATGAATCAATGAGCAGCGTGTCGGTGGAGGCGCTGGCCAGCACACCGTCCGGTTCAAGGTAGACCGCACGGGAGTGCTCTCCCTTGGGGAGCATCGTGAACACCACGTCCGCCCCGGCCACTGCCTCGGCGATGCTGCCCACCGCCTGCACACCTGCTGCTTCGGCCGCTGCCACCGCCCGCGGGCTGAGGTCAAAACCGCGTACGTTGTGACCGGCCTTCACCAGGTTCCCTGCCATGGGAGCACCCATGTTTCCCAGTCCGATCCATCCCACTTCCGCCATAGCTAAGCTCCTTTGCCTAGTTGGTGCTGCCTGAGTTGTGCTGAGTCTGTGCTGTGCAGCTGCCGCGCGTCCGCCGCGGAACCAGCGTGGCACCGCGCTAGAGTGCGTTCAAGACCAGAATCCACAGACCCCATGTGCACCCGTG
>JBELYP010000176.1:0-3206 GCA_040273995.1 Arthrobacter sp.
CCTCGGCCAGCAGGGTGAACGAGCGCAGACGCTGCTCCAGGGTCTGCGCGTGGGTGGCCACGATCAGCTCATCGGCCGCGGCGTGCTCAGCGAACCAGTCCAGGTAGGAGCGGACTTCGGCCGGCGTTCCGACGGCGGAGTAGTGCCCCATCATCTTGATGTGCTGGCCGGCCGGGGACTCAAGCACCAGGTCCGCTTCCTCATCCGTGTAGGTGCGGTCCTTGCCCAGCAGCTGGGTGACCCGGCGGCGCTGGGACTGCTGGAAGATTGCGTTAGCTTCCTCGGTGGTGGGCGCGGCGAGGGCGTTGACGCCGGCGATGACGTACGGCTCGGCGAGCTGTTCGGAAGGCTGGAACTCACGCCGGTAGAGAGCCACGGCGTCCTGCAGCGCCTGCGGGGCGAAGTGGGAGGCGAAGGAGTACGGCAGGCCCAGCGCAGCGGCCAGACGGGCGCCGAAGAGTGACGAACCCAGAATGTACAGGGGAACGTTGGTGCCCTTGCCCGGAATGGCATCGATGCCCGGAATCAGGCTGTTGCCGGTGAGGTAGCCCTGCAGCTCCTGGACGTCGCGGGGGAAGCTGTCCGCTGACATGGGATCCCGGCGGAGGGCGCGCATGGTCTTCTGGTCGCTGCCCGGAGCCCGGCCGAGGCCAAGATCGATCCGTCCCGGATACAGGGACTCCAGGGTGCCGAACTGCTCGGCAATCGTCAGCGGGGCATGGTTGGGCAGCATAATCCCGCCGGCGCCGAGCCGGATGGAGGAGGTGTTGGCGCCGATGAAGGAGATCAGCACGCTCGTCGCCGAGGAAGCGATGGTGGGCATGTTGTGGTGCTCCGCGTACCAGACACGGCGGTAGCCCAGCTTTTCAGCATGCCGTGCCAGGGCAAGGCTTTCCTGGAAGGAGTCTGCTGCAGTCCCGCCCTCTTCAATGGAGGCGAAGTCGAGGATGGAAAGCGGGTACGTCATGGAAAGCTGGCCTTTCGTTGCACTGCGTGGGCTTAGCAGTACAACCCAAAGACCGCCTGGGTTATTTCAGGACCGGCGTGCGAGGTAGTCCGCCAGCCGGGAAAAGGACGAGTTCCACCCTGTCTCGTGGCCGTCCCTGTCCCTGGTATCCGGAAAGGGACCCTGCGCAAAGGACATCTGAGTGCCGCCGTCGTGCGGTTCCAAATCCACGGTAATCAGCGTCGTGTTGCTGGCTGGTGTGCCGTCCGGCTGTTCCCACTGTTGGGTCATAGACAGGTGGCCGGGAGGATCAAGCCGCTCCAAGGTTCCGCCCCACCAGAGCTCATCTCCGGTGATGGTGTTCACCATGCAGGCCTGGTACCGGCCGCCTTCGCGGCTGTCCATGCTCACCCGGTCCTCCGGGACGATGAATCCCTCCGGACCCCACCAGTCCGTGACGCGGGCAAGATCCGTCCAGGCGTTGTACACCGCGTGGGGCTGCGCCCGGAAGTCGCGGACCATCCGCAGGTAGATCCCCCGCCCGGAACCGGACTGGTCTGGCTGGTCTGGCTGGTCTGGCTGGTCTGGCTGGTCTGGCTCCGGCTGTCCCTGCTCTTCCATGGCGGGTCCTTTCCCCGGGTTCCGGTTGCTCCGGTTCCAGTCTGCCGTCCGCGGGCAGCTCTGGGTACGGTGCCCGGCCGTTTTCCGGGCACCGGGGTACGTTGGTCCGGACAGGAAGGGGAAACGAATGGAACAGCTGCGCATCGGGACGTCCGGGTGGACCTACAGCGACTGGCGCCATGAGCTGTATCCCTCCGGCGTGCCGGCCGCCAAATGGCTGGAGTTTTATGCCGGGCAGTTCGACACCGTGGAGTTCAACGGGAGTTTCTACCGCTGGCCGCGGGAGGAGGCCTTTGCCCGCTACCGGGACCGGCTGCCCGCGGGTTTCGAATTCTCCGTCAAGGCACCCCGGGGACTGACCCATGCCCGCAAGCTGCGCGATCCGGAGGTCTGGATTGGCCGGATTCGCCGCTGCTGGGAGGAACTGGGTTCCCGCGCCGGTGTCCTGCTGCTCCAGCTGCCGCCTGACTTTGAGCGCGACGACGCCCGGCTCGACACAGTGCTGACCGCCCTGCCGGAATCTATCCGGGTGGCCGTTGAATTCCGGCACCCAACGTGGAATAACCCTGACGTGTATGCCCTGCTGGCCGGTCACAACGCAGCGTACTGCGTGATGAGCGGAGCGCAGCTGCCCTGCATCCTCGAAGCCACCGCGGACTTTGTCTACGTGCGCCTGCACGGCCCGGACCAGCACACGCTCTACGCAGGTTCCTATCCGGAGCAGGACCTTCAGTGGTGGGCTGAACGGATCCGTGAATGGCTGGCCGGCGGCCGGGATGTCTACGCCTACTTCAACAACGACGGCGGCGGCGCAGCGGTGCACAACGCCAGGCGCCTTAGGGAGTTGCTGGCCTAGGGTGTGGCGGCTCTGAAGAGGCGGCAGCAGGGAGACACGAAGAGGCGCCCCGGTATTCGCCGCGGCGCCTCTTCGTTTGTTCCTAAAGCTGTCTGGTACTTAGCGGGCCGCCAGCATCTTGGCCCGGCGGTGTGCCAGGACCTGGCCGCCAATGACCACCAGGAGGGAAATGATGAACATGGCCGAGCCGATGACGTTCGCCTGCGCCGGGATACCCCTGGTCGCTGCGACGTAAATGAACTTCGGGAACGTGTCCAGGTTGCCTGAGTTGAAGTTGGTGATGATGAAGTCATCAAAGCTCATCGCGAAGGCAAGCAGCGCAGCCGCCACGATACCGGGCAGCAGCAGCGGGAAGGTGACCCGCCAGAAGGCCTGGATAGGTGAGGCGTAAAGATCACCTGCCGCTTCCTCCAGCTTCGGGTCGAGGCTTGCCACACGGGCCTTAACCGTCACCACCACAAAGGAGATGCAGAAGATGGAGTGCGCGATGATGACGGTGCCCATGCCCAGCTCAGCTCCGACGTTCAGGAACTGTGCCAGCAGCGAGGCACCCAGCACCACCTCGGGGGTAGCGAGCGGCAGGAAGATGAGCATGTTCGCGGTCGCGTTGAACTTGAACCGGTAGCGGACCAGCCCGACGGCGATCGCGGTGCCGAGCGCCGTCGAAATCAGCGTTGCCGCCAGCCCGACCTGCAGGCTGTTACCAAGTGCCTCGCAGACACCGGGGGCACCGCACGGGTTCTTCCAGTTGTCCAGCGTGAAGCCGCGCCAGGAAAGGTTGGT
>JBELYP010000177.1:0-3148 GCA_040273995.1 Arthrobacter sp.
CTGCTGGATTACGCCACGGTAGTTGTGCACGTCCAGCACGAAGAGGACCGAGTCTTTTATGCCCTGGAGCGCTTGTGGAAGGACTGCCCCATGGTGGACCTCCAGCTGCCCGACGCCGAAAACGCGTCCGAAGGCGACTAGCGCCTGCAGGTGCGGAGCAGGAGCAAAAACTGCTCCGCACCGGGTGAATCCCAACGGTGTAGTTTGATTTTGCACTGTGGCGCATTTGTACTAAAGTAGAGGAGTTGCTTCGGCCCGGACGGAAGAATCCGGACTGAGGAAAACATCCGATTCGGTACCTGTACGCGAGGCAGGTAATTCGGGGCTGTGGCGCAGCTGGTAGCGCACCTGCATGGCATGCAGGGGGTCAGGGGTTCGAGTCCCCTCAGCTCCACCGATGGATCTTCCGGGCAGCCGGTGATCCAGGGCTGAATGCAGGTCATTCGGTGGAAACCAAAACTGAATTGGGGCTGTGGCGCAGCTGGTAGCGCACCTGCATGGCATGCAGGGGGTCAGGGGTTCGAGTCCCCTCAGCTCCACCCAAAGAAAAAGCACTCCGGTCCGCAGGACCGGGGTGCTTTTTCGTATGGCTGCAGACTGGCCACTAGAGAACGTGCAGGCCCGCGCGCGCAGACAGTTGCCTCAGCTCATCCAGGCCAAATGCGCCAACTGGCCCCTGCACTCCCGCCGCTGCGGCTTGTCCGTCCCGCAGGGCCACGGCTGCTTCGGCGAGCAGTTCTCCGGTCAGTGTGTATACGTTGGGTCCCTGCACGCGCACCTCGACGACGGTATTCCCGCGATTGTCTGCCAGGTTCGCCACCGCCCAGCTTCCGGACCTGGACCGCTCAAACACATCCGGGCCGCTTCCCGGGGCTGTACCGGCCCCTGCCAGCCTGGCGACCGCCTTTCTGCCGGCGGGCAAGCGGCCGAGTGCAGCCGCAGCCATGCTCAGCGGACCGGCGAGGCGGCTGAACCGGGGAAACCACCCGTTATAGACCTCCACCGAGGACAGACCCGGATAGCTTCCGGGCAGGAAAAGGACCTCGGTGCCCATGGCCAGAAAGGCCCGCCGCAACCGGCACTGGACCTTGAATTCATAGGTCGTGCCGCCCATCCGGCGCGTCCGCAGGCCACCAGCGCGGTAAATGCGGGTTGGGCCGCCCAAAGCATCGGCCAGGGTGGCGCGCGTTCCTCCGCTAATCCCGTTCCGAAGCGAACCAAGGGCAAAATAACCGATGCGAAGGTTCCCACCTGGTGTTCCAGCCGCCTCGGCCGCCAGGGCGCCGGCCAGGATACCGGGCACATAGTCGTAGCCGAAGGCAGGGACCATTGTTGCTCCTGTGCCTTTTGCCCGGGCAGTAAACTCCCGCTGCACGCGGTGGACGAAGTCGACTTCCCCGGTCGAATCCACATAGTGGGCTCCGGCGTCAGCTGCTGCCCAGACCGCTGCATAGCCGTACCTGTTGAACGGGCCCACTGTGGAAACCAGCACATCTCCCGGGTCAAGCAGGGCCCGGACGGTTGCCGGTTCCGATGCATCTGCCCTCTGGTAGGAGAGCCCGTGCGGGGCTGCGAGGGACTTCAGCGCGTCATCGCTGCGGCCCGCCAGCAGGGGCCGCGCGCCCCTGGCCAGAAGAGAGCTCACCGCCAGCCTGCCGGTGTAGCCGGATGCTCCGAAAACCACGATCCTGGCGGACATTTGCTTCCTCCCGGTTTCCCCCGCAGTCCCGGCGCAGCCCCGCACCGGATGTCCAGCGAAGTCTAACGGCTGCCCATCGCCGGAGAAGACCGCGGTTTTCCGAACAGCAGGTACGAATTGTGGCAGGGTAGGGCAGGTGAGGATTGAACCGCCCGCTCCCGGAGAGCCCCGCCGCCCGCATGGACCACGCGACCCCGGAGATGCCTGGGTCATTGCCCCCGATGGGCAGCGCTACTGGGGCCGGTTCGGTGCCGCCGGCCTGCTGGCGTTCGATCCGGAACGCGGAATCCTGCTGCAGCACCGGGTTTCCTGGAGCCATCATGGGGGCACCTGGGCGCTGCCGGGAGGAGCACGGCACCAGGGAGAATCCGCCCAGGACGGCGCCATGCGTGAGTCTGCCGAGGAAGCGGGCGTGCCGCCGGCTGCCCTGCGTCCGCGCTTTATGAGCATCCTGGACCTTGGCATCTGGTCCTACGCCACCCTTGTGGCGGACGTTGAGAAACCTTTTGATCCGGTCATCAGTGACCAGGAAAGTGTGGAACTAGCCTGGATAGACCCGGGCGAGGTGGAGAATCTCCCGCTCCATCCTGCGTTTGCAGCGTCCTGGAAACGCCTGCGGCCGCTGCTGGAAGTCCGTCCTGCCCTGGTCATTGATGCGGCGAACGCCATAGGCGCGGTGCCGGACGGCTGGTGGAAGGACCGCGCCGGTGCGGCCGAGAAGCTGCTGGCGGCGCTGGCCGGGCTGAACCGCGCCGGCGTTCCGGCAGGCATGCTCGGGCTGTCCGAGGATCTTTGGTATCCGGAGATCACCGTGGTTCTGGAAGGCCAGGCGCGGTCCGCCCAGGGCGGCGGGGACCTGGAAATTGTCCGTGCTGACGGAGCCGGCGACGATGCAGTGGTGGCCGCCGTCCGTGAGCTGAGGGCGGCCGGACGGCCGGTCAGCGTTGTCTCCAGCGACCGGGCGCTGGCCGAGGCATGCCGCGGGCTGGGCTCACACGTAACCGGTGCCGGGGAATTCCGGGAGTTTTTGAACCGGCCCGGTTCCTAAGCGAGGCCCGGCTTCGGGACGCTGCGTCCGCCGGTCCGCTGTGATCCTGCCCTGGTGGAGGCGAGAAACCCCGCGATGATCAGCCCCTGTCCGGCACAGTAAGTCAGCATTACCAGCGCACTGGTGATGTCCGGCACCGAATCAGGCATAAAGATCCGAAAAGACAGGACCGTATCCGACGCCAAAAAAAGCACGCCGCCGGGCTGCAACGAGCGGACTGCACCGCGCAGCGGTGGCGGCAGTGCCGCCCAGCACCAGACCGTAAAGTGCGACGGCGGCAGCCAGAGCGCCCAGCACCGGCCAGAGGATAATCAGCATAGCTGCCCACCACAGGGGAAAAACCAGTGCCCAGCGGGGGAAGCGGCGCTGCGGACATGGCCGTAAAGGGCACAAAGCCCCAC
>JBELYP010000178.1:0-3138 GCA_040273995.1 Arthrobacter sp.
GTCCTTCCTGACCTACGCCGGCACCGCCTGGGACAAGACCGAGGATGACCTGGCGTACTGGCGCGGCGAAGAGGAATACCGCTCCGCCCACATCGTCGAGCAGGAAAACGGCGACTTCGCCAAGACGATCGCCCGCCAGCTGGTGGTCTCCTTCTTCCAGTACGAGCTCTACACCGCCATGCTCTCCTCTCAGGACGAGACGCTGGCAGCGATCGCAGCCAAGGCTGTCAAGGAAGTCGACTACCACCGCGACCACAGCGCCCAGTGGGTGCTGCGGCTGGGTCAGGGCACCGACGAATCACGGACCCGCATGATCCGCGCCCTGGAACTCATCTGGCCGTACGTCGGCGAACTGTTCGAGGATGACGACCTGGTTCGCTCCCTCGAAGGAATCGCCGTCCTGCCCTCCACACTGCGTGCAGCCTTCGACGAAAAGGTTGGTGCCGTGCTGGCTGAAGCCGAGCTCGAAGCTCCCGAGGTGCAGCCCGCACCCGGCGGCGGACGCCGCGGCGAGCACAGCGAATACCTTGGCTACATCCTGGCTGAACTCCAGGTCCTGGCCCGCCAGCACCCCGGCGCAACCTGGTAACAGTGATGAACGAGACTGAGGCATCCGCGGTCGACGCCGCAGCCAGCACGCAGCTGCGTCCTGCGGACCCCGCATCGGCGGCTGCGTGGGACGTGGCCGCGACGGTCTGCGACCCGGAAATCCCCGTCCTGACCATTGAGGATCTGGGTGTGCTGCGTTCCGTGGAGGTGCAGGCGGACAATACGGTGCGGGTGGCCATCACCCCGACCTACTCCGGCTGCCCCGCCATGGACGCCATCCGCGACGACGTCTCCGCCGCGCTCCGTGCCGCCGGCTACGGGCAGGTCCAGGTGGACCTGGTCCTGGCCCCGGCCTGGACCACGGACTGGATGAGCGAAGCCGGCAGGACCAAGCTCAACGCGTACGGCATTGCCCCGCCCACCGGCCGGGCTGCAGCTGGGCCCGTGCGCCTTGGCCTGAGCGTCAAGTGCCCCCAGTGCTCCTCACTCAACACGCGTGAAATGACACGCTTTGGCTCTACTTCCTGCAAGGCGCTGTACGTCTGCCGCGACTGCCAGGAACCCTTCGACTACTTCAAGGTGCTCTAAACCATGACAACCTCCACCACCGAGGCAGGCGCAGCCCCCGCCTCGCGCCGCACCGCCTTCCACCCACTGACGGTCAGTGCTGTCCGCCGGCTCACCGAAGACGCCATCGAAGTCACCTTCGCGGTTCCCGAGGAACTGACCGGTTCCTTCGACTACCTGCCCGGCCAGTACGTCGCCCTGCGCACCACTCTGGACGGGGCGGAGATCCGCCGCAGCTACTCCATCTGCGCCGAGCCCAAGCCGGGAGAAATCCGGGTTGCCATCAAGCGCGACCTCGGCGGCAGGTTCTCCACCTGGGCGAACGAAAACCTGAAGGCCGGCGACGTCCTGGACGTCATGAGCCCCACCGGGGGTTTTATCTCCAAGCACCCCATGACGGCGCTGAACCACCCCGAGGACATCGACGTCAACGACGAGAACGTGTTCGTTGCCGTCGCCGCCGGGTCCGGCATCACCCCGGTGATCTCCATTGCCCGCACCGTGCTGGCCGCCTCGGAGAATGTGCGCTTCGACCTGGTCTACGCCAACAAGGCCGCCATGGACGTAATGTTCCTGGAGGAACTGGCAGACCTGAAGGACAAGTATCCGGCGCGGTTCGCCCTGCACCACGTCCTCTCCCGCGAACAGCGCATCTCCCCGCTGCTCTCCGGCCGGATCGACGCTGACAAGCTGTCGGCACTGATCGAATCCGTGCTGCCCACCCGCGATGTTGACGAGTGGTTCCTCTGCGGCCCGTTCGAACTGGTGCAGCTGTGCCGCGACACCCTGGCCGAGCGCGGCGTCGACTCCGAGAAGGTCCGCTTCGAACTCTTCACCACCGGCCAGCCCGGAAAGCCGGAGGGCCAGATCGGCCGCCCGATCCAGGTGGACCCCTCCGCAGACAACTTCGAGATCAGCTTCCGGCTGGACGGCCTGCAGGGCAAGGTTGCCAGCCCCACCCACGCCCGCGAATCGATCCTCAATGCCGCCCTGCGCGTGCGCCCGGACGTTCCGTTCGCCTGCGCCGGCGGCGTCTGCGGCACCTGCCGTGCCAAGGTGGTCTCCGGCACGGTGGAGATGGAAGAGAACTACGCGCTGGAACCGGATGAAATCGAAAAGGGTTACATCCTGACCTGCCAGAGCCGCCCCACCAGTCCCGAAGTCACCGTCGACTACGACGCCTAGGAGTCCAGGACCACATGAGCTCCATGATTGAACTGAACATTGCCGACGGCGTGGCCGAGGTTGTCCTCAACGCCCCGCACAAGCTCAACTCCCTGGATGAGCAGGCACTGGCAGACCTGTCCAAAGCCTACGACGACGCCGCAGCCGCCGGGGTGCGCGCGCTGCTGCTGCGCGGAGAGGGCCGCGCCTTCTGCGCCGGACGCGACATCTCCGGCGTCGTACCGGCCGAAGACGACGCCTACGCCTACCTGGGCGAGCTGGTCACACCGCTGCTGAAGAAGATGGCTGCCTTCCCGGCACCCACTTTCGCCGCCGCGCACGGCGCCTGCCTCGGCGTCGGGCTGGGCCTGCTGGTCGCCACCGATGTGGTCTACGTGGCGGACAGCGCGAAGATCGGCTCCCCGTTCGCCAACCTGGGGGCCACCCTGGATTCCGGCGGGCACTGGCTGTTCACCGAACGACTGGGGGCCCACCGGACGCTGGACCTCATTTACACGGCAGATTTGATGAGCGGTACGGAAGCCGTGACGGCCGGCCTGTTCAGCCGGGTGTTCCCGGCCGACGAGCTGCTGGACTCCACCCGAGCCACGGTCGCCCGCGTTGCCTCCGGCGCCACCGGCGCGTTCCGCGCTTCCAAGGAACTTGTTGCGCAGATCCGCGATGCCCGCCTGGGCCTGTGGGAATCCGTCGAGGACGAGAACAAGGCCCAGGGTGTGCTTTGTGGCACCGAGGACTACGCCGAAGGCTTCGCAGCGTTCAAGGAAAAGCGCAGGCCCGAGTTCAAGGGCTAGCTTCGCCATTCCCCCTTCAATCCGCCGAGAGGCCAGTTGCGGCTCT
>JBELYP010000179.1:0-3105 GCA_040273995.1 Arthrobacter sp.
AGCGGACGGTGGGTGCTGGGTGCTGCCAGGTCCGGCCAGCCCAGGGGCGGGCGCTGGGGCTGTCTGGTTCGGTCCGTCCGGTGAGGTTGGGAACCGACTGGTCCGGTCTTCCCGGTGCGGCCGAACGCTGCCGGTCGGCTGATCTGGACGGTCCGCAGCTCCTGCCGTCCTCCCGAGCACCGGCTGCCCCACCAGCACTTAGTCCTGCATGACTCCTGCCTGATTTGCTCCGGTTTGGGACAATCCGTACGGTTTGGGACTTTCCTGCCGCGGCGCCGCGGAGCATTGACCCGAATTGGCAGGGATGTCCCGAAGTGGAGCGATGTTCGACTCCTAAGTGGTCGCGACGTGGAGGGATGTCCCGAAGTGGAGCGATGTTGGACTCCTAAGTGGTCGCGACGTGGAGGGACGTCCCGAACCGGAGGAAAGTGGGGGCCGCGACTGGTCCCACAGGGCAGCGATGTTCCGAAGGGGAAGGAAATGGACTCTGGGATATCCCAAAGACCGAGAAGCCCCGGCCCCCAACGTCCCGGGCGCTAGCGCGACGGCGAGGGACGGAGTTTCTTGGAAAGTTCGTGGGCGTGGTGGAGGAGGAGGCGGCCGAGCTCGGGACGGCGCTCAGCGGAGAAACGGGGAGCTATGCCGGTTAGGCTCAGGGCCCAGGCTGGCTGGCCGGACGGGTCGAAAACGGCGGCACCCATGCCCCAGCTGCCCGTGACGATCAGGCCCGGGTTGACGGCATAGCCCAGCGTGCGGGTTTCACGGATCCGGGCACGGATTGAGTCCGGGTCATGGTCCTCGCCATGTTCGGCGGTGAGGTCCGCCGAAGCGAGGTAACTCTGGACTGTTGGCTCCGGGAGGAATGCCAGGATGGCCAAGCCTGCTGAGGCGACTCCGAGGGGGAACCGCTTGCCTTCGTGAAGGACAAAAGAGCGAATCGGGAAGGCGCCGTCTTCGCGCAGCAGGCAGACGGTCTCGTTGCCGCGGCGGACCGAGAAGAACGCACTTTCTCCAGTGGACTCGGCCAGCGCGCGGACATGTTCGCGGGCGAGGGAGGAGATGTCGTAGCGCTCCGCGGCGACCGATCCCATTAGATAGAGCTCGGGCCCCAGCAGCCACCGGCCGGTCCGGTGATCGTGGTCCAAAAAGCCCTCGGCAGCAAGCGAGGCGAGCAGCCGGTGGGCGGTGGGCCTGGGCAGTGAAGCTGCGCGGGCGACGTCGCTGGTTCCCATGCCCCGGGGCATGGCTGAGCTCACGGTCCGCAGAACTCCCGCGAGCCGATGAACAACCTGGGCACCTTGAATAGCGTTCGACATGTCCACATTATGAACGCTCCTGCGTAGTGGGACCATTACTTGAGCACTTTAAGTCGACCCATTGACCCATATCTCCCTGCTTTTTAGCCTCTAGGTTCAGAGTCCGCCGAGGTCCACATTATGAGCGCAGGAGCATGCTTGATGGTCAACAAGATAATGGGCAGTGCCGGAGAAGCCCTGGCAGGAGCCGTTCGGGACGGTATGACAGTTGCCGTTGGCGGATTTGGTCTGAGCGGAATTCCGGTCAACCTGATTATGGCGCTGAGGGAAAGCGGAGCCACGGGACTGACGATCGTTTCGAACAATATGGGTGTGGACGGCAAAGGGCTGGGGCTGTTGCTGGAGAACAAACAGGTTTCCAAGGTGCTGGGTTCCTACGTGGGAGAAAACAAGCTGTTCGCCGAGCAGTATTTGTCCGGCGACCTGGAAGTTGAATTCGTTCCGCAGGGAACCCTGGCAGAGCGGCTGCGCGCCGGTGGGGCAGGGATCCCGGCTTTCTATACCGCGACCGGTGTTGGAACCCCCGTGGCGGAAGGGAAAGGGGAAGCGGTCTTCGACGGGCGGCGGGCCATCCTGGAACGCGGCATCGTTGCTGACCTATCGCTGGTCCGGGCGCATACAGCTGATGCGGAAGGTAACCTGCGGTACCGGATGACGGCGCAGAACTTTAACCCGCTGGTCGCTGCGGCAGGCCGGCTGACCATTGCGGAGGCGGAGGAAATCAGTCCGGACTTCCTGGACCCGGAGCGCATCCATACACCGGGCATCTTCGTCCAGCGTGTAGTGAAAGCCGAAAACACTGAAAAGCACATCGAGCAGCGGACCGTTCGGGTTCGGGTGGAGGCATAGAACCATGTGGACACGGGATGAGATGGCCGCCATCGCTGCAGCGGAGCTCGAGGATGGGCAGTACGTCAACCTGGGCATCGGGATTCCCACGCTTGTGGCCAATCATCTGCCGCCGGGCGTGAACGTCTTCCTGCAAAGCGAAAACGGGCTGCTGGGCATGGGCCCGTTCCCATATGAGGGTGAGGAGGACGCGGACCTGATCAACGCCGGGAAACAGACCGTCACCGTACTTCCCGGCGGCAGCTTCTTCGACTCCGCCACGTCCTTCGGCATGATCCGCGGCGGACACGTGCAGACCGCCATCCTCGGAGCGCTGCAGGTCTCCGCGTCCGGTGACCTGGCCAACTGGACCATTCCCGGCAAGCTGGTCAAAGGCATGGGCGGTGCCATGGATCTGGTGGCCGGCACCCCGCGCGTTCTTGTGGTCACTGATCATGTCGCCAAGGACGGCACCCCGAAAATCGTGCCCGAGTGTGACCTGCCCCTTACCGGCGTCGGTGTGGTGGACCGTATCATCACCGACCGTGCCGTTTTCGACGTCGTCGACGGTGGTCTGATCCTGCGCCGCGTGGCTCCCGGTGAGGACGTCGAGTCGCTGCAGGCAATCACCGGCGCGGAGTTTTCCGTGGCGCTGGAATCCGTTCCAGCGGCCTGATCCCCGGCATTCCCAGCCTCCGTTACAGGTGTCTACTGCTGAGATCGCATCCGTAAACATCAGCACCAGAGGATGGGAAAGCGCGCGGCGGTGATCCCATAAGTCTCACGTGCATCAGAGGGTGGGAAACTAGGCGCCGGCCGGCTCTCTTAGTCTCACGCGCACCAGGGCGTGGGAAACCAGGGGATTGGGCCGGCGAGTCCCACGGGTCTCACGTGGAACGGAGTGTGGAGGCCCGGGCCAGCTGCGCCGGGCGCAACGCTCCCCGCGCAGCGCTACGGGACC
>JBELYP010000180.1:0-3019 GCA_040273995.1 Arthrobacter sp.
TCTACACCCACCGCGAACGCCTGAAGTCCGCCGGCGTGCTGCTGGTGGGCCCCTCCAACGCCTTCATCCGCTACATCGAACGGGTACTGCCCTCCCTGGGCGAGACCGGCGTCGTGATGTCCAGCCTCGGCCAGCTGATGCCCGGCATCGCTGCCACCGCCGAAGAGTCTGCCGAAGCCGCGGAGATCAAGGGCCGGCTCTCGATGGCCGACGTCGTTGCCCGCGCCGTTGCCAACCGGCAGCGGAACTTCACCGAGCCGCGGCGCCTGAACATTGAGGGCACCTGGGTCACCCTGACCCCCAAGCAGGTCTCCCGGGCACGGGACCGCGCCCGCGCCACCGGCAAGCCGCACAATGAGGCCCGCGTGACGTTCGTGAAGATCCTGCTGCGCGAACTCACCGACCAGATGACGGAAATCCTGGAAGAGTCAGCCGGCGCCGGCAACAGCACCGACCGCGCCTACCTGGCCGAGGACGTACGCAGCTCCCGCGACGTACGGGTGGCACTGAACCTGTGCTGGATGCCGCTGACGCCGGAAAAGCTGATCAGTGAACTCTTCAGCAAGCCGGGCCAGCTGGAAGCTGCTGGTCCGGACCTGACCGCCGCCGAGCTGGAGGCCCTGCGCCGCAGCCCGGATGCGCCGTGGACCGAAGCCGATGTGCCGCTGCTCGACGAAGCTGCGGAACTGCTTGGTGAACTCGACGCCTCCGCCGGCCGGGACAGCGCCGCCTTGGAAGAAGCCCGCAAACGGGACCTGGCCAACGCCGAGCGCGCGATCCAAAACACCGAAGGCTTCCTGGAAGATTCAGGCGCCCATGGCATCCTCTCCGCCGAGGACCTGGCGAACCACAACATGGCTGCCGAACAGCGCCTCACCGCCGCGGACCGCGCAGCAGTAGACCGTACGTGGGCGTTCGGACACGTGGTGGTGGACGAGGCACAGGAGCTCTCTGCCATGCAGTGGCGCCTGCTGATGCGCCGCTGCCCGCTGAAGTCCTTCACCGTGGTGGGAGACATCGCGCAGACGTCCTCCGCCGCCGGCGCCACCTCCTGGCAGCAGGCACTGGCGCCGTTCGTAGGGGAGCGGTGGACGCTGGAAGAACTGACCGTCAACTACCGCACCCCGGCCCAGATTGCCGAGGCCGCAGTCCGCATGGCCAATGCGGCGGGACTCGTGGTTTCCGCTCCCAAAGCCGTCCGTGAAGGCCGGTGGGCGCCGTTCCTGGACAACGTCCCCGCGGGCGGGCTGCTGCCGCGGCTGCTCGAGACGCTCCCGGAGGACCTCGCGGCGATCGAGGGCGGCCTGCTGGCTGTCATCACCGAGGACCACCGGCTGGAGCAGGTCCGCAAGGAAGTCACGGCCGTTTACGGGAACCGGGTTGGTACCGGTGCGGGCGGCCTGAGCCAGGACATCGTGGTGATTTCCCCCCGGGAGGCGAAGGGACTGGAGTTCGACGCCGTCGTCATCCTGGAACCGTCTGAACTGCTCACCGCAGCCGCCGGCAAGGTGGGGGACCTGTACGTAGCCATGACGCGTCCCACCCAGCGCCTGCGACTTATTGCGGAGAACGGCATCCCGGCGGGCATCGACGGCACCGAATCCTGATAATTTAGAAGGCGTGCCACAGAATACCCAGACCTCCGAGGGCCTCGCTGCCCAGCAGAACGATCCGAGCTTTGCCAACATCTGGCAGGAACTGAAATGGCGTGGGCTGATCAAGCTCTCCACCGATGAGGCGGAGCTTGAAAAGCTGCTCGCCGGGGATCCGGTCACGTATTACTGCGGCTTTGATCCCACCGCTCCCAGCCTCCACCTCGGTAACCTCGTCCAGCTGCTGACCATGCGGCGCCTGCAGCTTGCCGGCCACCGTCCGCTTGCCCTGGTGGGCGGTTCCACCGGCCTGGTAGGAGACCCGCGCCCGACGGCGGAACGCACCATGAACACCAAGGAGACCGTTGGCGAGTGGGTCGGCTACCTGCAGGGACAGGTGCAGCGCTTTTTGAGCTTTGAGGGCGAGAACTCCGCCCGCATGGTGAACAACCTGGACTGGACCGCGCCGATGAGCGCCATCGATTTCCTGCGGGACATCGGCAAGCACTTCCGGGTGGGCACCATGATCAAGAAGGAAATTGTTGCCTCCCGCCTGAACTCTGATGAAGGCATCTCCTACGCCGAGTTCAGCTACCAGGTGCTTCAGGGCATGGACTACCTCCAGCTCTTCCGCGACTACAACTGCGTCCTGGAAACCGGCGGGTCGGACCAGTGGGGCAACCTGACTTCCGGCACCGAGCTGGTGCGCAAGGTGGAAGGCGCCACGGTGCACGCACTGGGCACCCCGCTGATCACCAACTCGGACGGTACCAAGTTCGGCAAGAGCGAAGGCAATGCTGTCTGGCTGGACGGGTCCATGACCAGCCCGTACGCCATGTTCCAGTTCTGGCTGAACACTGCCGACGCCGATGTGATCGACCGGCTCAAGGTCTTCACCTTCCGCACCAAGGCGGAGATTGAAGAACTCGAGCGCTCGGTGAAGGAAGCCCCGCACAAGCGCGAAGCCCAGCGGGCCCTCGCGTACGACGTGACCTCCCTGGTGCACGGCGTCGAAGCGACCGAGAAGGTCATCGCGGCGTCCGCGGCGCTCTTCGGGCAGGGGTCGCTGGAGGAGCTTGACGAGGCTACGCTCACTGCGGCCACCGCGGAACTGCCGCGGGCCGAGGTGGCCTCTGATGGTCTGGGCATCATCGACCTTCTGGTTGCTACCGGATTGTCGAAGACCAACTCTGAAGCACGCCGGACCATCACCGAAGGCGGTGCCTACGTGAACAACCGCAAGGTCAGTGAGATTGATGCAGTCGTCTCCGCAGTCGAGCTGCTGCACGGCAAGTACCTGCTCCTGCGCCGCGGCAAGCGCAACCTGGCAACTGCGGTAGTCATGTAGCGCCTCTTCGACTGAGGCCGGCTCCCACCGGGGAGCCGGCCTCATGCTGTTTCTGGAAGATGCTCTTCCGGTGCCCTTG
>JBELYP010000181.1:0-2936 GCA_040273995.1 Arthrobacter sp.
GCCGTCAGGCCCGCTTCGGCGAGTTCGTCGCGGACGGTGTCGCCGGTGGTGCGCAGTGCCCGGGGGTGGATCACCAATACCCGGCGCACCCGCTCCCCCAGCATCTCCGGAAGGCGCCCGAGCAGGCCGTTGCCAATGACGACGTCGTAGTTCTCTGCGGGCTTCTCACCGGTCACCGGGATAATGGTGGCTTCAGCGGGCATTTAGTTCTCTCCTTCGTCCAGGGCTGCGGTGATGCGATCCACCACCTCGGCTATCGCCAGTCCCCTGGTATCTATGACTATGTCTGCCAGCGATTCGTAAATTGGTCTGCGGACCTCTGCCAGTGCGCTCCAGCGCTTCGCCGGGTCACCGGCCAGCAGCGGACGGTGAATCGTGCGGGAAATGCGCGGCAGCACCGTGGCCAGGTCGGTATCCAGGAATACAACCGTAGCGCGATCCAGCAGCTGCTGTGTTCCGGTGTCCAGGACCGCCCCGCCGCCCAGGGAGATCACGGAGCGCTCGGGCGAGTCCAGCGCCCCGGCAACGGCACGCGCCTCAGCTTCGCGGAAGAACCGCTCACTGTGCCGGGCGAAGATTTCCGGGATGGGTCCGTGTTCGTCCACTACCAGCTGATCAGTGTCCACGTAGGGCAGGTGGTGACGGGCAGCCAGGGACCGGCCCACGACGGATTTGCCCGCAGCCATAAGTCCAATCAGGACCAGGTGCTGCTCAGACACCTGTACCGGTACCGGTCGAGGAGAGCGCCTCCGGGATGTTCTCCAGGTAGGTGCGCAGGTTGCGTGCCGTTTCCGTCACGGAGTCTCCGCCGAACTTCTCGGTCATTGCCTCGGCGAGGACCAGGGCCACCATGGCTTCGGCGACGACGCCGGCGGCCGGGACGGCGCAGACGTCTGAGCGCTGGTGGTGGGCACGGGCAGGTTCACCGGTGGAAACGTCCACGGTCTTCAGTGCGCGCGGAACGGTGGCAATGGGCTTCATGGCGGCGCGGACGCGGAGCACTTCACCGATGCTCATGCCGCCTTCAATGCCGCCTGCACGGTTGCCCGAGCGGATGACCCGGCCGGTCTCGTCCTGCAGGATCTCGTCATGCGCGGCGGAACCGCGGCGCGCCGCGGTGAGGAACCCGTCGCCAACTTCCACGCCCTTGATGGCCTGGATGCCCATAAGGGCACCGGCCAGGCGTGCGTCGAGGCGGCGGTCCCAGTGGACGTAGCTGCCCAGTCCCGGCGGCAGCCCGTAGGCGAGGACTTCCACCACGCCTCCCAGGGTTTCGCCTTCCTTATGGGCAGCGTCCACCTCGGCCACCATGGCTTCAGTGACGGCAGGGTCGAAGCAGCGCATCGGGTTCTCGTCAAGGGCGGCCACATCGGACGGGAGCGGCAGGGCCGAGCCCTCCGGGGAAGCGACACCTGCAATGGAGACGGTGTGGCTGACCAGTTCCACGCCGAGCTGGTTCAGGAACGCCGAAGCGACGGCACCGAGGGCCACGCGGGCTGCGGTTTCGCGGGCGCTGGCACGTTCCAGGACCGGGCGGGCTTCATCAAAGCCGTACTTCTGCATGCCGGTGAAGTCCGCGTGGCCGGGACGCGGACGGGTCAGCGGCGCGTTGCGGGCCTGGCCTTCAAGGATCTCCGCAGGCACGGGATCCGAGGCCATGATCTGCTCCCACTTGGGCCATTCGGTGTTCCCCACCTCGATGGCCACCGGGCCGCCCTGGGTGAGCCCGTGGCGGACGCCGCCCAGGATGCGGACCTCGTCCTGTTCGAACTTCATCCGGGCACCCCGGCCGTAGCCAAGCCGGCGGCGGGCCAGCGCTTCCTGGATGGACGGAGTGCTTACTTCGACGCCAGCGGGGACGCCCTCAATAATTCCAACCAGTGCAGGCCCATGAGACTCACCGGCGGTCAACCAACGCAACATGGCTTCAATACTGCCATGTTCGGAAGGGCCGTTCAGCGCCGGGGCAGTCCCACTGCGTCACACATCACGTTTATGACGGCGGCCTCGTCGCGGAACGCGCTGCCGGTGAACAGGCGCACCTGTTCCACAGCCTGGTAGAGCAGCATTTCCAGTCCGGGCACAATCGTTCCCCCGGCGTTTTCCCAGGCGGCGGCGATCAGGCTGGGCCAGGGGTCGTAGGCGGCGTCCAGCAGCACGGCACCGGCGCAGCCGGCTCCGAGCGCCTGGAACTGGTCTGCCAGCGTGTCCGCGCCGCGCGGCGGCAGGGTGCAGATGACGACGTCGGCGTCCGCGCAGGCGGCAGCCGCATCTTCCCAGGGACGCAGGTTCACCTGTACCCCGAGGCGGTCCCCGACCACCTGCACGTCGGCCCGCTGGCCGGTTCCGTCAGTGGAGGCACCTGCGCCCGCGGCCCCGCGGAAACTGCGGGCATGGACGTCGACGGCGGTGCTGCCCATCCGGGAGAATGCCGCAACGGCGGCACAGGCCGTGCCGCCTGCTCCCAGGACCACGGCCCGGGGGGATTCCGCTGCCCCGGCGTGCCGCAGGGCGTTCACCAGCCCCAGGACGTCCGTGTTCCATCCGGTCAGGACCGTTCCGGCGGGCCCGTGCCCAAAGGTAACGGTATTGAGCACACCGAGGGCCTCCGCCAGCGGATCCAGCCGGTCCACTGCGGCCGCCATGGCAGCCTTTAGCGGCATGGTTACGGAGAGGCCGTTCCAGCCGGGTTCACGCCGGACGGCGGCAGCGAAGTCCGCGGCGGCGTCCTCCGTTACGTCTATGGCCTCGTAGCTGCAGTCGAATCCCAGGTAGTCATAGGCGGCGCGGTGCAGCTGGGGTGAACGGGAATGCCCGATCGGGTGCCCCAGCACTGCCGCCCGTTTGCGGCCGGTCAACTAGTCGCACCTTCCGGCTTCCTGCGTGCCGCACCACTGCTGGTATTCGGCAACGTAGCGTCCGTGTTCGGCCAGGGT
>JBELYP010000182.1:0-2865 GCA_040273995.1 Arthrobacter sp.
CGTCACCGTGCTGATCACGGTAGTCACGGTGATCATTGAGCTGATCCTCGGCTTCGCTCTGGCCATGGTCATGAACAGTGCACTGAAAGCAGTCCGCGGCTGGCTCCGCACGGCCATCCTGGTGCCGTACGGCATCATCACCGTGGTTTCCGCCTTTGCCTGGTTCTACGCCTTCGACATCAACTCCGGGTACGTGAACCACTGGTTCAGCTGGGTGCCGGGCATCAGCACGGACCTGAACTGGTTCGCCGACTTCGGCACCGCCATCACCGTGATCATGGCCTCGGAAATCTGGAAGACGACGCCGTTCATCTCACTCCTGCTGCTGGCCGGCCTGGCACAGGTTCCCGGCGAGCTCACCGAGGCGGCAGAAGTCGACGGCGCTACCTGGTGGCAGCGGTTCACCCGGGTGATCGTGCCGAACATGAAGGCCGCCATCATGGTTGCGGTCCTGTTCCGTGCGCTGGATGCTTTCCGCATCTTCGACAACGTCTACATCATGACCAAGGGCGCGTACGGCACGGAAACGCTGTCGCTGCTGGCGTACCGAACATCCATCACCCGGCTGGAGATCGGCATGGGTTCGGCGGTCTCAGTCCTGCTGTTCCTCTGCGTCATCCTGATCTGCTTCATAGCGATCAAACTGTTCAAGGTGGACCTGACCGGTGCACGAGGGGGCAACTAAATGAAATCGTCACCGATACGCACGCGCATAACCTGGACCATCATCTCCATCCTGGTAATCATCTACGCGCTGTTTCCCGTCGCATCCATTTTCGCGACGTCGTTCAAACTGCCCAGCGACCTGACCTCCGGCACGTTCCTGCCCACCAACTGGTCAACCGTGAACTATGAACAGATCCTGGTCGGAGACGCCCAGGAGCTCTTCCTCTCGGCGCTGCGGAACTCGATCGGCATTTCGCTGATCGCCACCTTCATCGCCGTCGTACTGGCCACACTCTGCGCCTACGCGATTGCCCGGCTGGACTTCCCGGGCAAGAAGCTCGTGCTGACCACCGCGCTGGGCGTCTCGATCTTCCCGGTGATCTCGATCGTGACCCCGTTGTTCAACCTTTGGCGGAACATCGGCCTCTACGACACCTGGCCCGGACTGATCATTCCCTACCTCTCACTCACCCTTCCCATCTCCATCTGGACTCTGGCGGCGTTCTTCCGCCAGATTCCGTGGGAACTGGAGCAGGCAGCGCAGGTTGACGGCGCCACCACCTGGCAGGCGTTCCGGAAGGCGATCGTGCCGCTCGCCGCACCCGGCGTTTTCACGACGGCAATCATCGCGTTCTTCATCGCCTGGAATGACTTCGTGTACGGGATCTCGCTTACCTCAACCTCGGCTGCACGGCCTGTCCCGGCAGCGCTGGCGTTCTTCACCGGCGCTTCCCAGTTCGAGGCGCCAACCGGAGCAATTTCCGCAGCCGCGATCATTGTGACCATCCCGGTCGTTGTGCTTGTACTGCTGTTCCAGCGACAAATCGTTTCCGGACTAACCCAGGGCGCCGTCAAGGGCTAGCCCCAGACGCACGGTACTAGAAAAGGAGCCATGAGCATGGCATCTATAACGCTCAACCATCTCGTCAAGAAGTACGGGGACGGCTTCCCGGCCGTCAACGACATCAGCCTGGACATTGCCGACGGCGAGTTCATCATCCTGGTGGGCCCCTCAGGCTGCGGCAAGTCGACCCTGCTTCGGATGATCGTGGGACTGGAGGACATCACCTCCGGTGACCTGCTGATCAACGGGGAGCGCGTCAATGACAAGGCCCCCAGGGACCGGAACCTGGCCATGGTGTTCCAGAACTATGCCCTGTATCCGCACCTGACGGTGTTCGAGAACATCGCTTTCCCGCTCCGGCTGAACAAGGGGAAGTACACCGACGAGCAGGTTAAGAAGCTCGTGAACGACGCCGCTGCCACTTTGGAACTGACCGAGCACCTGGAGCGCAAACCCGCGAACCTCTCCGGCGGCCAGCGCCAGCGGGTGGCCATGGGGCGGGCAATCGTCCGCCAGGCAGACGCGTTCCTGTTCGATGAGCCCCTCTCCAACCTGGACGCCAAGCTGCGCGGACAGATGCGTTCGGAAATCTCCCAGATGCAGCGCCGCCTCGGCGTCACCAGCATCTACGTGACCCATGACCAGACCGAAGCCATGACCTTGGGCGACCGGGTGGCAGTGCTGAAGAAGGGAATCCTCCAGCAGGTTGCTTCCCCGCGCGAGCTGTACGAGCAGCCGGTCAACCTGTTCGTTGCAGGCTTCATCGGGTCCCCGTCGATGAATTTCCTGCCGGCCACCATTAAGGAGGGCAACGTCCTTGAGACTGCCGTAGGAGACATCCGGATTCCCGAAGACAAGGCGGCCAAGGCTGCGGGGAAGAAGGTTGTGCTGGTGGGCATCCGGCCGGAATTCTTCGAGGACGCTTCGCTGGTTGAGGGAGACAAAAAGTCCCACGGATCAACGTTCACGGCGCCCATCAGCCACACCGAATGGCTCGGCAACGAGCAGTACGGCTACATTCACTTCGATCCCACGCCCGAGGTCCGGGAGCTCCTGAACAACCTGGCCCGGGACATGGACGCGGATGAGCTGCGGCCGCAGATTGTGGTGACGCTCGACGCCGCCAGCCGGGTACGCGGCGGACGTGACGCCGAGCTGTGGCTGGATACGCGCAGGATCCATATCTTCGATCCCGAGACCGGAGAGAACCTCACCCGGGATCCCGAGGCCGGTGCAGAGCTGACTGAGGAAGCCAACGAGCGCCGCGCGGAGGAGATTGCCCTGGCGCACGAGGGAACGAAGGAAGCAGCGGCTACCGGAGCCGATTCCTAGCTGCATGCCGGAAGACCCGGGAA
>JBELYP010000183.1:0-2842 GCA_040273995.1 Arthrobacter sp.
CTCAGTTGGCAGAGCGCCTGGTTGTGGTCCAGGAGGTCGCGGGTTCAACCCCCGTTACTCACCCGGAAGAGGCTGGTTTCCAGCTTCACAAAGGCCGCCTCGGATATTGTCCGGGGCGGCCTTTTACGTATCTGCTCGAACTGTCCTGCACCGGGACGGGCAACTGCACCGTTAACGCCGGCAGGCAAGAACTAAGGAGGCACCGCGTTGGAACGCACGCTATTCGAGGAAGACCACGAGCTGTTCCGCGACCTGGCACGCGAGTTCAATACGCGGGAAGTCGCTCCCGGATACCCGGATTGGGAAGCCCACCACATGATGCCGCGCCGGCTCTGGAAAGCCGCCGGCGAGCAGGGGCTGCTGGGTCTGGCCGTACCGGAGGAGTTCGGCGGTGCAGGAATGCCGGACTACCGCTACCGGGTAGTCCTGGACGAGGAGTTTGCCCGGGCCAACCACCTGGCCGTGGGATTGGCTTTCCACCTCCATGACGACATGGTCCTCCCCCATCTGCTGGCGTACGGCTCCGAGGACCTCAAGGAACGCTGGCTGCCGCAGATGGTCAGCGGGGACAAGGTAACCTCCGTTGCCTGGACCGAGCCCGGGGCCGGCAGCGACCTGCGGGGCATCCGCACCAAGGCAGTACGCACGGCCGACGGCGACTGGCGGCTCAACGGCCAGAAGACCTTCATAGGCAACGGAATCAGCGGCGACGCGGCCCTGGTCCTGGCCCGGACCGACGGTGGCACCGGACGCGGCGGAGCCCGGTCCTTTAGCATGTTCATGGTCGAAAAGACCACCGGCTACACAACGGGCCGGCAGCTGGACAAGATGGGCCTCAAAGCCTCGGACACCGCCGAACTCTTCTTCGATGACGTGCTGGTCCCGGCAGGGAACCTGGTGGGCGAAGAAGGCCGGGGCCTTGAGTACGCTGCGGGACAGCTGCCCCAGGGACGCCTGGCCATCGCCGTCGCGTCCTCAGCCGTTGCCCGGACGGTCTACGAGGCCACGGCTGCGTACACCGCCGAGCGGAGCGCGTTCGGTGCCCGGGTAAGCGATTTCCAGAACACACGCTTTGCGCTGGCGGACATCCTCACCGAAGTGGAAGTAACGGAGTCATACGTGGACTCCGCCGTGCAGGCCTTCAATGCCGGTACCCTCGACGCTGTCTCGGCTGCAAAGGCCAAGCTCTGGGCCAGCGAGCGGGCCAAGTCCGTTACTGACCGGTGCCTGCAGCTGCACGGCGGCTACGGATACATCCTTGAGTACCCGGTGGCCCAGGCTTTCCTGGCTGCCCGCCTGCTGACCATCTTCGGCGGCACTTCGGAAATCATGCGCGAGGTCATCGGCCGCAGCATCACCTCAGACCAGAACGGAAAGCAGAACCCATGACAGTCCGCCCAATCGTCATCTACGGTGAACCGGTGCTCCACCGGCGGGCTGCCGAGGTTGCAGAATTTGACGACGATCTGCGCACCCTCGTCGCAGACATGTACGAGACCATGGACGTCGCCAACGGGGTTGGCCTGGCCGCACCCCAAATCGGCGTAGGGCTGCGCATCTTCACCTTCGACTTCGCGAACGACGACGACGCACCGGACCGCGGCGTCGTCATCAACCCGGTGCTGGTCACTTCCAAAGTGCCTGGCTCCGCCCCCGACCCGGAGGAGGAAGTTGAAGGCTGCCTCTCCGTGCCGGGCGAGAACTTTCCGCTGACCCGTGCAGAGTGGGCCCGGGTGTCCGGCTTTGACGAGAACGGCGTACCCGTGCGGTTTGAAGCTACCGGATGGTTCGCGCGGGTGCTTCAGCACGAGTACGACCACCTTGACGGCAAACTCTACGTTGACCGGCTCAACGACCGCTGGGGACGCAAGGCCCGGAGGGCCATGAAGGCCAACGGCTGGAACGTGCCGGGCCTGTCCTGGATGCCGGGAGTGGATCCGGATCCGTTCGGCCACTAAGCCGCAGACCTAAAAAGGCACCCCGTCCGAACCCGGACGGGGTGCCTTTTTGTTCAAGCGGAATGCTAGGCGCTGGCAACCAGTTCCTCGGCCCGAGGGAAGGCCGGCGGGTTTACGTGAGCCATCTCTTCCAGCACACGGATGACCTGGCAGCTGTAGCCGTACTCGTTGTCATACCAGACGTAGAGGATGGCGTTCTTGCCGTTGGAAATCGTGGCGAGGCCGTCAACGATGCCGGCACGCTTGGAGCCAACAAAGTCCGTTGACACTACTTCGGGGGAATCGATGTAGTCGATCTGCTTGTGCAGCTCGGAGTTCAGCGAGGTCTCCCGGAGGAACGTGTTCAGTTCTTCCTTAGTGGTCCCGGTCTCGAGGTTCACGTTCAGGATGGCCATGGAGACGTCCGGGGTGGGAACACGGATCGCGTTGCCGCTGAGCTTTCCCGCGAGTTCCGGCAGTGCCTTGGCAACGGCCTTCGCAGCGCCGGTCTCGGTAATGACCATGTTCAGCGCAGCGGAGCGGCCGCGGCGGTCACCCTTGTGGAAGTTGTCGATCAGGTTCTGGTCATTGGTGAAGGAGTGGACCGTCTCTACGTGTCCGTTCACAATGCCGAACTTGTCATTGAGGACCTTCAGCACGGGCGTGATGGCATTCGTGGTGCAGGACGCGGCGGAGAGGATCTTGTCCTCATCCGTGATCGCCTGGTGGTTGATGCCGTGCACGATGTTCTTCAGGTCGCCCTTGCCCGGAGCGGTGAGCAGTACCCGTGCCGCCCCCTTGGCCTGCAGGTGCTGTGCCAGCCCGGCTTCGTCGCGCCAGCGGCCGGTGTTGTCCACCACGATCGCGTCCTGGATTCCGTAGGCGGTGTAGTCCACGCTGGCCGG
>JBELYP010000184.1:0-2838 GCA_040273995.1 Arthrobacter sp.
AACCAGGCCGGTCACCAGGCCCACGACGGCGCCGTCGGCCAGGATGCGCAGGATCGGCAGATCGGAGTAGGCCTTGTCCGGGTCAGCCTTGCGCCGGCCGCGGAGCATGGCCACCGACGTCGCGATCATCATGAGCGAAAACGCGATCATCAGCACCACGGAAGGAATGCGGCTGCCCAGCAGGCCGCCGCCAAATGCGCCGGCCATGCCTGCGGCACCGAAGATCGCTCCGGTCTTCCAGCGCACGCGGCCGTTGCGGGCGTGCCCGATGACGCTGACGGCGGAGGTCACGCCCACCACGAACAGCGAGGACGCAATTGCTTCCTTGGCGCCAAACCCGGCCACGTAGACCAGGATCGGCACCGTCAGGATCGAACCGCCGCCGCCCAGCAGGCCAAGCGACAGCCCGATCAGCAGGGACAGGCTGAGCACCAGCACCAGGGGGGACGTCATGAGGCTGCAGGTCCGCCCTGCTTGGGCAGCGACTGGATCGCGGACTCACGGGTGGGCTCGGAAGCAGTCCGGTTCCACGGCATTCTGGCCAGTGCCGCACCCATGGCGCAGGAGTTTGTCGCAGCCGAGAAGGTCAGGCCGGCGCCAATACCGCCAGCCAGCATCCGGAGCTTCGGCGAGACAAAGCGGCCGCCGGCCAGGCCCAGGACGACGGCGGAGCCGGCCACCATGCGCACCTGGCGTTCCAGGTCCCAGCGCTTCTGGCCGCGGACGACGTCGCCCCCGGTTGCCGCGAACGCCGGAACGCCCCCGGCAAGGACGTGGGCCGAACCAATGCCGGCACCCCCAAGGCGGGTGCGGGCCTGCTCGGCGCGCGTGCCGGACTGGCAGACGAGCACCACACGCTTGCCCAGCCGCTCGGCGAGTTCATCGGTGTGCTCGGAGAGCAGCGGAAGCGGCACGTTGTAGGAACCGCGAATGTGCATGGCTTCGAACTCAGCGGCGAAGCGGACGTCAATGACGATCAGGTCGTCGGGGTCCTTCATCCAGGTCCGGAGAGTCTCGGCGTCTACGGAAGTTACGGCGGCGGGAGTGTTCGCAGTCATGGGTGTCCTTTCGAAGAAAGTGGGGGAACCCCCACCCTCCCATATACCCATGGGGGTATGCAAAACACCCCTGGGGGTATCCGAAGGTGCCCCTATCCCCCGCCGCCGCAATCTGCGAATGTTGCCCCATGGAGACGGTACTGCTCGGACTGGCAGTGGGACTGGGGGTCGGCGCCGTCGTCGGCCTGGTTGGTGCCGGCGGCGCCATCATCGCCGTTCCGGCCCTCGTTTACGTGGTGGGGCTGGAACCGGACGAGGCCGTGCCCACCTCGCTGATCGTCGTCGGGCTGGCTTCGCTGGCAGGTGCAGTGCCCCGGCTTCGCCGGAACGTGAGCTGGCCGCTGGTACTTATGATCGCCGTGCCGGGCATCCCGGCATCCTGGGCCGGAGCCGCAGTGGGAAAGCTCTTGGATCCGGACTGGCTGATGCTGTGTTTCGCCCTGATCATGATCGTCGCCGGGGTGCGGATGCTGGCCAGCGCCCGCAACTCTCCACCCGCGGCAGCGCCTGCGGAACACTGGGGAGGACTGGCCGTACGCGGCATTCCGGTGGGGTTGGTGGTCGGATTCCTAACCGGGCTGCTCGGTGTGGGCGGCGGCTTCCTGATCATCCCGTCACTGACGCTGCTGCTGGGCGTGCCAATGGCCCGCGCCATCGGCACGTCGCTGGTAATCATTGCGGTCAATTCCGCCTCGGGATTCGCGGCCCACCTGGACGGACTTGCCATCAATTGGGCCCTGGCGCTGAGTTTTGCAGCCATGGCCATGGCCGCTTCCCTGGCCGCCGCGCGGTTGGCCCACCGGCTGAACGAGGCAGCGGTGAGCAGGATCTTCGCCGCAGTAATCTTCACGGTCGCCCTGGGTGTCCTGGTCCAGACTGTGCCGAAGCTGCTGCCGGCGGAAGGTGCGGAAACTCCGGAAGCCCCGACGGCGGTCAGCGCCGGCCTGCTCAGCCATCCCTAAAGGAGTGCACGCAGATCACGCCATTGTGACCTGCGTTACAGGTGATGTTACCCGTCTGCCTCAGCAAAAGGCCAAACGGCACGCGGCACCCTTCCCCACCTGCGAAGACGTTCGCCCGCCCGGAGTGTCCTACCTGCGTGAGACGATAAAACCATGCCTAAAACCATGCCCCTGATCGATGTCACGGACATCATTCGGGTGGTCGGTGGTTCCGCGTTCCAGCGGGGACAGGGTTACGCGAAGGGCGGGGCTGTAGAGTCCCTGGACTGGGACGCCGCAGGCGGCGTGCTGCGCGCCCGCGTCCGCGGCCACTCCAGCACTCCCTACAGCACCATGCTGGTCCTGGAAGCCAAGCGGCAGGGTGACTTCCGGCTGGTGGACAACCACTGCAGCTGCCCCGTGGGTTATGACTGCAAGCATGTTGCGGCCGTGGCGCTGCACAGCAACACCGAACACCTGATCGGCCGGCAGGAACTGCGCTCCGCATCCTCGCAGCCTGCTGTCCCGGCATGGCAGGCATCCCTGCAGGGCCTGCTGGAGGGCTCGGCCGGCGCCGAACCCGTGCACATCACGCCGCTGGGCCTGCAGTTTGAACTGCGCCGGCGCGACGGCGGTTCCACCGGAGTGTGGGGGCCGCCGGCTTCCCGGCGGAGCGTCCGCGCACCGGTCTGGCGGCTTGGAGTCCGTCCCGTAGTCCGCAACGCCCGCGGAGCCTGGGTCAAGAACAACCTGGCCTGGACTAACCTCGCCTACCAGACCTACGGGCTGAAGCTGGACCCGGAGCAGCACCGCTGGTTCTCCCAGTTCCCCGCCCTGCA
>JBELYP010000185.1:0-2782 GCA_040273995.1 Arthrobacter sp.
GGCCGGCCAGACCCTGGAACTCGTTCCTTCGTCCTCGACCAGCGTCGACGCTGAAATTGCACCGGGCCCCGAAGGCCGGCGCCTGGTGCTGGCCGAGCGGGCCGATACCGGCTGGCAGGCCAGCCTGGACGGCAAGGCACTTGAACCGGCCACCGACGGCTGGGCACAGGCTTTTGAGCTTCCGGCCGAGGGCGGGAAGCTCACGGTCGGCTACACCAGTGCCTGGGAACCTTGGACGGGGATCGTGCAGATCATCGTGTTTGGCCTGACTGTGCTGCTGGCTGTTCCAACTCCGTCCCGAACAGGCGTCATCCGGCTGCCCGGGCGGCAGGGGCCGGTACGCTCGCCGGCAGTTCCGGTCCAGGCGGACGACGGCGGTGCGGAGCCGCAGAACGCGCAGGAGACCCCGGTCCCGCAGCCTGCGAAGGAACCGGTGCCCGGGAAGGAACCGGCGTCCGCCCGGGACGGCCGTTCCGGGGCACGTGCCCGGCGGGACAAGACCCACGGCAAGCGCCGTCCCAAGCGGGCAGCAGAACCGCAGGCTGCACCGGACACAGTTGCCCCGGTGAAAAAGAGTTCGTCTGAAGGAGTGCACTGATGGCCGATCCCACCGGGACATCCGGCGGCGCATCATCGCGTGCCCAAGGGCGCAGCCGCAGGGCCGAAGGCCGGAAGAAAGCCTATGCGGTGTTCTCCGGCAGCGTCCTGCTGGGAACCGCAGGCGCCCTGGTCACGGCCGCCGCCCTTGCGGCACCGCCGCGCACCGACCTGGCCGCAGCACCGCCGGCCACCGAGGTTCCTGCGGGAACGCTTACCGGTGTGTGCCCGGAGCCCCTGCGCCTGCTCGCCGGAAACGTCACCTCAGTGGATGCAGAGTTCAGTCCGGTCTCTGAATCGGCGTCCACTGCCGTCACCACAGCCGTCGTGGGCGGAGCAGGGGCCACCCTGGCGCCTGCGGCGCTGTCCGTGCTTGGCAGCGGAGCCTCCGTCGCGGACCTTGAGCCGGGTTCCGAGGTGCCGCTGGCCGGCACCCGGCTGGCCGGCGTCCTGGCCAACAAGGCAGTTACTTCGGTTACCGCCTTCGAAGCAGAACCAAGCGGGGACCAGCAGGCCGTTGCCAACGCCGTTATGGGCTACACCGCCTCAGACGGAGACCTGGCGGGGCTCGCTGCCGCCAACTGCCAGACACCCGGCAATGACATGTGGCTGCTGGGCGCCCGGACCACGGTGGGTGCCACTGCCGTGCTGCGGCTGAACAACCCCTCCGCCACCCCGGCAGCCGTGGATCTGGAGATCTTTGGTTCCGGTGGCCGGATCGAAACCGGAGGCAGCCGCGGAATCGTGGTTGCCCCGGGGGAGACCCGGTCCATAGTCCTTGCCGGCCTGGCATCCAGCCAGGAGTCCGCGGCGGTGCGGGTACGCAGTTCCGGCGGCCCCGTCAGTGCGTTTATAGAGCAAAGCATCCTGCGCGGACTCACGGCCGGCGGGGTCGAAATCATCGAACCGACTGCGGCACCCGGCCCGCGGCAGGTGATCACCGGCGTCGCACTGCAGTCCCCGGAGAGCACCCGGAAGCTTGCCGAACAGACAGGCTACGAATCCGTGTCTCCGGTGCTCAATGTTGCCGTGCCGGGAACCTCGGATGCTTCCGTGCATCTTCGGGTCTTCGGCGATAAGGGCGAGGTGGAGATTCCGGGCGGCGGCGTATTCAGCGTTCCGGCCGGCACCGTGGGGAAGATTCCGCTGGCGGAGCTCCCTGAAGGCACCTACACGCTGGACCTCTCTGCCGATGTGGCGGTGGCTGCGGCGGCTGTCTTCAGCCGCGGCACCGAACCCGGTGAACGGGTTGAACTGGCTGTTGCGCCCGCCGATGCGAGGCTGGGCAGCGAACACCTCGCCGTGGCCGTCCCCGGCGGAAAATCCTCCCTGGTCCTGGCCGCACCCGACGGGGCAGCGGAAATCCGGTTGCGGGCACTGGGTACCGACGGAACCCTGCAGGAGGAAAAGACCGTATCGGTTCCCGAGGGCAGGACCCTGACCCTGCAGTCAGGGGACATCGGCAGCGGAGAGCTGGCCGGCGTGCTGGTCAGCGCGGTGGGAGAAGCGGTTTACGGTGCACAGCTGGTGACGGGCGAGGGGCCGGGCATTTCCGTGCTGCCGCTTCCCGAAGGCGCGTCCGGGAGCCGTTCCGTCCAGGTGGAGATCGGCTACTAGCCTGCGGATCCGGGTACTACAGCGGCCGGAACCGGCCGTAGGTGGGATCAATGGACTCGGGGTCCATGCCCATCAGGGACGCAAGCTGTTCCACCACCACGTCATGGATCAGTTCGTTGACCGGAACAAGTCCGCGGGCCGTTGATTCCACGGGCCGGCGGTAGATGGTGATGACCGGGGGCTTCGGACCCAGGCCGGGGCTGGAGGAAGCCAGCGGAATCGAACCGCCGCGGCGCACCAGTTCCTCCAGCCCGTCCGGGATCTCCTGGACGATGAACTGGTAGGCCTGGATGTCCTCGCCCCAAAGCCGTTCCAGGCGCTCGGCGGACTCCATCACCCAGTCATCAAAGCGTTCGGCGCGGGTCCGCGACCCGGCCAGGTGAGCCGGCAGCAGTTCTCCGCGCAGGCCGCGTCCGTGGCGGTTCCTGCGCCTGCTGCGGAACGGGCGCGGCGCTGCAGGTTCCGGCTCACCGGTGCCGGATCCGCCGTCGAGCCTTATCCGTGAGGAAGATCCTGGAGGCATGGCACCTACTCTAGCCCGCGCCGCCTGCTGCGGGGAGACCGTGTC
>JBELYP010000186.1:0-2759 GCA_040273995.1 Arthrobacter sp.
GCCAGTACCGGGGGAAACACCATGGAGAACACCCATCCGTTCCAGCAGGATGGCCGGCTGCTGGCACACAACGGGGTGGTGGAAGACCTCGACGTGCTGGATGACCGGCTGCGTTCCCTGGGAGTGATGCACCTGGTGCAGGGACAGACCGACAGCGAACGGGTGTTCGCGCTGATCACCGGCTTGGCCCGGCAAAACGGGGGCAATCTGGCAGAAGCCATTCCGGCGGCAGTCACCTGGATCGCGGAGAACCTGCGGCTCTACGCGGTGAACCTGGTGATCACCACCGAGTCGGAGCTGTGGGCGGTGCGCTACCCGGACACGCATCCACTGTACGTCCTGCAGGAAGGCGCAGAGGACCCGCACCACGGCAAGCACACCGCCCGGATCAGTATGAAGAGTGATGACATGGAACAGAACCGGACCCCTGCAGTGCTCATCGCCACAGAACGGATGGATGAGAATCCGAATTGGCGGATGATGGACTCCGGTGAAATCCTCCGCGTGGACCGAAACCTGAACGCCGAGCGGACCTTCCCGCTTCCGCAGCACCCTCAGCATTTGCTCACCCTGGCGGATCTTGACCCGCATGCCGCGGCGTCGCAGCATCCGCTCAAGGCAGCGGGAACCTGAGTGGGCGAGTCGTCACCCCTCCTGCGGATCGGTTTCCAGCCGCAGAACGCGCAGGGCAGCCTCCAGCACCATCCATGCCTGGAGCTGGGTGGAGAGCTCGACGCCGGCGCCCGGGGGATAGTCCTCATCGGACGTGCTGCGCGGGTCCGAGGGAAACACGGCCAGGTTGTTGCGGACCGCCCGGCCCTTCCAGAGCCGGTCCGCCAGCTCGGTCACCATGGCTCTGGCCGTCCGGCGTGAACCTGTGTCCAGTGTGGGGGCGGCAGCAGCTTCGGCCAGGTAGCGGCACAGGATGCCGGTGAACAGGCCGCCGTCGCCACCGCCGTGGGTGCGCAGGCCGCCGCCCTGCACCAGATGCCGGGACGTGGCATGGATCAGTTCTGCCGCCCGGTTCAGATTTGCCGGGCCGCCCAGTTCCAGCAGCGCTCCGAGCACCGGCCCCTGGTTGTACGTGAAGTGAGCCCGCTCAAGGGCCGTCCCTGCAGCATTCTGCCGCACGCCGTCGTAATAGAGTCCGGTGGCGGGGTCGAGAAGCACCGCGCCGAGCCAGTCCACCAGCTCCTGCGCCCGCTCGCGCTCGCCGGTGCGGGCAAAGTAGAGGGCGGCCGGGGATGTGGCGGGAGTGTTCTTGAAGTTCCTGGCGCGGTTCCACCACACCCCGCCGCCCAGATCTACTGTGTGTCCTGACCGCAGTGCGCGTCCCAGCGAGTCGCGCAGGCCGGAGTGGCGTGGTTTGTTGCCGCGCGGCGGGCCGGGCAGGGAATCCAGGCGCAGCGCAGCCAGTGCCAGCCAAGCCATGTCATCAAAGTAGTGGTTGGTGAACCGTCCGCCGTTGCGGATCCGGATGGTCCGCACCACCTGCTCCGCCAGCGTGATCGGATCTTCGCCGGCCACCGGAGCCCGGCTCCGCAGCCCGGTGTCTACCAGGACGTCAACATAGTGCGCCTGCCACCAGTAATGCCACGGCCCGACGCCGCGGGGCAGTGGCTGCGGCGCCCGGACCGCGCCAATGTGGGTGCCCGGCAGGCCCAGCAGCCTGCCGCCAAAGGCGCTGGTGACGCTGTGGGCGGCGGCGTCGGCACGCTGTTCGGCGTGGCGTACGGTCTGTGCTGCGGGCATGCGACCCACCATAGCCCCGGGCGGCAGGCAGCGTCACGGGCGCCTGAACTGAATTGGGCCCCGCAGGATGCGGTGTGCTGCGAGTCACAGTAGGCTCGTGGGACCGCACGCGCCCCGGCGCACACCAAGACCCCTGATCCAGGAGGACACACATGCAGTTATCCGGCGCTTCGGCCATCGTTACGGGAGCCGCTTCGGGGCTGGGACGGGCAACCGCCCGCAGGCTCATCGATGCCGGTGCAGACGTGGTCCTGGTGGATCTGCCCTCCTCAGGCGGACTTGCCTACGCGGGTGAACTCGGCGACTACGCGCACTTCGTGCCGGGAGACGTGACCGACCCCGAACAGATGCAGGGTGCGGTGGAAGCCGCGATGGCCGCGGCCCCGCTGCGGGTGGCTGTGAACTGCGCCGGGATCGGCACTCCCGGGAAGGTGCTGGGCCGCAACGGTGTGCTGCCGCTGGAAGACTTCAACCGGGTCATCCAGGTAAACCTCGTGGGCACGTTCAACGTGACCCGGCTGGCCGCGGCAGCCATGGCGGAGACGGATCCGGTAACGGACGACGGCGGCACATCCGAGCGCGGCGTCATCATCAACACCGCATCGGTGGCGGCCTTTGACGGGCAGATCGGACAGCCTGCCTACTCGGCGTCGAAAGGCGGGGTGGCCGCCATGACCCTTCCGCTTGCACGGGAACTGGCCCGCCACCTCATCCGCGTGGTGACGATCGCTCCCGGCATTTTTGAAACCCCTATGGTGGCTGGACTGCCGCAGGATGCCCAGGACTCGCTCGCGGCGCAGATCCCGCATCCCTCCCGGCTGGGCAGGCCGGATGAGTACGCCTCGCTGGTGGACCACATCATTGGCAATTCGATGCTGAACGGTGAAACCATCCCTGCGGAAATGGTTCAGAAAGCATTTATCGCAGCGCTTGATGGTGTGTTTGCAACAATTGTGTAACCTTTATTTAAGATTCCTGATAAAGGAGGAACGATGGACAGGCAGGAA
>JBELYP010000187.1:0-2718 GCA_040273995.1 Arthrobacter sp.
CGCCACGAATCGGAAAGGCCCGCTGCGAGGCCGTTCGGAAACGTAGCTCAGACGCACACCGCGCGAAGGCGGTTCCGCGAAACCTGCGAGGGAAAAGTGATCAGAACCCCAGCTTGCGCAGCTGCCGCGGGTCCCGCTGCCAGTCCTTGGCGATCTTGACGTGCAGGTCCAGGTAAACCCGGGTTCCCAAGAGAGCCTCGATGCCCCGGCGTGCGTTTGTTCCCACTTCACGCAGGCGTGAACCGCCCCGGCCAATAATAATCGCTTTCTGCGACGGACGTTCAACGTAAAGGATCACACGGACGTCCAGTAGCGGGTTGTCCTCGCTGCGGCCTTCACGCGGCACGATCTCTTCGACCACCACGGCCAGCGAGTGCGGCAGCTCATCGCGGACACCTTCGAGGGCCGCTTCCCGGACCAGCTCGGCAACCATGACTGCCTCCGGCTCGTCCGTCAGTTCTCCGTCGGGGTAGAGCGGCGGCGATGCCGGCATGTGCGTGGCCAGGACGTCCGCTACGGTGTCCACCTGGAAACCGTCGGCAGCAGAGACGGGTACGACGTCGGCCCAGCCGTCAGCGCCCAGGACTTCCGTTCCCAGGGCGGTGACGGACATGAGCTGCTTGGCCAGCGCCGCGCGGTCCACCAGATCGGTTTTGGTGACGAGCGCAATCACCGGCTTTTTCTTCAGCGCGGCGAGCTGGTTGGCAATGTAGCGGTCGCCGGGTCCTACGGCTTCGTTGGCGGGCATGCAGAACCCGATTGCGTCCACCTCGGCCAGGGTGTCCGCCACCAGGTCATTGAGCCGCTGGCCCAGGAGTGTGCGCGGACGGTGCAGGCCCGGGGTGTCCACAAGGATGAGCTGGGAGGTTTCCCGGTGCACGATTCCGCGGATGGTGTGGCGGGTGGTCTGCGGCTTGGCAGAGGTGATGGCCACCTTCTGGCCCACCAGGGCGTTGGTCAGGGTGGATTTGCCGGCGTTGGGCCGGCCCACCAGGGACACGAATCCGGCGCGGAAGGTGGGTTCAGTCATTTCGGGGTACCAGTTCTGTTGTCTTTGGACGGTCCGTGTGGGCCGCCGCAGTGTTGGGCTCGTCGTCGTCGGACTGCCGCCAGGCGAGGACGTGGGACACGCGGTTGCGCCGTCCCTCCAGGCGCTCTGCGTGAAGGACGATCGATTCGACCACCACTTCACTGCCCACGATGGGCACGCGCCCAAGAGCCTTGGCCAGCAGACCGCCGACGGTGTCCACTTCATCATCTTCGAGGCTGACGTCGAACAGTTCGCCGAGGTCGTCAATGCCGGCCTTGGAGCTCAGCCGGTAGCGGCCGTCTCCCAGGTCTTCAATGTCGGGACGCTCGGAGTCGTACTCGTCCACGATTTCGCCGACGATTTCTTCAATCAGGTCTTCCAGGGTGACCAGGCCGGCCGTTCCGCCGTATTCGTCGATCACGATTGCCACGTGGGTCGATTCACGCTGCAGTTCCTGCAGCAGCTCACCCACGGCCTTGGATTCGGGTACGTACCGGACGGGACGGCAGAACCCGTCAACGGCCTGGCTCCCGGCCTCCGGTGTTTTGCCGTGCATCTGCGCGGCCACGTCCTTCAGGTACAGGATGCCGATGATCTGGTCAGCACTGTCCTCGATGACGGGCACGCGCGAGTATCCCGACCGCAGGAACAGGGACATCGCCTGGCGGAGCGTGGATCCGGAGTCGATGCAGACCATGTCGGTGCGCGGGACCATCACGGAGCGCACCTTGGTGTCGCCCAGTTCAAACACGGAGTGGATCAGCTCAGCTTCCGTGTTTTCAATCATGTCTGCTTCGGAGGCACGGTCCAGCAGCTCACGGAATTCCTCCTCCGTGAAGAAAGCTGCGTCGGGGCCCTGGGTGCCCGGCGCAACCGCGGAGCCGATCTTGACAAGCCAGCCGGGAATGGGACCGAGGACGGTACGCAGCAGGCTCACCAGCCCGGCGGTGAGGACAACGACGCCGGTCACGTGCCGCCGGCCGATCTGGCGAGGGGAAACCCCCACCAGCACGAAACCGACCCCGGCCATGGTTACCGTGGCCAGGAGGCCGGCGAGCCAGAGGTTTTCAACCACCAGCTGGAAGGCCATGGCAACGGACACCGCCGTCGCCATTTCGAACCAGACGCGCCAGAAACGCAGCGCATGCATGTGTGCGACGGGGTGCTGCAGGATCCGCTTGAGGGGTTTTCCGGCGCGGCCGGTGAGCAGCGCCTCAGCTTCGTGTCGCGGGAGGTAACCGTAGGCTGCCTCGGCGGCGGTAAGGAGTCCGGCCAGAACCACAAAGGCAATGGCCATGACCACCAGGACGCCTACGCTCAACTGCGTGTCTCCTTCGGGGCTTCCTTGCCCGTGTAGTCCGACAGGAGGCGCCGCTGAAGGCCGAACATTTCGGCTTCTTCCTCGGGTTCGGCGTGGTCGTAGCCAAGCAGATGGAGGATTCCGTGGGTGGTCAGCAGGAGCAGTTCATCCTCCAGGCCGTGGCCGGCGGTTTCTGCCTGGCGCTGCGCAACCTGGGGGCACAGGACAATGTCTCCGAGGACACCCGCGGGTGTCGGCCGGCCCGGCGTTCCGGGGCGCAGCTCATCCATCGGGAAGGACAGCACGTCGGTGGGGCCGGGAAGGTCCATCCACTCGATATGCAGCTTCTCGATCGCGTCCTCGTCCACCAGGATGATGGAGAGTTCGG
>JBELYP010000188.1:0-2681 GCA_040273995.1 Arthrobacter sp.
CTTCGTTTTCTACAGGGGATAGAGGTTATGATGAGCGTGGACTTTTACGGCCCAGACAGGATTCCAGACAGGACTGAGTGATCGTTTCGTGAGTACGCAGCATGCCCCCGCCGAGGTTCCGGTGTACGCCGGAAGAATGAGCGCGGGACGTAAGCTCCGGGCCTACGTGGCCCTCACGAAGCCGCGCGTCATTGAACTCCTCCTGGTCACCACCCTGCCGACCATGTTCTTCGCCTACGGCGGGGTGCCTTCCGTCTGGCTTATGGTCGCAACCATGGTTGGCGGTGCCCTGGCAGCCGCAAGCGCCGGCGTCTTCAACTGCTACATCGACCGGGACATGGACCGGCTGATGCGCCGGACCGAGAAGCGTCCCCTGGTGACGGGTGAAGTCAGCCCCCGCGAAGCGCTGGTCTTCGGCTGGGTGCTGGGCATCGTTTCGATTGCCCTGCTCTGGTTTGGGGCCAATCCGCTGACCGGCCTGCTGGGCCTGGGTGCCATCCTGCTTTACGTCGTGTTCTACACGCTGATCCTCAAGCGCCGCACCACCCAGAACATCGTCTGGGGCGGAATCGCCGGCTGCATGCCGGTACTGATCGCCTGGGCCGCTGTGACGAACACGGTCGAGTGGCCGGCCGTCATTCTCTTCACGGTGATTTTCCTCTGGACTCCGCCGCATTACTGGCCGCTGTCCATGAAGTACGGGGAGGACTACCGCAACGCTTCGGTTCCCATGCTGGGCGCTGTTGCCGGCGCCAAGCTCGTGTCCGTCCAGGTTGTCCTGTACGCCTATGCCACGGTTGCCTGCTCCCTGCTGCTGATCCCGGTGGGCGGTGCCGGCTGGGTCTACACCGCCGGTGCTGTACTGAGCGGCGTCTGGTTCCTTACCGAGACGCACCGCCTGCACGCACGTGCCCAGCGCGGCGAGGTTTCGGACAAGTCCGCCATGAAGGTTTTCCACGGTTCCATCAGCTACCTCACCATCCTGTTTGTCGCCCTGGCTGTGGATCCGTTCGTTGGCGGTGCAGTCTTCGCCTAGGTCCGGTTCCAGCCTGGTGGTTCTCATTCCGGCAGTTCTACCCTGAGCCGGCGCGAGCATTAGGCGTGCATATCAGTGACGCGCCGCGCTGTGGCTGACCTGGGCAAATCCCTCGGTGGGTTACGGCCGCTTAGACGCCGTCGGTCCCATCCCTCGGTGGGTTACAGTCGCTTACACGCCGTCGGTCCCGTCCTTTGGTGAGTTACGGTCGCTCTGCCGCAGGTTTAGCGACGTTATGTCCCCAGAGGATGCAGAGAAGAGCGGCTAAGCGACGTTATCTCCCCGAGAGATGCGCTGCGCGCCCCCGCCGGACCAAGAACCGCGAATCCGCCTCTGCGCGCCCCTCCAGCACCGAGAACTGCCGCCTCGGCGCGCCCCCGCCAGCAGACCGCACCAGCCACCCGCCTCGGGAACGCAAAAGACCCCACGGAACCCAGGGGTCCATGGGGTCTTCGACCACGTCCGGCGGCCGCGCTGCAGCGCTAGGCGCCCAGTTACTTTGAGGCAGGTGTTCCTTCGCCAGCCGGCAGCTTCCCCGGGACTTTCCGGGAGAGCGACGTATACACAACGTTCGCTGCCGCAGCGGTCAGCAGGGAGGCTCCGAGCATGTGCAGCGCTACGAGCACGATCGGCAGGTGCAGGAAATGCTGCACATACCCGATCACGGCCTGCGCCAGCACGACGCCGGTGAACACCACCAGCGAGGTGCGCAGCCGCGCATCGGCGGCCCGCCGGTAGACGAGGTAGAGGGCCACTGCCGTGGCGAAGACGAGCAGATACACGGGCACTACGTGAAGCCGGGTCATGAGGTCCGGATCCAGGCCGTTGCGGGCCGCCCCATGGTCCCCGGCATGCGGGCCGGAACCGGTAACAATCACACCGAGGACCACTGTGATGGCCGAGAGCACACCGATAGCCCAGATGACCGGACGCAGCGGACGGTCGGCCAGCGGCTGGTGGGCAGCAGACACTCCGGCGCTGCTCAGCCAGGCACGGTTCACCAGCACTACTGCCACGCTGATGATCACCATGGAAACGATGAAGTGCAGTCCAACAACCCAGGGGTTGAGGCCGGTCCAGACAGTGATGCCGCCAATGAAGGCCTGGGCCGGGATGCCGGCCAGCGCGGCGACGGAGAGCCAGAACAGGTCCGGACGGTTGCGGCGGGACTTCCAGACGGATGCCAGCATGCCGAAGGCGACGGCTGCGAGCACAAAGGTAAGGAGCCGGTTGCCGAACTCAATAATGCCGTGCACGCCCATCTCCGGCGTGGCAACCAGCGAGTCGGCGGTGCAGAGCGGCCACTCGGGGCAGCCGAGGCCGGAAGCAGTCAGCCGGACGGCGCCGCCCGTGACCACAATAAGGATGTTGGCCACCAGCGTGGCTACCGCCAGGGTGCGGACGAGCTTGCTGGTGGCAGGAGGCCCCGAAGGCTCGCCTTTCCGGGTCGCAGGTGCAGGTGCGGGGGTGTTGGACACGGGAACTAACTCCATTTGAACCAGCGGACAGCGGCGAGGCTGCCCAGGATTGTCCACGCCAGCAGGATGAGCGTGGCGGAAAGGTTGAACTGCGTATCTATCAGGGCTGATCTCATCACGTCGCCCAGTGCAGCTGAAGGCAGCAGCCGGACGAACGGTTCCATATC
>JBELYP010000189.1:0-943 GCA_040273995.1 Arthrobacter sp.
CGCGTCGGAGACCTTGGTGCGGATGTAGTAGCCCACCAGCACGATCACCGCGGAAAGCCAGAACGCAATACGCCAGCCCCAGCCCAGGAACGCGGCTTCGCTCAGCGTTGCCGAGAGGACGAACAGGACGCCGGTCGCCAGTAGGTTTCCCATGGGAACGGCACTCTGCGGCCAGCTGGACCAGAATCCGCGGGACTTGTTCGGACTGTGCTCAGCCACCAGCAGCACGGCCCCGCCCCATTCCCCGCCCACGGCGAAGCCCTGGATGAAGCGAAGGGCCACCAGCATTGCCGGAGCCCAGTAGCCGATCGAGTCGAAACCGGGCAGGCAACCCATCAGGAAGGTGGACACACCCACCAGGATGATGCTCAGCTGCAGCAGTTTCTTGCGGCCGAACTTGTCTCCGAAGTGGCCAAACACGATTCCGCCCACGGGCCGGGCAACGAAGCCGACAGCGTAGGTCACGAAGGCGGCGATGATGCCGTCCAGCTCGGTGTTGGCGTTCGGAAAGAACAGGCGGCTGAAGACCAGGGTCGACGCCGCGGCATAAAGGAAGAATTCGTACCACTCCACGACCGTCCCGGCCATGGACGCCACAACAACCTTGCGCAGGCCCTCCGGCACCGGCGCCTTCTGCCGCCCGCTCCGCTTGGGAATATTAGTGCTCATCCGCTCTCTCCTTTGGTGTCTTCGTTGACACTGCAGCACTCCGCGCGGGCACGGGAGGCCCTGCGCGGAGTAAGCACGAGTATGGTGCTCTCCGGGCTTCCGGCTCAATCGCCAAAACCGCATGGCGCATCTGCACAAATGCACACGCCCCCTCAGGTCCAGCACCGCCGAACCCTTCCCGGCGTCAGGACGGCACGCCGGTACGCCGCGCCGCGCCATTGTGTGCTGAAGGTAGTTCACCTAACAATGGAGGATGACAGTTACGCTCAGATCA
>JBELYP010000189.1:953-2659 GCA_040273995.1 Arthrobacter sp.
GACGTCTTCGCCGCGCAGCCCGGGCTGACCCGCCTGGGCACCCGGCTTGTGAACACCTGCTTTAACGGTGCGGACATTGATACGCGCCGCACTGCCCTGGAAGAGCTCACGCTCTCCTCTACCGTCGAAAACCCCCAGTTCTTCGATCCGGAGACCGGCCTGCTGCTGATGCCCTCCACCAAGACCCGCAACGATATCTTCGCCACCGAGGCCACAAAACTCTTCATCGAAGCCGGCACCAAGGCCCTACAGAACTGCCCGGGCATCGGCCCGGAAGACGTCACCCACGTCATTACCGTCTCCTGCACGGGGTTCTTCAACCCCGGCCCCGATTACAAGCTGGTACGCGCACTGGGCCTGAACCCGTCGGTGCAGCGCTACCATCTCGGGTTTATGGGCTGCTACGCGGCCTTCCCCGCCATGCGCGCCGCCAAGTCCTTCTGCGACGCTGATCCCGACGCCGTCGTCCTGGTGGTCAGTGCCGAGCTGTGCTCCCTGCACGTGCGCTCCTCGAATGACCCGGACATCATCATGGGGTCCTCGCTCTTCGCGGACGGTGCCGCCGCCGCCGTCATTACCGCCCGCGATCTGCCCGGCGAAAGCCCCGCGATTGTGCTGGACCACTTTGAGACCACGCTCACGCCGGTGGGCGAGGAATCAATGGCGTGGAACATTGGCGACCACGGCTTCGAAATGGTGCTGGGCACCTATGTTCCGCACATCATCGATGACCACATTGTGGGAGCGCTGGAACCGCTGCTGGCCCGGGATCCGTCCCTGGAGGGGCAGGCATACAACGAGATTGAGCACTGGGCTATCCATCCGGGCGGCCGCAGCATCCTGGACAAGGTCGAAGCGAAGCTGGAACTCAGCGAGGAGCAGCTGGTACCCGCCCGGGAAACCCTGCGCAACTTCGGCAACATGAGCTCAGCGACGGTGATGTTCGTGCTGAAGAACATCCTGGAACAGCCTTTCTCCGGCGGCAACGAGCGGATCTGCTCCATGGCGTTCGGCCCCGGGCTGACGGTTGAAACCGGGCTGTTCACCCGGGTTCCCGGAACCGGTGCCGCGGCCGCTGCCAACGCGCTGGCAGCTGAGCCGGTTCCCGCTGCCGTCGGATAGTGCGGTGAGCCTGCTGGATATTGGACCTCCGCCGTTCCTGCCGCCCCCAATGAGCCGGCGGACCGTGGACGCAGTGGAGGAGATGGACCGGCCGGACTGCGATCCGGTGCTGCTGGAGCGAACGTATGCGCAGTTTCCGCTGATCAACGCCGTGGTTTCCGGCTGGCGGCGGAACTACCGCCGGTATGTGCGGCCCGTGCTGGCCGCGCAGGGCGGCGGAACGGTGCTGGATATTGGTGCCGGCGGCGGGGACCTGGCCCGTGCCCTGGCCCGCTGGACCCGGCGGGACGGCATGGCCGTGCAGGTGACCGGCATCGATCCGGATCCCCGCGCCCACGCTTACGCCTCCACGCGCCAGGCTCCGGCCGGCTGCAGCTTCCGTGCCGCGCTGAGCTCGGATCTGGTCGCTGAGGGCGCGGTGTTCGACGTCGTGGTTTCCAATCACGTGCTGCACCATCTGGACGATGCAGCGTTCCGGGGCATCCTGGCCGACTCGGAAAAGCTGGCCGGATCACTGGCCCTGCACAGCGACATTGAACGCAGCCCGTGGGCCTACGGGCTGTTCTCCGCCGGCACACTGCCTT
>JBELYP010000190.1:0-2625 GCA_040273995.1 Arthrobacter sp.
CGCAGCGCGTACTCGGCGACGGCGTCGGGAGCCTTGGCGTCGGACGCGGCGATGTCCTCGGGACGGAGGGCGTTGCCCGGGGTGATGCGGGTGGCGCTGTCCGTGTTCACAGGTGCTTCACCCCTTCAGACTTGCGGTAGTACGTGGCGTGCCGGTAGTCCTTGCCCTGCGGGGACTCGAAGAACTGACCCTTGGCGTCGGGGTCGGAAGAGATGATCGCCTCGGCCGGAACCACCCAGAGCGAAACGCCTTCATTGCGCCGGGTGTAAAGGTCACGCGCGTTGCGGACTGCCATGTCGGCGTCGGGCGCGTGCAGCGAACCGGCGTGGACGTGGGAGAGTCCGCGGGAGGAACGGACGAATACTTCCCAGAGCGGCCAGGCCGCGTTGACGCCTGTATCAGGCTCCACCGAACCGGACGTTGCCGCCGTCTTGGTGCCGTCGTCGCCCGTTGTCGAACCGGAAACCATGCTTATGCCACCTCTGTCTTTCGTGCCTGTTTTGCCGCGTAGGCGGCTGCTGCTTCGCGCACCCAGGCGCCGTTCTCGTGTGCTTCGCGGCGGCGGGCGAGCCGCTGCGAGTTGCACGGGCCGCGTCCTGCGAGGACTTCCTTGAACTCGTTCCAGTCCAGCGGGCCGTGCTCCCATTTGCCGGTTTCTTCGTTGAACCGGATCTGGTCATCGGGCAGGGTCAGGCCAAGAACCTTGACCTGCTCGTAAATCATGCCGACGAAACGCTGGCGCAGTTCGTCATTGGAGAAGCGCTTGATGTTCCACGCCATGGACTGGCGGGAGTTGGGGGAATCGTCATCCGGCGGGCCGAACATCATCAGGGCCGGTGCGTACCAGCGGTTGATGGCGTCCTGGGCCATCTGCTTCTGCGCCTCGGTGCCGTTGGCGAGCTCGAGCAGGATTTCGAAGCCCTGGCGCTGGTGGAAGGACTCTTCCTTGCAGATGCGGACCATGGCCCGGCCGTAGGGTCCGTAGGAGGCACGGCAGAGCGGGACCTGGTTGCAGATGGCGGCGCCGTCAACGAGCCAGCCGATTGCACCCATGTCTGCCCAGCTGCGGGTGGGGTAGTTGAAGATGCTGGAGTAACGGGCCTTGCCGGCAATCAGGTCTTCGGCCATCTTCTCCCGCGGCGTTCCGAGGGTCTCGGCGGCGGAGTAGAGGTAAAGGCCGTGGCCGGCTTCATCCTGGACCTTGGCCAGCAGGATGGCCTTGCGCTTCAGTGAGGGTGCGCGGGTGATCCAGTTGGCTTCCGGCTGCATGCCGATGATCTCGGAATGTGCGTGCTGGGAGACCTGGCGGACCAGGGTCTTCCGGTAGCCTTCGGGCATCCAGTCACGCGGTTCAATCCGCGAGTCGTCGGCGATGATCGCATCGAATGCCGCCTGTCCGGCTGCGTCATCGTCCTGCTGGGCCGGGACTGCGTACAACTCTGTCTGCGTAGCCATAGATGTCACCTCACTGTTTTCCACGGGGCCGCGGACAGCTCCGCGGAAGTCGTTCGGCCAATAATTACCGACCGTTCGTTCAGGATATGCGTGTGAGCGATCGCACGTCAAGGCGGCGGCCTTATTCGCAGCGGCGTTGCGGAGGCACTGCGGCAGCAGCAGACCGGACCAGCGGATACCTTTGATCTATCGAACCCGGCGGGGAGGAAGCACAGCATGGCAGGCAGCAGTTCATCCGAGGGCACCCGGACACGGCCGGGCCTGGGTGGAACCTCCGCGCCGGGACTGTCCGTACACCTGCTGGTGCCCATGCTGCTGGGGCTGCTGGGATTCTGTGCGGTTGCAGCCGCTGTAGCCTCCACCGGCGGGGTCCTTGGCATCACTGCCAGCGGACTGGCCGTGGTGCTGACACTCCTGCTTGCCGCCGCCACCGCACCTCGGTATCTGCCCGCCCTTTTCGCAGGCAGGCCGGGGCGCCCGCTGGCTGTCGCCGGCGCCGTCGTACTTCTGCATTTAGTTCTGCTCTGGACCGTGGGCGGCACGGTAATCCTCACCCTTCCCGCTTTCCCGGTCGCCGCTGCCGGCGGAGGCCTGCTGCTGGCCACTTCCCTGTGGTCCCAGTTCCGGCGCGGGCCGGCCGCGGAGGAACCCGTGCGGGTCACCAGTGCCGCCGTCCCCCGGCCTTTCACCCACACACTTGCACTGGTGGTGGCCAACTGGGTGTTCTTCGCTGCCGCGGGCATGTTCAGCGCCTGGATCCTGCTCGGACGCTAGCGCCGGCGCACGGGACAGTCCCCGCTCCGCCGCGAGCATAAAGCCGGCGCTGCCCGTCGCGGGCAGTTGGGCGGCTCGATATATTCGGGTCATGACTACACCCACTCCCCCGGCCGCGAAAAAAGTCCCTGTCGAACGCACCCACCACGGTGAAACGTTCACCGATGACTACGAGTGGCTGCGGGAAAAGGAAAACCCGGAGGTGGTGGAACACCTCAACGCGGAGAATGCCTACACCGAGGCTGTCACCGCGGACCAGGAGCCCCTGCGGCAGCAGATCTTCAATGAGATTAAGGCCCGCACCGTCGAAACCGACCTGTCCGTTCCGGCCCGCAAGCGCGGCTGGTGGTACTACACCCGCACCGAGGAAGGCCAGCAGTACGCCATCCACTGCCG
>JBELYP010000191.1:0-2593 GCA_040273995.1 Arthrobacter sp.
AGGTCCGTGAGATCCACATCCACCCAGCCGGTGAAGAGGTTCTTTTCATTCCATTCACTCTGCCCGTGGCGCAGAAGGATCACTTTGTAGGTCATAAAAGCATCGTAGCCGCAGAGCGCGGGCACAGGCAGGGCGGCCCGTAACCAACGCGCGTTGAACCGCGCCATTCACCCAGGGCCTCTGCCGGCGCACTCCCCGTGGCGGCCTCCGGTCCGGAGCATCCCCTGCCGGCCGCTAACATTGTTTGGTGAAAATCCCCTCGAAACCCGTAGGAAATGTGACACGGGGCACTACAAACCCGAACCGTCTGCGCAGGGTTGACCGGTGGCTCTCCGGACCCGAGGGGTGGCGCCTGCGGCGGGCGGAGGATCCGCTCGTCATTGACCTCGGCTACGGGGCGGCCCCGGTAACGGCCGTTGAACTGCATACACGGATCCGCGGAGTGCGGGCCGACGCCAGTGTTGTCGGCATCGAAATCGACCCCGAACGGGTGCGTGCGGCCAAGCCGCTGGAACGTGCGGGCCTGAGTTTTGTCCAGGGCGGGTTCGAGCTGCCGCTGGGCGGACGGCGTCCGGTCATGGTGCGGGCCTTCAACGTGCTGCGCCAGTACAGCGAAGGCGAATACGCCGCCCACTGGGACATGGTGTGCAGCCGGCTGGCGGACGGCGGGATCTTCATAGACGGAACGTGCGACGAGATTGGCCGCCGCTCCACCTGGGTGGTGCTGGAGGCCGGAGGTCCGGTGTCGCTGAGCATCTCCCTGCGGTTTGGCTCCTTCGCCCTGCCGTCCGACGTCGCGGAGCGGCTGCCCAAGGCGCTGATCCACCGGAACGTTCCCGGGGAGCGTGTGCATGCTTTCCTGCAGGCGATGGACAAGGCATGGACTGCCGCGGCTCCGATGGCGTCCTACGGCAACCGCCAGCGCTGGATCACGATGTGCCGCACGCTGCGCGCGGAAGGCTGGCCGCTGCTGACCGGGCCAGGCCGCTGGCGGCTGGGGGAAATCACCGTGGCGTGGGACGCCGTCGCGCCCGCCGCGGACTGAGGGAGCCGGGGGCTACCAGGAACCGTAGGCTCCGCCGCGGCCCTTGTTCTCGTTGAGCGCCGGGCGCACATCCGCGAGGTAGACCGAGGCAGCCACGACGGCGACCAGTTCAAAGAGGAGCAGGGCCAGCGGGCCGAAGAGCAGCACAGAGAGCAGCCCGACGGCGGCCGCACCGCCGGTCAGGCCCAGCCAGAATCCCTTGGTGCGCTTGTAGGCACGCTCAAACTCCGCAGGCTTGCGCCGCAGGCAATCGGCAAAAGCCCACAGTTCGATGACCAGCGCCACGATGCCCAGCGCCAGGTAGATGAGGTTCCGCAACAATTCAACAAGTGCCACTGGACCACCCTACCGTGGAAGCGCCCGGTCGAGGTCGTTCCAGAGGTCCTCGACATTTTCGATCCCTACGGACAGCCGGAGCAGGTTCTCCGGGACGGAGACCGGTTCCGCCGGCTGGCGGCGCCGGCGTTCGATCAGCGACTCGACGCCGCCCAGCGAAGTAGCAGGCAGCCAGAGCTGAACCTTTTCCGTGACGGCGTCAGCGGCCTCCGCCCCGCCCGCCACCTCAATGCAGACGATTGAGCCGAACCCGTCCATTTGCGCGGCCGCGCGGGCATGGCCGGGATCCTGCGGCAGGCCCGGGTAGCGCACCGCTTCCACTCCGGGATGAGAGGCCAGCCGCCGGGCCAGTTCCATGGCTGATTCCATGGAGCGCTGGACGCGCAGCGCCAGGGTGCGCAGGCCGCGCAGGGCCAGCCACACCTCAAACGGTCCGCCCACGGCGCCGTGCAGCGACCGGTAGGTGAGCAGGCGGGCCCGCAGGTCCGGGTCGGAAGTAACGGTGGCACCCAGGACGACGTCGGAATGGCCGGAAAGGTACTTGGTCACCGAATGGACCACGACGTCGGCACCTAGGTCCAGCGGCCTGGTCACCAGCGGGGTGGAGAAGGTGTTGTCCACAACCACCAGTGCCCCGGCGGCATGCGCGGCCTCGGCCAGGACACCAAGTTCAGCCACCTCAAGCATGGGGTTGGTGGGGCTTTCCAGCCAGAGCATGGCGGCGCCGTCGAGCGCGGCAATCACCTCTTCGGTGTTGGCAATGTCCACCGTGCGCACGCTGATGCGGCCGTCCCGGGCGTCCCCCGCGGCAAGCAGGAGCGAGCCCTGGTAGCTGTGCCGCGGCATCACGAGCGTGCCCCCGGCCGGTATCAGCGACATGGCGGCGATCACCGCTGCGAGCCCGGAGGAGTACACCAGCGCGGGCAGCTGAGCGTTCTCCAGTGTGCCGAGTGCTTCCTCGAACGGGTCCCAGGTGGGATTGGAGTAGCGGCCGTAGATCCGGTCCCCGTCGCGGGTTTCGCGGGTGCCGTGGAAGGTGGAGGTCAGGACGATTGGCGGGTTGACGGCTGAGTCCGCGGCGCGTTCGGGACGCCCTGCGGAAACGACGGTGGTTTCCACCGATAACGGTGCTGCGGCCTGTCCGTGCCCGGTTGCTGTGCTCATGGGTTTTAGCCTAGACCGCGCAGCCGTGCCGGTGCTGTTCAGGCACCG
>JBELYP010000192.1:0-2544 GCA_040273995.1 Arthrobacter sp.
ACCCCAGCCGAGCGAATGCGTGACTTACTATTGACCACCTAGCCACCAGGTGTTGCAACGACCCCCAGAATCCAAGAGGTAACGGCGGGGCTTCACACAATCAGGCGGGACTACCGCTGTACGGCGCCGAAACGCTCCGCTGCCAGCGCTACGGCGGCAGCCCGGGACTCCGAGGCTTCGTCGGCGGTCAGCGTGCGGTCCGGTGCGCGGAAGCGCAGGGCGAAGGCGAGGGACTTCTGTCCGTCATCGATGCCCTTGCCGGTGTAGACGTCGAACAGTGCGATGTCTTCCAGCAGGTCGCCGGCGCCTTCGCGCAGGGTTTCCAGCACGGATTCGGCCGGGATCTCAGCTGCGACAATCAGCGCGACGTCCTGGGTGGTGGCCGGGAACGTGGAGATTTCCTTCGCCACGATCACGTCCGGCGCGACATCGAACAGCGCATCAGCGTCGAGCTCCAGCGCCACCGTGCGGGCGGGCATATCCCGTGCTGCGAGCAGCTTCGGGTGCAGTTCGCCGGCGTAACCAACGGTTTCGCCGCTGCGCAGCGAGATTTTCGCGGTGCGTCCGGGGTGGAAGGCCTGGTGTTCGCCTTGGCTGATGACCAGTTCGACGCCGAGCACGTCACCCATGAGCCGGGCGGTGTCCACGGCGTCGGCCCAGTCCCAGGCACGCGGGGTGTGGCCGGCACCGGCCGCCGACTCGTGGCCGGTGAACAGCACGCCGATGTGCAGCGGCTGGTCGGGGATTCCGTTGTACAGGCCGTCCAGGACCTCTTCGGAAGGCTTGACGCCCAGCGGAGGAATCGACTCCGTGCCGTTCTGCTCCCCGGGCAGGAAGACCAGCGCGGATTCGAACAGGGCCAGGTCGCGGAAGCCGCGCGAAAGGTTCCGCTTGGCGACGTCGAACAGGCCCGGCAGCACGGAGGTGCGCAGGTAGCCGAACTCCGCGGAGAGCGGGTTGGCCAGCTTCACGGCCGGACGCTGCTCGCCGGCAACGGGAGTACCGAAGGTGTTGTTGTCCGCTTCGGAGACGAAGGGGTAGGACAGCACTTCGGTGAGGCCCGACGCCGCAAGGGACTGCTGCAGGCGGCGGCGCTGCTGCTGGACGCGGGTCAGACCGCGGCCGGGAGGAGCAACCGGGAGGGTGGAAGGGATCTTGTCGTAGCCCACCAGCCGGATGATTTCCTCGGTGAGGTCCTCGCGGGTTTCCAGATCGGTCCGCCAGCTCGGGGGAACAACGCGGAAGCCGCCGTCGGCCTTTTCAACGTCTGCACCCAGGTCGGTGAGCGTGCCGGTGATCTGGTCCTCGGTGAACTCCAGGCCGATTAGCTTGGCCGGGAAGTCCGCCCGCAGGAAGATGCTGCGGGTTTCCGGTGCGGTGCCGGCGTCGGTGATGGACGCATCGGCGGTGCCGCCGGCCAGTTCCACCAGCAGGTCGACGGCGCGCTGCGCAGCGATGTCCGCGACATACCAGTCAACGCCGCGCTCGAAGCGCTTGGACGCTTCGGAGGGGAGCTTGTGGCGGCGGCGCGAGCGGCCAATCGAGACTTCCTCGAAGTGGGCGGCCTCAATCAGGACGTTTTGGGTGGCGTCGGAGACCTCGGTGGCGGCCCCGCCCATGACGCCGGCAATGCCGATGGCGCCGGAACCGTCCGTGATTAGCAGGTCTTCAGAGTCAAGGGTGCGGACCTTGTCATCCAGGGTCTTCAGCGTCTCACCCGGATTGGCGCGGCGGACCGTGATTTCGCCGGTGAGCTTGTCCAGGTCGTAGAAGTGCAGCGGCTGGCCGAGCTCGAGCATCACGTAGTTGGAGATGTCCACAACCAGGGAGATGGACCGCATGCCGGCCAGGCGCAGGCGTGAAGACATCCACGGCGGCGTCGGGCGGGTGGGATCCACGCCGCGGACGGTGCGGGCGACGAAACGGTCGCAGCCGGCCTTGCCGTAGATCGGGGCTTCGTCGGCCAGGCGCACCGGGTACCCGGCGCCGTCGGCCTCCGGAACCTCCACCGTGGCGGCCGGGTCGGTGAACTTGGTGCCGGTGGCGTGGGCGTATTCGCGGGCAGCGCCGCGGATGGAGAAGACGTACCCGCGGTCCGGGGTGACGTTGATTTCGGCGGCCTGGTCGTAGAGACCAAGCAGTTCCATCGCGTCGGTGCCGACCTCGGGATCGAGTCCCAGGGTGGAAAGGACCAGGATGCCGTCGTGGTCTTCGCCGATGCCGAGTTCACGCACGGAGGCGATCATGCCGGCGGACACGTGGCCGTAGGTCTTGCGCGGGCTGATCCGGAAGTCTCCGGGCAGCACGGCGCCGGGCAGGGTGACAACAACCTTGTCCCCTACCTCGAAGTTGTGCGCACCGCAGACGATGCCCTGCACGCCGGACCGGTCGATGCCGTCCCCGGTGAGCGTCTGCTCTGCGCCCTCGGGCACCACGCGGACGGAGCACCAGTTGATGGTCTTGCCGTTCTTCTGCGGCTCGGGCTCCTTGGAGAGCACCTGGCCCACAACGATCGGACCGGAGAGTTCATCGGTGGGACGGTGG
>JBELYP010000193.1:0-2160 GCA_040273995.1 Arthrobacter sp.
CCGAGACGCCGGATCCGCGCGTCACGAACCCAATAATGGGATCCGGCGGCACCGGAGTGCAGCAGCGCGCCAGCTTGACCCAGACGTCCCCGACGCCGCGGACGGTCACGCCCGAGTCGGAGAACTTGGGCCGTTTGGCATTCGCCGAGGAAACCGGTGTCTCGGCCAGGTCCTCCTCCGCACCCTGGTGCCCGCCCATAAGCGAGACCAGGTGCTCAATGACGTTCTGCGCCGAGGTGTGCCCGTCGCCGACGGCGGCATACAGCGCCGAGATGTCCTGGTGGTGCAGTTCCTGGGCCACGGCGATCAGCGCGTCGTGCGTCATCAGGCGCTGCAGCGGCAGGTTCTGCTTCCGCATGCCGCGGGTGAGCAGGTCCTTGCCCTTTTCGATCGCCTCTTCGCGGCGTTCCTTGGTGAACCACTGGCGGATCTTATTCCGCGCCCGGGGGCTCTTGACGAAGCCCTGCCAGTCCTGGCTGGGTCCGGCGCCCTCGGCCTTGGACGTGAAGATCTCCACCCAGTCGCCGTGCTGGAGCTCGCTGTTCAGCGGCACCAGCTTGCCGTTGACCCGGGCGCCGATGGTCCGGTGGCCCACCTCGGTATGGACGGCGTAGGCGAAGTCCACCGGGGTGGAACCGGCAGGCAGCGCCATGACCTCCCCCTTGGGAGTGAACACAAAGACTTCGCGGGCGTTGATTTCAAAACGCAGCGAATCAAGGAACTCATCCGGATCCGAGGTTTCCTGCTGCCAGTCCACCAGGGAACGCAGCCAGCCCATGTCCGAATTGTCCGGTCCGGAAGATCCGTTCTTGGCGCCGTCCTTGTACTTCCAGTGTGCGGCTACACCGTATTCGGCGCGGCGGTGCATGTCATGGGTGCGGATCTGGATTTCCACCGGCTTGCCACCGGGACCGATCACTGTGGTGTGCAGTGACTGGTACATGTTGAACTTCGGCATCGCGATGTAGTCCTTGAACCGCCCCGGCAGGGGGTTCCAGCGGGCATGCAGCGCACCCAGGGTGGCGTAGCAGTCGCGGACCGAATCCACGAGCACACGCACGCCCATCAGGTCATGGATGTCATCGAAGTCCTTGCCCCGCACGATCATCTTCTGATAGATCGAGTAGTAGTGCTTGGGCCGGCCGGTGATGGTGGCCTTGATCTTGACGCTGTGCAGGTCGTCCGCGATCTGGCTGCGTACGGTGGACAGGTACTTCTCCCGCTCCGGGGTCCGGTCCCCCACCATGCGGACAATCTCGTCGTAGACCTTCGGGTGCAGTGCCGCGAAGGACAGGTCCTCGAGTTCCCACTTGATGGTGTTCATACCCAGCCGGTGCGCCAGCGGGGCAAAGATCTCCAGCGTTTCGCGGGCCTTCCGCGCCGAGGACTCCGGGGACACAAAGCGCCAGGTCCGGGCGTTGTGCAGGCGGTCTGCAAGCTTGATCACCAGCACACGGATGTCCTTGGCCATGGCCACGACCATCTTGCGGACGGTTTCTGACTGGGCCGCATCCCCGAAAGTCACCTTGTCCAGCTTGGTGACCCCGTCCACCAGCATGGCCACTTCCGGCCCGAACTCGCTGCGGAGCTCATCCAGGGAGTAGGCGGTGTCTTCCACCGTGTCATGCAGCAGGGCGGCCGCGAGGGTGGTGCCGGTCATGCCCAGCTCCGCCAGGATGGTTGCCACTGCCACCGGATGGGTGATGTAGGGGTCGCCGCTCTTGCGCTTCTGCCCGTCGTGGCAGCGTTCGGCAACCAGGTAGGCACGCTGGATCAGGTCCAGGTCTTCGCGCGGGTTGTTGGCGCGGACGGTACGAAGCAGCGGCTCGAGCATCGGCGAGTAGGCGGTGCCGCGGCCGGTAAGGCGCGCCAGCCGGGCCCGCGTTCCGTGCCGGCGTACCGGGGCAGGTTTGGGCGCAGGCTTCGGGGCAGGGCTGATTTCCTGCCCGGGCCCAGGTTTAACCTGGACTGCCGCAGGTGCCTTGCTGCCTGTTCCCTTGTCCGGGGAGTTCACCGTTCCCGGGGCAGAGGTGCCCTCCCGGTCTTTTCCTGCGCTTTCGGCAGGCGTCGCGCTCTCGGCCAACTGCTGCCCTTTCTTTCCAGATACCTGCCCAGTCTATGCCCCCGGGCAGCTGCACTTACACCACCGGTTCCGTTCTT
>JBELYP010000194.1:0-2088 GCA_040273995.1 Arthrobacter sp.
CTGGTCCGCACGGACCACGCCCGGCTGCAGGCTGATGCTGATCCATTGCTGGGTTCGGGTTCCTGGAACACCGGATTCATCCGCGGCGGAACCGGCACGTCCATGGTGGCCGCGGAATGCACGGTATCCCTGGACCGGCGGCTGATGCCCGGCGAAGACCCGGAGGCGATCCTGGATGCACTCCTCACCGCGATCCGGGACGCCGGGATCGACACCGACGGGATTTCCGTCGAGGGCACGGTGACCATGGAAATGCCCGGGTTCCGGACCGCGGCTGATCATCCACTGGTGGCCAATGCCGTTTCGGCGCTGGCGGAAGTTGGCGTGGACAGTGCCGTCACGGGCTGGACCGCCGCGTGCGACGGCGGGTTCATTGCCCGGGACTTCGGCGTTCCGGTCATTGTGATGGGACCGGGTGGCCTCAATGACCAGGCGCATCAGGTCAACGAGTTCGTGAGTGTGGCCGAACTGGTTGCTGCGGCACGGGCCTATACGCTGATGTGCCTGCGGCACGGGGGCTAGTTTCCCTACGCCGTGGCCGGCTCAGAGTTTCCGCCGCCGGTCAGCCGGTCCAGCGCGTCGTCCATGTGCCGGATCAGCAGTTTCCCCACCAGATCCTGGTCGCCCTTGGCCAGCGCATCGGCAATCGCCTGATGCTCACCCACACGGGTGTGCGGATCCGGATAGCGCTGTTCCAGTGCAGTGAGGCACATGCGGGTCTCGGTCAGCAGGGTGTTGTGGATACGGGTCAGCCGCGGGCTTTCCGCTTCGGAGACCAGGGTGGAGTGGTACTCCATGTCCGCCTCGGACATCGCGTCGAGGTCGGCCTTGTCCGCCGCTTTCTTCATGGTCTTCACCACCCGGGACAGCTGCGCGGCGACGGCCTTGCTGCCGTCCTTCTGCAGGATCAGTTCAGCTGCAGCGCGTTCGACGGCGGTGCGCGCCACATACATGTCCTGCACCTCCTCCTCCGTCATGGTGATGACGAAGATGCCGCGGTTGCGGATGCTGATCAGCAGGCCCTCCTGGGTAAGCCGCTGCATGGCCTCCCGCAGCGGCCCGCGGCTCACGCCGAGTTCCCGGGCCAGCTCGGTTTCCACCAACTGGCTCCCGGCCGGAATCTGGCCGCGGCCAATGGCGGTGCGCAGCTTCCCGGCAATGATTGACGGCGTTGATTCGCGCACCAGGGGATCGAAAATTGCCAACGCAAACCACACTTCGGTCGGGGCCTTCCGAGGACGCGCGATCCAGCGAAGGCAGCACTGTAACTTGTCTACAATCCTACAGTGGCCACCTGTCTGAGTCTGCAAACTGACGGTCACATTTCGCAGCAGCCGAAGACACCCGCGAGAAGACCAAACTGCGGCCGGCACCCGCATCGTGGGAACCGGCTGCAGCCGTTCAACAGACTGGGATGAAGAAGCTGACTAGGTTTTGGCGTTCCGCCGGAACGCCGCACCCTGTACAACCAGCAGAGTGAATGCACCAAACAAGCCAAGCAGGAACGGCGTGGGCCCCATGCTGTAGAGGTTCATGACGATCGCACTCGGCATATCCTCAGTCGGCATTCCGGGAGCAGCGAAATACTGCTGGTCCACCGAAAACATCCCGCCGAGCCAACTCAGCCCGAGCGCCAGAAGCACCCCGACCATGGCCCAGGCCGCAGCAAAGTAGTAATTGATCCTTTTGCGCGGCTGCATCGGGAACCCATGCGGTGACTCGTCCCGGGCGTCGCTCACCGAAGCACCCTCGGGCCGGGCGCGAAGGCCCCCACCGGGCGCGGCGCCGTCGTCGACGATCTGCACGGAAGGCTCCTGCATCGAACGCTCCGGCTCCACGCCGTCCGCCGGCCGCCGGTAGTAGTGGTGGTGGTCTGCCCCGTCGGGCGTCTGTGTATTCCCCATGGCGGGAAGCCTACTGGAAGCCCGCCTACCGGGCTCTCCTCCCCCGCCGGGCGAACCCGACGGCAACAGCCAGCAGCAGCACCAGGCCCTTGATGACCTGCTGCCAGGCGGCGTCCACGGACAGGATGGACAGGCCCTGGTTCAGCACGCCCATCACCAGGCCGCCGATCACCGCACCCACCAC
>JBELYP010000195.1:0-1923 GCA_040273995.1 Arthrobacter sp.
TAGACACTAGGCTAAAGAAAGGCGCGTTGGCGAAACGCGACGCCGCCGCATGTCCGCACGGCCGTGTCCAGACCGGCTGCCTCCACTGCACGAAGATCGGAATCCACGCATGTCCCCTGAAACCTCGCCGGAATACAGCGTTGTCAGTTACGGACGCGAACTCGCTGACGCGTACCTCGGGAAGGTCCAGCAGGCCGTTGCCGGCACGGGGGCACGGATCGTCGAGCTGGAGAACGCCGAAGGGGACGGCTATGTGGTTTCGAAACTGTTCGTAACCTACGACGGCGGCCTGCAGGCACTGCGCACTGCCGTTGCAGCCGGTGCCGCTGCGGCCCTGGACGGAGGGGCTGCACCCGCGCAGAGCGCCGTCGTACCCGCGTCCCTGGTGGAGCCCGGACGCAAGCTGCTGGTCATGGATGTTGACTCCACCCTGATCAAACAGGAGGTCATTGAGCTGCTGGCAGCGCACGCCGGCCGCGAAGCCGAAGTCGCGGCCGTGACTGAGGCCGCGATGCGCGGTGAGCTGGACTTTGCCCAGAGCCTGCATGCCCGCGTTCAGACGCTTGCCGGCCTGCCCGAATCCGTGATCGCGGAGGTAGGCACGCGGATCGAGCTCTCCGACGGCGCCGAGGCCCTGGTGAAGGCGTTCCTGACGGCGGGCCATGCGGTGGCTGTGGTGTCCGGCGGGTTCAATCAAGTGCTCGCTCCCCTGGCCTCCGCGCTGGAGCTGACGTACGCCCGTGCCAATGAGCTGGGGATCGAGAACGGTGTGCTGACCGGTGCCGTGACCGGTGAGGTGGTGGACCGTGCGGTCAAGGCCCGCTCACTGCGGGAATGGGCGGCAGAACAGGGAATCCGCCTGGAGAAGACCATTGCGGTTGGCGACGGCGCCAATGACCTGGACATGCTGGCGGCGGCCGCACTGGGCGTGGCGTTTAATGCCAAGCCGGCAGTGCAGGCCGCCGCTGATGCTGTGCTGAACCTGCCCAGCCTGGACGTGGTTCAGCACTTCGTGAAGCTCTAGGTCCTGGAGAGTTCCAGGACCTAGGCGCTGAGGTAGTCCGCTCCGCCCACGTACTCGGTGTGCCCGGTCGGCACATCGGCAAGAGCCATGCGGGCTACCTCGGCGGCAAACTCCTCAACGGAGTAGAGCCGGCCGGCTTCTTCCCGGCGTGCTTCGATCGCACCCGGGTTGGCACGGTCCAGCAGGGTGGCGGTGACAGTGCCTTCGATCATGTCACCGGAGACCACAACGAGTGAGATGCCCTTTTCCTCCAGCTCCGGGATCCGGGCACGCAGGGCGTCTTCTCCGGCGCGCTTGCTCCGGGCTACGGGCTCATACTCCGGCATGGTGGGAACGGTGTTGATGAAGTGGGCCTGGTGGCTGGTCACGAAAACAACCCGGGAACCCGGCTTCATCTGCGCTGCGGCTGCGCTGAGCATGTTGACCTGGGCGTCGCGGTTCAGCTTGAGCGCGTAGTTCTCCTCCACGCCCGTTTCCATTCCGCCTGACGCGTTCAGGACCAGCACGTCCAGGCTGCCGAATGAATCCAGGGCGGCGTCCACCAGCGCGGCGGGGCCTTCGGGGGACGTCAGGTCAGCGCCGACCGCAACCGCACGGCCGCCTGCTGCCTCGATCGCGGCAACCACCTTGTTGGCCCGGGGTGCCTTCTGGCGGTAGTTGACGACCACGCCTGCGCCTTCGCCGGCGAGCAGTTTTGCGACTTCAGCGCCGATGCCCCGGGATGATCCGGTGACGATTGCCGCTTTGTGCTCGAGCTGGCCCATAAGTACTCCTTTGTGGAAATTGGCTAAAGATGTGCTCTCTGCTTCCCATCCTGCCAGCAGCTGCCGGCGGGCGCGTTGGTGGAAACCTCCAAGGAATACCCCGCCGGCATGCGTGCGCGCTAGTGTCCCATTCCC
>JBELYP010000196.1:0-1863 GCA_040273995.1 Arthrobacter sp.
GGAACGCCCGGGTCCGCGGCGGCAGCGCGAAGGTTGCCGGACGCGGAAAGCACCACGGGGAGCAGGAGTACAGCCGGGGCCAGCAGGGACCACCACAGCGTGCGTGCCCGCGAACGCAGGCGCAGTGAGAGCACCAGGACCAGCAGGACGCCGAGGATAAACAGCAGCGGGGCGCCGGCAGTCAGCACAGATAGCAGCAGGCCCGCGGCGGCCGCAGCGGTCCAGCTCGGAATCCCCTGGACGCCGGGCTTGCGCGGCCCCGGCTGCTGGTCGGCCGGGACCCGGGCCGGACGTGCAGCGGTACCTGCGCCAACGGCGCGTGCCATGGCCAGGACGGTCAGGGGCAGGATGATGTGCGCGATCAGCGCGCCCAGGCGCCCCTGTCCCAGGGAGACCTGCAGGGCGGGCAGGGTGCCCCAGACCATGGCGGCCCAGAATCTCGCGCCGGGACGGCGGGTCAGCATGCCGGAGGCAAACCAGGCGCTCAGGCCCGCCAGCGGCATAGCCAGCAGGACCAGCACCACGACGGCAGCGTTGGCCTTGCCGAAGCCTGCGGCACCAAGGAGCCACAGAACATAGTCGAAGGGATCGCCGTGGCCCGGGTAGCCGGCCCCCACTTCGCTCCACCAGGAGCCGGCGTTGGCCCAGATGGCCGAGAGGGTGTCCGATACGGGGAGCAGCGCTCCTCCGGTAAAGGCCGGGGCGCCTACCAGCCGGTGAAGGCCTGCAACCGACGCGGCCGCGAGGATCAGGGAAGCGGCCAGGGCTCCGGCGCCGGACCAGGCACGCCCGGGGGCTGCCAGGGCGGCGAAGTCGTCATGGGCGTCGCCGCTGGGTTCGTAGGACTGCGCTGCGCCCGGTGTCTCGCTTCGGTAGGCGTTCGCAGCTGCGTCCGCCTCGTGGACTGACCTGCGGTGCTCGCGGACCTCGCGCGGGGTGGTTACCAGCGCCCGGACGGTACTGCGCGGCAGCCTGCGGGTAGCCGCAGCCCGGCGCCGGGAGCGGTAGAGATCTACGGGCCGAAGCACCGCGGCAATGCTCGAAACCAGGGAGCGGGCGGCGTATCCGGGGTCCTTGGCCAGCATGCCCAGGAAGAACCTGCCGATTCCGCCCAGCACGGCGCCGAGAGCCAGGAAGGGCACCTGCCAGCCGGGAGCATGCTTGAGGCGGAGGAAGACTTCAGCTTTGCGGGAGGCGCGGGCGCCGGCGGCCTGGTTGGGCCGGCTTCCGGCATGCCGCACCCGTGCTGAGGGGACTACTACAACTCGGTTGCCCGCGAGCCGGTTGCGCCAGCAGAGGTCTATGTCATCCCCGGTCCCGGGAAGTGCGGGGTCAAAGCCGCCCAGGGCGTCCCAGGCATCCCGCCGGATCAGCATGCCTGCGGAGTTGACGGCGAAAACATCGCTGCGGGAGTCGTACTGCCCCTGGTCCAGTTCATCGACGTCGATCATGGTCAGGCGCTCAGCCCAGCGGCTGATGGAGACTCCGACGTCGATAAGCTTGCGCGGGTTCTCCCACTCCACCTGCTTGGCCCCGGCGATGGTCACCGAGGGTGCCAGTTCCACGGCGCGCAGCAGCTGTGCCAGCGCTCCGGGGTCCGGGGCAGAGTCGTCGTGGAGCAGCCACAGCCATTCCTGTGTGCTGTCCGCGGGTTCTGCACGCCTGGGCAGCTGTTCCAGTCCCGTCTTGACTGCGGCGCCGAAACCGGACCGGGAGCCTGTGCCCGTGACGGGGCTTCCTACCGGCAGGCCCAGCTGAAGAAGGGACGCAGATGCGTCAGTTGATCCGGCGTCTACACCGACGCAGAAGTCCGCCGGACGGGTTTGGGCCGCCAGCGCGGAGAGTGTTTCCGGGAGGTACTCG
>JBELYP010000197.1:0-1677 GCA_040273995.1 Arthrobacter sp.
TGCGCGGCCACACGCTGATGCAGGAGGAAGTGCTGGCGCTTACCGCCAGGGTGCGCCGCGACGGCGTCATCGAAGAGCGGAACGTTGAGCTGAACCGCGGCCTGATGGGGCAGGGGAGCCTGATTCTGCAGCTGCGGGTCGCTCCGATCGCCGAGGAGTACATCCTCATCCTGGCCGACGACCGAACTGAAGCCACCCGGACCGAGGAAATGCGCAACGACTTCGTTGCCAACGTTTCCCATGAACTGAAAACGCCGGTGGGCGCCATCTCCCTGCTGGCCGAAGCCATTGACGACGCCGCTGCGGACGAGGAAGCGGTCCGCCGGTTCGCGAAGCGGATGCATAAGGAAACGGTCCGGCTCTCCGCCCTGGTGCAGGACATCATCGAACTCTCCCGCCTGCAGGGCACCGACATGGTGGACCACGCGGAGCCGGTGGACATCAACGAGCTGGTGGCCGACGCCGTCGAAGCCAACCGGCTGCCCGCCGAACGGCGGAACATTACCGTAGTGGTGGGCGGCTCGGCGGAGAACCCGGTGTACGCGGACGGCCCCATGCTGACTACTGCATTCCGCAACCTGATTGATAACGCAATCCGGTACTCACCGGAGGGCAGCCAGGTGGGCGTGGGCATCCGGTCCCGCGACGGACTGGCACAGGTCACGGTGACCGACCGCGGACCCGGCATCGCCGCGGAGGACCAGGAACGGGTCTTCGAGCGCTTCTACCGGATCGATGCTGCCCGTTCACGGAACACCGGCGGCACCGGACTGGGCCTGAGCATTGTCAAGCACGTGGTTTCCAACCACGGCGGTGAAGTGAGCCTCTGGTCCCAGCCCGGCCAGGGGTCGACCTTCACTGTGCGGCTTCCCGAAATGGAAGCCGCGGATAACGATGAAACGGCGGACGTACCGCCGCAGACAGACGGCGCAGCTGCGCCGGCCGGCAAGGAGTAAGTTGAGCAGGATCCTGATTGTGGAGGACGAAGAGTCCTTCAGCGACCCGTTGTCCTACCTTCTTGAACGTGAGGGGTTCGACGTCGCGGTCGTAGACAACGGCTTGGAGGCCGTTGAAGAGTTTGACCGCTCCGGAGCGGACCTGGTGCTGCTGGACCTGATGCTTCCGGGCCAGTCCGGGACTGAGGTCTGCCGGCAGCTGCGCCAGCGCTCGGACGTGCCGGTCATCATGCTCACCGCCCGGGACGCCGAAATCGACAAGGTGGTGGGCCTGGAGCTTGGTGCCGACGACTACGTCACCAAGCCATATTCCTCCCGTGAACTGCTGGCACGGGTGCGTGCGGTGCTGCGCCGGCGCAGCGACTCCGGCGACCTGAACGCTGCCACGATCCAGGCCGGTCCGGTCCGGATGGACGTGGACAGGCATGTAGTCAGCGTTGACGGGACTACGGTTTCCTTGCCGTTGAAGGAGTTCGAGCTGCTGGAAATGCTGCTGCGCAACTCCGGACGTGTGATGACCCGGGGCCAGCTGATCGAGCGTGTGTGGGGCGCGGACTACGTGGGGGACACCAAGACCCTGGACGTTCACGTAAAGCGCCTGCGGGCGAAGATCGAGCCGGATCCCTCGGCTCCGCAGCATTTGGTGACGGTGCGCGGCCTGGGCTACAAGTTCGAGGCCTGAGCGCGGGGCCGAAAAGGGGCGGCCGGCCAAGCGAAAAGG
>JBELYP010000198.1:0-1670 GCA_040273995.1 Arthrobacter sp.
CGGCTGGGTATCTCCGCTGCCCTATAGTGGCTGCATGAAAACCCCGTTGCGAATCGGCTATGCGGCCATGCTGGAGCAGTTCCACCCCACTGAGGCCGTGGCGCTGTCCGCCTACGCCGAGGAGCACGGCTTCTCCGGCGTGATGGCGGCAGACCACTTCCAGCCGTGGGTTCCGGCGCAGGGGCAGTCGGCGTTCGTGTGGAACGTCCTCTCGGCGCTGGGGGAGCGGACCAAGGGCGATATAGGCCCCGGCGTTACCGCTCCGACGTTCCGCTGGCACCCGGCCATGGTGGCGCAGGCTTCCGCGACGCTGGCTGCCATGTACCCGGGCCGGCACTGGCTGGGCCTGGGATCCGGTGAGGCGCTGAACGAGCACGTGATGGCCCAGTACTGGCCGGAGGCCCCTGAGCGCATCAACCGGATGTTCGAGGCCATCGAGATCATCTCCAAGCTCTTCGCTGCGTCGCTGGCGGGCAAGGACGTGCGGCACAGCGGGACGTTCTACAAGATGGAATCCACCCGCCTGTGGACCATGCCGGAGGTTGCTCCGGAGATCCTTGTGGCGACAGCCGGTCCGGTGACTGCCAAGCGCGCCGGAAAGCACGCCGACGGCCTCATCACCGTGGGGGCGCCGCTGGAGAAGATCGAGGGTCTGTTTGCCCGGTTCGACGCCGGTGCCCGCGAGGCCGGCAAAGATCCGGACACGATGCCCAAGGTCCTCCAGCTGCACATGAGCTGGGCGCCGACGTATGAAGAGGCACTCGCCAGCGCCATGACCGAGTGGCCCAACGGCGGCATGAAGTTCCCGAAGGCGGATATCCGCTCACCCTTCGAACTGGAACAGATGGCACGCCTGGTGCGCCCCGAGGACTTCGAAGGACGGCTGCTGATCTCCGAGGACCCGGACGTGCACCGGGCATACATCCAGAAGTTCCTCGACCTCGGATTCGACCGTGTCTACCTGCACAACGTAGGCCGGAACCAGCGCGACTGGATTGATGTTTTCGGCGCCTCGGTGCTGCCGGAGCTGCACAGGTGACCCTGGAGGATATTCGGTCCAGTACGGACAATGAACAGGCCGGCCCCGGCGCGCTGACGGTGACGCCGGTAGCAGGTATCGGCGAAATCCAGCCCGGCGACGACCTGGTGAAGATCATCGGCAGCGCCTGCGGGAAGGATCTGCGGGACGGGGACATCCTGGCGGTGACGTCCAAGATCGTGTCCAAGGCTGAAGGCCGCATTATGGACGCCGCGCTTCGGGACGAGGCGGTGGAACAGGAAACGGTCCGAGTGGTGGCCACCCGGGAGCACCCGGGCGGCGTCACGCGGATTGTCGAGAACCGGCTGGGTATCGTCGCTGCGGCGGCTGGCGTGGACGCCAGCAACACCCCGGACGGCACCATCCTGCTGCTGCCGGTGGACCCGGATGCTTTTGCCCGTAGCCTCTGCGCAGGCCTGAAGCAGGATTTCGGTGTGGACATCGGCGTCGTCATCACTGACACTCTGGGACGCCCGTGGCGGCAGGGACAGACCGACGCCGCCATCGGGGCAGCCGGGCTGGAAGTACTGCTCGATTTGCGCGGCACGCCGGATGCTTCAGGCCGGCCCATGTCCGCCACCGTCACTGCCGTTGCTGATGAGATTGCCGCGGCCGCAGACCTGGTCAAAGG
>JBELYP010000199.1:0-1578 GCA_040273995.1 Arthrobacter sp.
CGAAGGCCAGCAGCTGGGCACCGAAGCTGCCCATTTTCGGGTCTTCCGGGCGGAAGTAGCGGGCGCAGTAGAACAGGACCAGGGAACCGACGCCCAGAATAAGGATCGCCAGGACAGCGGAGAGCGCGTCCATGCGGAACGCCAGTTCCACACGGAGGTCCGGAATCCAGGGGATGATGACCGACGGCGGTGCGTTGGGGGCGCCGGAGGCGAGGGACTGCCCGGACCCGATGTACCGCGGATAGGTAATCATCAGCCAGATGAAGGCGCCGGCTGGAACTGCGGCCAGAAGATAGAAGGCGGACCTGCCGATCCGGCGGAAGAATAAGGGCGCCACGAGTGCCACCGCAAATAGAACGGTTAGCACAAACAGCACGTAGATCTCCCGGGTTCTCTGATGGGCCTTGCAGGTCAGAACACAGCTTTAGTTATCAACGTCGGGTCGAGGGCTTTGTTTATTCTAGCGGAGGCATACGCACGGGTCATATTCGTCAGAACAGCAAATGCGGCCGCGTCCGATCACCTTCCATGCGTTTTTGCCCGCTAGCATCTGGAACATGGCTTCGATGACGCACGCAACTCCCGGACAGTCCGGGACCCCCGCTCAGGCGAGACGGCGGGAGGTTTGGGCGTGGGCCTCCTGGGACTGGGGATCGGCGTCCTTCAACGCTGTCATGACAACTTTTGTCTTTACGGTGTACCTGACATCGGATTCATTTGGTGGCGAAGATCATGCTTCCGCGGTCCTGGGAGCGGGGCTGGCCGTGGCAGGTGTGCTGGTGGCTGTGCTGGCTCCGGTAGCGGGTCAGCGGTCCGACGCCGGCGGGCGCCGCAAGCTATGGCTGGCAGTCAATACGTTTGCTGTCTGCGTTGGAACCGGGCTCTGCTTCTTTGTGTATCCGAGCGAAAACTTCCTGCTGCTCGGTGTCGCGCTGATCGCGCTGGCCAATGTGTTTTTCGAGTTCGCCAACGTGAACTACTTCGCCATGCTCAAGCAGGTCTCCACGCCCTCCACTATCGGCAAGGTCAGCGGGTTCGGCTGGGCCATGGGCTACGTGGGCGGAATCGCTGCCCTGGCGCTGGTGCTGGTGGGCTTCATCAATCCGGATATCGGGTGGTTTGGCGTCACGTCGGAAAACGGCCAGAACATCCGTGCCGTGGCTCTCTTCTCTGCCGTATGGTTCCTGGTCTTCTCGCTCCCCGTTTTCTTTACCGTCCCGGAAGTACCGCGGACCCGTGCCGCGAAGATCGGTTTCTTTGCCTCCTACGGTCTGCTGTTCCGCCGGATCAAGGCCATCTACAAGACCAGCCCGCACACCATTTTCTTCCTGCTGGCCAGTGCCGTGTTCCGGGACGGGCTGGCTGCCGTGTTTACCTTCGGCGGCGTTATCGCGGGCGGAACGTTCGGCTGGGAGCTCTCTGAGGTGATCATGTTCGCGATCTTCGGAAACATCGTGGCAGCAGCTGGTTCCTTCGCCGGCGGCTTCCTCGATGACCGGATTGGTCCCAAACCTGTGATCGTCGGGGCGCTGACCGGCCTGCTGCTGGCAGGAACGGTCATTGCGGTCCTGGGTGCGG
>JBELYP010000200.1:0-1513 GCA_040273995.1 Arthrobacter sp.
GCCAGTTCACGTGCATAGGCCAAACCAAGGCCCCGCCCACTGCCCGTAACGATCGCAACTTTGCCCGAAAGGGACATTCGAACTCCTCATGTATGTGTCCTGTCTCACACCATGACAACTGAGATAATTGAGAAAGTCAACAGTTGAAATCCGGCGTACCCTTGATCCATGACTGAGACGGCCGATTCAAACGTGCGCACCGCAGCCCCGCCTGACGAGGCCGGCATCGAGCGACTGTATTCGTCGGAGCTGGCTAATGAGACGGAGTTCCTGGCAGCACGCACCCGGTCGGTGGGTTCACGCCGGGCCAATGAGGTACTTGCGTCCCTGGACCTGAAGGTCCGGTCCTATTCGGTCCTTTCGCTGGCCTGCAGCGGCCTGAACCCATCCCAGCGCGAGCTGGCGGAGTTCCTGTTCCTGGACCCAAGCCAGATCGTGGCGCTGGTGGACCAGCTGGAGAAGCGGGGCGCGGTAAAGCGCAAAGCAGACCCGCGTGACCGCCGGTCCAACATCATTACCCCCACGGCCGCAGGCAAGAAGCTGTACGCGGAGGCAGCAGCAGAGGTCCAGGCCGCCGGGGAAAGCGCGCTGAGCGCCCTGTCCCCGGACGAACGGAACCAGCTGCGTGACCTCCTGCGCCGGGTGGCGTTCGCTGACCAGCAGGATTAGCTAGCCTGCGCCCAGTGCACCGTTCATTGCCCGCGTCAGGGAGATGAACCGGGGGCTGGCGGCTAGGTCCTCGACGAGCACGGGCTTTCCGTCCGGGCCGCCCAGCGGAATGCACCAGTTCGGGTATTCGCGTGAGGTGCCGGGCTGGTTCTGTGTCCGCCGCTCACCGACTGCGTCCACCAGCCCGACGCCGACCAGGGCAGAGGGGCTAAGCGCGATCAGCCGGTGCAGCGCTTCGACAGTCTCCTGTTCGGAGGCATTTTCGCCCAGCAGTCCGTGCCGGCGGGCAAGGTCGAGGATGCCCCGGGTTGCTGCACTGTCCAGCTCCCGTTCTTCCTCAACCGGCCGGTTCAGCAGCCCGAGTGAATCCCGCAGCGTGACGTGCTCGCCGGCAAGGTAGCCTGCCGCCGGAGGAAGGTCGTGCGTGCCGATGGTTGCCAGTGCGCCCGGACGGTATTCCGCAGGTTCCCGGGGTCCGTCACCGGTCTGCTCGAACCACAGAATCGAGGTTCCCAGCACGCCTCGCTCGGCCAGATAGCCCTGCACCCAGGGTTCGAAGACGCCCAGGTCTTCACCAATTACGACGGCGCCGGCCCGCTGCGCCTCCAGGACCAGGATGCCGACCAGTGCCTCATGGTCGTAGTACACATAGGCGCCTTCACCGGGGTCCTGTCCCCGCGGAATCCACCAGAGGCGGAACAGGCCCAGGATGTGGTCCACCCGGACGCCGCCGGCGTGCCGGAGGATGGTGCGCAGCATGTCCCGGTACGCTCCGTAGCCGCTTTCGGCCAGGCGGTCCGGATCCCAGGGCGGCTGGCTCCAGTCCTGCCCGCGCTGGTTGAAC
>JBELYP010000201.1:0-1401 GCA_040273995.1 Arthrobacter sp.
CCGACCTCTATCCCGGCTCCGAAGACCCCGGAGCCGAGGCAATGATGGATGCCGCAGGGGGCATCCTCGGGCTAGAGGTCGGGGTACTGCTCGGTGACCACGGGGTAAAGGCTGTTCAGGATGCACTCATCACCGCAGTTGTAGCCCTCGGGGAAGACCTGCCAGAGCGGGGAACCGTCGGTGAACTGGGCGTTCTGGAAATTCCGGGGCAGCCCGAAGGTGACAATCTGTCCGGTGTCGGCGTCCACGCTGAACACGGACATGCTGTCCGGACGAAGGCCGGTGCGGTCAGCGCCGGCGTCCCCGCCGAGCAGGAGGAAGTTGTAGCGTCCGTCCACCGGATCGAAGGCGGGACCGGAAGCGAAGATGTTGTCGAAAGTCTGCCGGCTGACGTTAAGCAGCCAGGCCCCGTAGCCCAGCCCGCCGCTGGTGACTGCCATCAGTACGACCATCGCCGCGGCAACGGCCGGGCGCATGTTCCGCTGCAGCAGGGGCGGGCGGATGATGCGGAAGGTGTTTAGGAACAGCAGGGCCCAGCCGACGGCCAGCAGCGCCAGGGCCGCCATGATGAGGAAGGAGCCCCAGCGGTTGGTGAAGATGTTCACCAGCAGGATCCGGTTGGTCAGCGCCAGCACGGCCACCGCGATCACGGCGGCCCAGAGCAGGAAGGTGATGCGCAGGGCCGTGCGGCCCAACCGCCGGTCCCCGGCCACCACCTGCGCAGAGCCGGGAAGGATGAGGGTCAGGAACAGCAGCAGGAAGGCCCGCTTGTTGCGCAGCCGTGGTGATGCTGACTGCGGGTAACGGACCGGGTCCGTGTAGACGGTTCCGGGTGCTCCCGCTGCTGTTCTGCTCATCGGCCGGCTCCTAGGCGCTTTCCGTAACCGAAGTGCGCAGGCGGGCACCCTTGGCCATGGCGCTCTGGCGCAGTTCGCCGGCGAAATCAATGAGCTTCTGCTGCAGGCCTGCAGCCAGGGGGTCGGTGCCTGCGGCTAGCATGCGCACGGCAAGCAGCCCGGCATTGCGGGCGCCGCCAATTGACACGGTGGCCACGGGAACTCCGGCAGGCATCTGCACGATTGAAAGCAGGGAATCCATACCGTCGAGGTACTTCAGCGGCACCGGGACGCCGATGACCGGCAGCGGAGTCACTGAGGCAAGCATGCCCGGCAGGTGGGCGGCGCCGCCGGCACCGGCAATGATGACGCGCAGGCCGCGGCGGTGTGCTTCCTGGCCGTAGGCGATCATTTCGGCCGGCATGCGGTGGGCGGAGACGACGTCGGCTTCATAGGGAATGCCGAATTCGGCCAGCGCTGCGGCGGCTGCGTCCATGACGGGCCAGTCAGAATCCGACCCCATGACCAGGCCGACCAGCGGCTTAGTGGCGGTGCTCATGCCTTC
>JBELYP010000202.1:0-1368 GCA_040273995.1 Arthrobacter sp.
CGTTGCCGTCCTTCTCCGCTGCAGCGAGTTCCTCGCGCAGGGTGGCGATGGCGGCTTCGAGCTGCGTCAGCGCACTGTTGGTGCGTGCCTTCGTCTCCGGGTTGCTGCGCTGCCAGTGCTCATCCTCGGCGGCCTTTACGGCTTCTTCAACCTTGCGGATACCTGCTTCCATGCGGCCCATGTCAGCGCGCGGAACCTTGCCGGCCTCTTCCCAGCGGTCCCGGATGGACTGCAGGGCCTTGCGGGCAGCGTTCAGGTCAGTGACGGGAAGGATTTCCTGCGCTTCCTTCAGCAGGGCTTCCTTGACCACCAGGTTGGCAGCGAACTCTTCGTCGATGACTTCGTTGGCGGCCTGCCGGGCAGCGAAGAACTTGTCCTGGGCCGCGCGGAACCGGGCCCACAGGGCGTCGTCATCCTTGCGGCTGGCGCGCTTGGAAGCCTTCCACTCATCCATCAGGCGGCGGTACTCGGCTGCGGTGTTGCCCCAGTCCGTTGAATCGGAGAGCGCCTCCGCGCGGGCAATGAGAGCTTCCTTGGCGCGCTTGGCTTCGGCGTTCTCATTATCCAGCTGGGAGAAGTAGGCGCGGCGGTGCCGGTCGAAGACGGTGCGTGCCGAACGGAAGCGCTTCCAGAGTGCGTCTTCGTTGCTGCGTCCCAGGCGGGGGCCGTTCTTCTGCGCTGCCTTCCACGCTTCAAACAGCTCGTTCATCCGGTTGCTGCTGGTCTTCCACTGGATCGTGGCGGGGTCCTTGGCAGCGATCTCTTCGGCTTCGGCCACGATTGCTTCACGGGCAGCGAGTTCGCGGGCACGGACGGCCTCAGCTTCGGCGCGTTCAGCGGCCTCGGCGGCCTTGATCCCGGCCTGCAGCTCCGCGATGCGGGCGTCCAGCGCCTTGACGTCGCCAACCATCTTACGCTCGGCCACCTGGGCGGCGAGGTGCTTCAGGGTCTTGTGCATATCCGACGCGGGTGCCTTGGCGGCAAGGCGCTGTTCCAGCAGGATGACCTGGCTGACGGCGTCGTCGTACTTGCGCACGAAATAGGCCAGTGCTTCCTCGCGGGTGGCATCGGGGTACTGCCCAACGGGGGACTCTTCGCCGTCAACGATCAGGAAGACGTGGCCGTCCTCCTCGACGCGGGCAAACTGCGCGGCTTCTTCAAGCGGAGTCGTATGGGCGGCCGGAGCGGCCACTACGGGTGCCGGCGCAGCGGCACCGGGACGCGGCGCCGCCGGTGCGGGGACCGGATGCCGGGCCGCAAACGCTGCAGGGCTGGGGGCTGAAGGCCGCTGGGTTTCCGGAACGTTCCCGGTGGTTTCGTCGGATTTCTGACTGTCTGTCACCGCTAAAAGTCTTTCACTCGATGGAT
>JBELYP010000203.1:0-1285 GCA_040273995.1 Arthrobacter sp.
CGGCTGGCGAGCAGCCATCCGGCAGTGCGGTCCCCGCCCCGAGGGGGTTTTCGTGCTGGTCGCTGCCGCCATTTTCACCCTGGTTTCCGCCGCCGTCCATTTCTACTTCTTTGTGCTGGAATCCATGCGCTGGAATGTCCCGGAGACCATGGGCGTGTACGGAATCACGTCATCCCAGGATGCTGAGACCACCCAGCCCCTGGCGTATACGCAGGGTTTCTACAACCTGTTCCTCGGCGTCGGGGCAGTCCTGGGCGTGCTCCTGCTCGGGGTTAGCAATGCTGTGGCCGGGGTGACCCTGATCAGCTTCGCCACCGCATGCATGGTGCTGGCTGCGGTAGTGCTGCTGGCGAGCAGGTGGCCGCTCGCGCGGATCGCGATGGTCAGGGGCATTCCGGCGCTGCTGGCCCTCGTGCTGACACTTATGGCGTACTAGCCGCGGTGCCCGGCCGGTCGTAAGCGGCAGCGGTCCAGAGATGGAACAGTGCATAAGCGCGCCAAGGCCGCCACGGTTCGGCCAGTGCCGTCGCCTCCCGGGCGGTTCCGACGCCGAGCGCCCGCCGCAGCACCAGGTCACCGGGCACAAAACCGTTCCGGTCCCCTGCGGCCCGCACAGCAAGGTAGTCCACTGTCCAGGGGCCGATTCCGGGCAGCGCAAGCAGGGCCGTCCGCGTGCCGGCCTCGAGTCCCGGCTCTTCGGGAGTGCGTGTCCCTGCCAGATCGAGCCCGCCGGCGACTGCTTCAGCCAGTGCCTGGACGGTTCGGGCCCGGGTTCCCGGAACGCGCACCGCAGCCTGCAGCTGCTTCGCGCCTGCGCCCGCCAACCGCTGCGGTGATGGGAAGACGGAGAATCCGCCCGGCCCGTGTGTCCCGAATGCGTGCACCAGCCGGGCACCGAAGGTCCTTGCTGCCGCCAGCGAAACCTGCTGTCCCAGCACGGTGAGCACAGCCGTCTCCCAGGGATCCACGCTGCCGGGAATCCGCAGCCCTGGCCGTGCCGCTACCAGAGGGGCCAGGACCGGGAAACCGGAGAGGAAACCGTCGACGGCGGCTGCCGGAGCATCAAGGTCCAGCCACCGGCGCACCCCCTCCAGCACCGCGCCGTCGTTCACTGGGTCCCCGTCGGCCAGCCGGAGCGTTACGGTTTCCGGCGCACCAAATTCGACCTCGGCCCATACTGGCCCGCCTGGGGCCGGAAGCAGCCGTGCGACAGAGGCAGCCATGCCGTCGAACTGCACGGATTCGAGTCCGGGTACTGCGTGGGCGGCGAGGCTGCGGACCAGCG
>JBELYP010000204.1:0-1243 GCA_040273995.1 Arthrobacter sp.
CCTTCGACTGTGTCTCCCCCACCCGTGTGGCCCGTAACTCGGCGTTCTACACCCCGTACGGGCGGAAGAACCTCTCAAACGCCAAGTTCAAGCGCGATTTCGGTCCGCTGGTTGACGGCTGTGACTGCTATGCCTGCAGCAACTATTCACGCGCGTACATTCAGCACCTGTTCAAGGCCAATGAGATGGTCAGCCACACACTGATCTCCATCCACAATGAGCGCTTCACCGTAAAGCTTGTCGACGACGCCCGCCTGGCCATTGAGGACGGCACGTTCTTCGAGTTTAAGGACGAGGTCCTGGGCAAGTACTACAGCTAGGGCTGCGCTGGAGGCCTATGCCTCCTCGGGGGCCGCCGCGCCGTAGGTCGGCTCGCGCTTCTTGATTGCCTTGATCACGGCTGAGGTGACGGGCACAAAGAGGAACTCAACGGCGGTCTTGTAGACAAAGCCGAAGATTACGTAGTTCACGAACTGGCCGGCACCGGTAATTCCAATCACTGGTGCGGCAATTGCACAGAAGATCAGGGTGTCCGCGAACTCGCCGACTCCCGTCGAGGCCATCAGCCGGCCCACCAGCGCACGTTCCTTGAAGCGCGCCTTCATCCGGGTGAGCACCATGGCATTGAGCAGCTGCCCGGCCAGGAAACCAAACAGCGACGCCGCCACGATCTGCCATACCGGACCCAGTGCTGCCTCCAGCGCCGCCTGTTTCTCCAGCCCGTAGGCGTCGTCGAAGCCGGGCAGCGCGATGATCACTGCAAAGGACAGCACCGCGAAGGCCGCCATGGCAAAGCCCATGAAGATGGCACGCCGCGCGGCCTTGAAGCCGTAAACCTCGCTGATGACGTCACCCAGGATGTACGCGAGGGGGAAAAGGAAGAAACCGCCGTCGGTGATGAGGCTGAAGTCGCCGAAGACCGGACCCAGCACCACGCCTTTGGAGGCACCGATGTTGGAAATGATGATCACCACGCACATGAGGGTGAGGATCAAATCGTAATGCGAGCTGCCCCGGGAAGCGTAGCTGGGGGCCTGGCGCGCCTCGCGGGCAGCGGCCGGGGTTGGTGAAGACATGGATTTCCCGTTCGGTTAGTGGTTCGCCTGGGCATCTGCCCGGCTGTATTAGCACTTGCCCGCTGTCCCGGGCGGTCCTGAAGGACCAGCGTCAATTCTGCCACGTTTTTTCCGGCGTCACATTTCTGAACGTGTTCAAAAATGTGCTCTAATTTCCTCCGTACACA
>JBELYP010000205.1:0-1199 GCA_040273995.1 Arthrobacter sp.
CGCGATCATGGCGCCGCTCCGAGGGTCAGCAGGCGCGTGCGCACCGGTGGCGCGGCGTACGCGCCGTGGGTGGTGACCAGGGCGGCACCGCCGCTGCGCAGGTGCGCGGAAATCATGCGGTTCACCAGGTTGATGCCGTCCAGATCGAGATTGGCGTACGGCTCGTCAAGCAGCCACAGCGGCGCGGGCGAGAGCCAGATGCGGGCCAGCGCCAGGCGTCGCTTCTGCCCGGCCGACAGCTGTCGCACCAAGGTGTCCTCATAGCCGGCCAGGCCGACGATGGCCAGCGCGTTGCCGGGCATCTGGCGGGCGCGGCGGCCGTGCAGTCCGCACAGGAAATGCAGGTTCTCCAGCGTGTCCAGGTCCGGCTTCAGTGCGGGCAGGTGGCTCAGGTAGGCCACATAGTTCGCGCGCTCCTTGTGCCCGGCACGTTTGCCATCGATATCGACCTGGCCGCTGCCGGCGCGCAGCAGGCCGGCCAGCACCCGCAGCAGGGTGGTCTTGCCGGCGCCATTGTCGCCCTGCACCAGCAGCGCTTCGCCGGCATCCACGTGCAGGTCCAGCGGGCCGAAGACGGGTTCGTCGTTGCGACTGAAGCCAAGGCCATGCGCGGCCAGCAACGGAGGGGCGTTCAAGGGGCGGGATCTTTGCACCGGAATGGGCCGCCATTGTATCGGGGGAACGGGCAGGATGATTTGCGTACACTGGGAGTTCCCCCGGTTCTTTCCCTGCTGCCGATGCAACCGCAAACCAAGCTGCCCAAGGTGGGCACCACCATCTTCACCGTGATGTCCCAGCTCGCCGCCGAACACGGCGCGGTCAACCTGGGCCAGGGGTTCCCGGATTTCTCCGCACCGCAGCGGCTGATCGATGAAACCGTCGCCGCGATGCAGGGCGGTCTGAATCAATACCCGCCAATGACCGGCGTGGCGCCGCTGCGCCAGGCCATCGCGCAGAAGTCACTGGATCTGTACGGCGCCCAGGTGGATCCGGATACCGAGATCACCGTCACCAGCGGCGCCACCGAGGCGATCTTCAACGCCATCCACGCCGTGGTCCGCCCCGGCGAGGAGGTGATCGTGCTCGACCCGGCCTACGACTGCTACGAGCCGGCGATCGACCTGGCCGGCGCGCGTGCCGTGCACGTGCCGCTGGACCCGCAGACCTTCGCGGTCGACTGGGACCGCGTGCGTGCCGCG
>JBELYP010000206.1:0-1148 GCA_040273995.1 Arthrobacter sp.
TCCGCCCGGTTCAGGTGCAGCAGGGCCACATCCAGTTCGACGGCGGGCATGGCCACCAGGACCTCGCCGTCGTCATAAGGAGAGGTGACCGTGCGGATCTGCGGATTGGCGGCCAGCGCGTCCGCGCCCAGTCCGGACCGTGTCACTTCAAAGGGCAGGCGCCGCCCGGCGGCGCGGAGCCCGGAGACCAGCATGGCTTCGTCGAGTTCAACCACCTCTATGCTGCCTGCCTGCCGTGCCGCAGCGAAGTGCGGTTCGACGGCGATGCTGTCCAGGGTGACAAAACCGAAGACAACTTTCCGCACCGCTCCCGCCGCGCACAGCATGCCGACGTCGGGCCCGCCGAAACTGACGACCGTCAGGTCCCGGGCGCCCGAGCGGATCAGTTCCCGGACAAGGGCCATGGGCTTGCGTCGGGATCCCCAGCCGCCGATCCCGACGGTCATGCCGTCGCGGAACTGCCCGGCGACGCTTTCAAGCCCGCAGAGCTTTTCAGTCATGACGCGCTGGAGGTCCCGCTGGCCACGAAGTCATCGCGCAGGTCATCAGCGACGCCGGCCAGGTTGAGTTCAAAGGTGAAGCCCTGCTCAAAGCGGTAGCTCTTCACTACATCCACCGGATCGATTCCGTTCAGGGCTTCCTTCGCGGCGCGGATGACCCTGGTGTCCTTGGATGCGATCTCGGCGGCGTAGGCGAAGGCTGTCTCATCCAGTGCCTCTGACGGAACCACCTCGGCCACACTGCCCAGTTCCGCCAGCCGCTGGGCTGTGATGGTGCGGCTGGTGTAGTACAGGGTGCGCAGCAGGTGTGCCGGAACCAGCCGGGACAGGTGGGTTGCCGCGCCCAGGGCCCCTCGGTCCACCTCGGGGACACCAAAGTAGGCATCCTCTGAGGCCACGATGGTGTCCGCGCTGCCGGCCAGGCCCACCCCGCCGCCCAGGCAGAAGCCGTTCACCGCGGCGATCACGGGAACGGGGCATTCGTAAATTGACTTGAAGGCTTCATAGCAGCCGCGGTTGGCCCCCAGGATGGCCGTGTGGCCGGAGGTGGCCTGCATTTCCTTGATGTCGACGCCCGCGTTGAACCCGCGCCCCTCCGCCCGGAGGACCACCACTCGGGTGTCCGGATCCGAGCCGGCTTCCTTCAAG
>JBELYP010000207.1:0-1042 GCA_040273995.1 Arthrobacter sp.
CCGGCAAACGGTCCTACAACTTTGTGGGCCGCTACCGCCTCTGGTTCATGGTGGCAGCCGCCGCCGTCCTGCTCTCCATCCTGATCCCCGTCGTCAAGGGCGGGTTCAACCTCGGCATCGATTTCCGGGGCGGCTCCGAATTCACTGTCTCCGGCGTCGAGGACACTCAGGTTTCAGTCGGTGAAGAAGCCGTGAACGACGTAGTCTCCGGCTCCGATCCGCGCGTGACCAACATTTCCCAGGAGACCATGCGGATCCAGACCGAGGAACTCAGCGACGACCAGACCCTGGCGGTCAAGACTGCCCTTGCCGAGGGGTACGGGGTCAACGAGGACCAGGTAACGTCCACGTTCATCGGACCCACCTGGGGCAACGACGTCAGCCGCCAGGCACTGATCGGCCTCGTCGTCTTCGTGGCCCTCGCGGCCCTGCTCATGGCGCTGTACTTCAGGACCTGGAAGATGTCCCTCGCCGCGATCACCGGCCTGGTGGTGGTTATGGTCGTCACAGCGGGGCTGTACGCACTCAGCGGGTTCGAAGTAACGCCGTCGGCCATCATCGGGTTCCTTACCGTCCTTAGCTATTCGCTCTATGACACGGTGGTGGTGTTCGACAAGATCCGGGAAAACACGGCGAACCTGGAGAAACAGACCAAGCGCACTTTCGCCGAACAGGTGAATCTAGCCGTCAACCAGACGCTGGTGCGTTCAATCAACACCTCCGTTGTGGCCGTTCTTCCCGTGGCTTCGGTGCTGTTCATTGGTGCCTACCTGCTTGGTGCCGGGACCCTGAAGGACCTCTCCCTGGCACTGTTCATCGGCATCATCCTGGGCACCCTGGGCACCCTGTTCGTCGCGGCACCGCTGTATGCCTGGCTGCGCCGCCGCGAGCCGGAGATCCTCAAGCACAGCAAGCGGGTCATCGAACGGCGCGGGCACGAGGCTCCGGCTGCGGCAGCACCCGCCACGTAGGTCCCCAAGAGCTTTGCTACCACCGGTTCCGTTACTTCCTCCCGGGGAAGAACGGAACCGGTGGTGTAAGT
>JBELYP010000208.1:0-1018 GCA_040273995.1 Arthrobacter sp.
GGCGCGGCGGTGGTGGTCAACGACGTCGACGCCGCGGTTGCGGAGGAGGCAGCGGCCTCCATTACGTCCGACGGCGGTCGTGCCGTCGCCGTGGTTGCTCCAGTTGGCTCCACGGAAACAGCAAAAGCCCTGGTGTCCGCTGCAGTGGATAACTTCGGCGGCCTGGACATCCTGGTCACCAACGCCGGCGTGCTGCGGGACAAGTCGCTGCTGAAGATGACGGACGAGGATTTTGACCTGGTGATCAACGTGCATCTGCGCGGTACCTTCACCTGCGTCCGCGAAACCTACGCGTACTTCAAGGAAAACAACGTGGCGGGACGGATTATTACCATCGGTTCCCCCACCGGCCAGCGCGGAAACTTCGGCCAGACAAACTACGCTGCCGCAAAGGCCGGGATCGTAGGCATGGTTCGGACCTGGGCGATGGAGATGAAGAAGGCCGGAGTCACTGCGAACGCCGTCATTCCCGTGGCAGCTACGGCCATGACAAAGACCGTGCCGTACTTCGCTGCAGCAGTGGAAGCAGACGAGAGGGGCGAGGCCATGCCGGACTTCTTCCGCAAGACACTGGGCTTCGGTACCGCGGACGACGTCGCCGGACTGATCGCCTTTCTGGCTTCGGATGACGCGGCCGGCATCACCGGCCAGGCGATTGGCGTGGGCGGCGACCGGCTGCAGCTCTGGTCCCACCCCGAAGCAGTTGCCACCGAATACCGGGACGGCGGCTGGACCTATGAGGAACTCGCCGAAGCCTTCCCCTTTGCCGGAAACCAGCAGGGCGTGGGGGAGAAGTTCCCGCCGCTGCCCGAAGAGCTGCAGCCCCAGACCGCCACCAACTAACCGCTAGGAAAACCACATGAGTGCCACCGTTGTCACCTTCGAAGAACTGCCCTCCCTGGTGGGGCGGGACCTTGGCTACACCGACTACATCGAGATTACCCAGGACCAGGTCAACACCTTTGCCGACGCCACGGATGACCACCAGTGGATCCACACCGATCCCGAGAAGGCCAAG
>JBELYP010000209.1:0-977 GCA_040273995.1 Arthrobacter sp.
CGGGACTGGTTCGACCTCGCGGTGATGATCACCGTGGAGGGCCGGCAGGTGGCCTTCGCCGACGTCTTCAAGGCGATCGCCAAGGGCAAGACCAAGATCAAGCTGGTGGACAACACCTACCTGTCCCTGGACCGGCCCGAATTTGAACGGCTGCATGCCCTCATCCATGAAGCACAGGCCCTGCAGGAATGGGATACCGGGGAGCTGGGCATCAGCCGGTACCAGGCCGGACTTTGGGCAGAGCTGGAAGAGCTGGCGGGGGAGACCGAACAGGCAGCGGCTTGGCGCAGCGCAGTCAGCGGACTGCTGGAACTTGAATCCGTGGAACCGGCGCCGCTGCCGGCCGGGCTGCAGGCGGAGCTCCGTCCCTACCAGGTGCAGGGTTATAACTGGCTCGCCTTCCTCTGGGAACACGGACTGGGCGGCGTCCTGGCGGACGACATGGGCTTGGGCAAGACTCTGCAGACCCTGGCGCTGATCGCCCGGGCCCGCGAAGTGCAGGCCGCCGGCTCCGGGGGAGCCGCCGCCGCAGGACGGCCCTTCCTGGTGGTGGCGCCGACGTCGGTGGTTCCCAACTGGATTTCCGAAGCCGCGCGCTTCACCCCGGGACTGCGGACAGTCTCCATTCCTGACACGAGCGCGAAATCCCGCCGCAAGCTCGGGGACCTGATCGCCGGAGCGGACATCGTGGTGACCTCCTACGCGGTTTTCCGGCTGGACTTCGCCGCCTACCGTGTCCAGGACTGGGACGGACTGATCCTGGACGAAGCGCAGTTCGTGAAGAACCGCACCACGCGCGCCAACCAGTGTGCCCGGGACCTGCCGGCACCGTTCAAACTTGCCATCACGGGCACGCCCATGGAAAACGGCGTAGGCGAGCTCTGGAGCATCTTCGATTTTGTGCTGCCCGGATATCTTCCCGGATACAACAGTGTCCTCCGGAAGTACCAGGACGGCGAGAACGCGGCAGACCTGCT
>JBELYP010000210.1:0-974 GCA_040273995.1 Arthrobacter sp.
GTTCAAGACCAGAATCCACAGACCCCATGTGCACCCGTGCACAACGGGGAGAGGAGAAACGGCCTTGGACACCGCCAGCCGCCTGCCCAGTCCCGATGACCTGCTGATCCTGCTCACAGTGGCCCGGCTGGGACGTTTTACTGCCGTCGCGGAAACCCTCGGAACCACCCACACCACCATTTCCCGGCGGATCACCGCTTTGGAGAAACAGCTCGGCGGCCGGGCCCTGGCCCGCACTCCGCAGGGCTGGGAACTGACCACGCTTGGCGCCCAGGCAGTCCGCGCAGCCGAAGCCATTGAGGAAAGTCTGGGAGCCCTCCGCTGTGCGCTGGCGGACGACGCCGATCCCCTCGCCGGGGTGGTGCGGATCAGCACCGTGGACGGTTTCGGTGCGGAGTTCGTGACCCCCGCGCTGGTCCGACTGCAGGCTGCTCATCCGAACATCAGCGTCGAGATGTTCTCTGCCACCCGCAAGGTCAGCCAGAACCGCTCCGGGGTGGACCTGGAGGTGGTGGTGGGCCACACCGATGTCCGTACCGCCCAGGCGATCCTGCTGGGCCACTATGTGCTGCGCCTCTATGCCGCCGAGGGCTACCTGCGCCGCCATGGCACCCCGAACGTACCCGCTGACCTGGCTCAGCACTGTTTTGTCTCCTACGTTGAATCAGCGCTGCTGGTCGAGGAACTGGGCCACCGCTCCACCGGGCTGCCGGAGCCGCGTTCAAGTTTCCAGGCGACGAGCATCTTCGCCCAGGTGGAAGCGGTCCGGCGGGAGGCCGGAGTCGGGCTGCTGCCCAACTTTATGGTGGCCGGACGCGAAGGGTTTGTGCCGGTGCTCCCGGAGTCCTTTGAACGCCGGCTGCCCATCTGGGCGGTGGCCCGGCCGGAAGCACTGCGTTCGACCCGGGTCCAGGCAGTCATCCAGGCCATTCACGCCGAAGCCGCCGCCCGCCAGGACGCTCTGGATTTCTAAC
>JBELYP010000211.1:0-920 GCA_040273995.1 Arthrobacter sp.
CCCTTGCTGCCCTGTCCGCGGCGGCACTATTCCTGCCCAGCCGTGCCGGAACCGCCCGCCTTGGCTGGCTGATGGTCATCGCTGCCCTGGCGCTGGCGGGGGCATCCGCCTACCTCGTGACCGGAAGCGCTGCCTCAGCCCTGGTGACCCCGTTCCCCGGCCCGCTCGTCTCCGCAGCTGTCTTCGCGCTGCTTTGCGCAGCCCTGCCCGCCCTGGACAAGGTCCTCGCAGGACGGAAAAACGAAACCGGACGCACCCGCCGCCGGGCAGCAGCCGGTGCCGTTGCCATTGCCGTCCTGCTCAGTGCCGGTCCGGCCGCAAGCCTGGCGGCCTGGACCGTTCCACAGGCCACCGGGGCAGCATCCGCTGCCGGTTCCAGCGGAGTCCAGCCGGGCACACAGCTCTCCATTCGGCCAACCGACCCCCGGGTGCTTCCTGCAACCGCAGCGGACCGCGGCAACAGCGCGGACCAGACCCGCGCCCTGGTGCTGGCCATCGGACCCGAAGACCAGATCACGGCGACGCTGATGCGTGCCGGGGGAAGCACCCTGGACGCGCTGAACGCAGGCTACGCCGCCCGCGCCGTCGAAGGCACCGTCGGAGACGAAACCCTTGCCCCTGATGACGAAGCGACTGCCGCGGTGCGCGGCGCCGTTGCCGTCATCACCGCGGGCACCGGGGTGGATCCGCGCGAGGACCTTGCCCGTCTGGGCGTGGGGTTTGTGGTGCTGCAGACCTCGGACACCGCCGCTGAGCTGCTTGCTGACCGCGTGGACGCCGTTCCAGGACTCACCTCCGTGGGCCAGACGGGCTCCGGCTGGCTCTGGCGGGTCACCGGGTCCTTGGATGACCAGGGCACCGAAACGGTGGCCGGGCAGACCGCACGGGTACGCATTGTGGATTCGGCCGGCCAGACCCTG
>JBELYP010000212.1:0-875 GCA_040273995.1 Arthrobacter sp.
GATTTCTCCTAGGCACTAAACAGCAAGGCCCGGATCCCGCTTTTCCACAGGCGGGATCCGGGCCTTTCGCATTCCCCGCCAGGCAGGAAGTCTTGGGGAATGTTCCTCCCCTGTCCGGATCCCGGCGGCATCCCCGAGGTGACGTCTACGGGCGGCGCCATTTTCCACGCCGGCGGCGTGTTCTCCCTTCCGGAACTGCAGGGTATGTGCCGCGACGGCCTCCTGAACCACGTGTACGGCTCAACGTTCCTGCGCTGGGATGTACGGGTCTCCCCGCTGGCACGCGCACTGGCGGCACAGAACAGCCTGCCGCAGCAGGCGCGTGGCCGCTACGCGTTCGGCTGGCTCAGCGCTGCCTGGATTTACGGCTGTGCGCCGGCACCCGCCACTCTGGCGCTGCTGGCGGACTTCCGCCGGCGCAGTACGGCCCTGCCGCCGTTCAGCGGCGCGGTACTGCACGAAGTAGCCCTGGGCCCGGCTGACCGGATCCTGCTGGGGGCTGTGCCGGTGACGCACGCGCTCCGGACCGCATACGACGTCGCTCTCCACTTCCAGCCGGAGGAGTCGGTTCCGGTGCTGCGGGCCATGGCCGCGGAACCCGGGCTGAACTGCCGCCCGGCGTATCTCCGCGCCATGCTGCAGAGCGGCTACCGCATTCCCGGGACGAGGCGCGCACTGAACGCCGTGGAACAGGTGGAAGCGGAACACATGGGAACGGAGGTACCGGGAGGCTAGCGTGGGCCGCCCGGTACCTCGATCCTGCGCTGGGCCCTAGACCCGGCGCTGATCCCCTGTGGTGCGGTAGACGTCGTAGACGCCGTCGATTCGCCGCACGGCACTGAGGATGTGGCTGAGGTACTTGGGATCGCCCATCT
>JBELYP010000213.1:0-862 GCA_040273995.1 Arthrobacter sp.
GGTGTATCCGCCGCCGACAACTGCCAGGTCCGCGGAGACATGGGAGTCCAGCGGCGGCAGGGGAGCGGGGCGTTCCGGGCGGTCCAGCCAGTAGGGTGCGGGCACTGCGGTGGACAGGGCGGCGGTGACGGTGGCGGCCGGGATGCGCTGCTCGGCCAGGTCGTAGGCGGTTGGGGTGGTGCGTGGCACGGTATCTGCTTTCGATCGGTGGTGGTTCGCAGTGCGTATGGCAGGGGCCGGATCAGGCCGGGCGGTAGCCCGTGGTTTCCGGCGGCACGGCATGGCGGATCATCAGGTGGCGGGTCACGGAGTAGTCCAGCAGCGGCTCGATGCTCATGTCCTTGCCGAAGCCGGAGCCCTTCACGCCGCCGTGCGGCGCCTCCGAGGCCAGCGGCAGGTGGTCATTGATCCAGGTGACACCCACCTCCAGCTGGTGGCTGACACGGATGGCACGCCCGACGTCGGCAGTCCAGACCGAAGACGCCAGGCCGTAGGCGCTGTCATTGGCCAGGGCAACGGCGTCCTCTTCCGTGTCGAAGGGCAGGGCCACCAGCACCGGGCCGAAGATCTCGCCCTGCACCAGCTCCGAGGACTGCCCGGCGCCCACCACGAGGGTGGGCGGGAAGTAGAAGCCGGGGCCCTCGAGCGGCGAGCCGCCTTCGAGCGCCTGCGCGCCGCCGTCGACCGCCCGCTGGACGAACCCGGCAACCTTCTCCCGGTGTGCGGCGGAGATCAGCGGGCCGATGTGCGTGGCCGGATCGTGCGGATCGCCGATGTTGATGCCCTTCAGTTCCGCGCGCAGGGCGGCGATGGCGTCGTCGAAAATGCTCCGGTGGATGTACACGCGGGTGGCCGCGGTGCA
>JBELYP010000214.1:0-806 GCA_040273995.1 Arthrobacter sp.
GTATCCGGTCATTATGAGCGTCCTTTAATGAGTTGGTTCCGGGCAAGGAAGTCTGCGATCTGCTGGCCGGCGTCGCCTTCGTCTTCGATGCGGATGCCGGCGGTGCGGGCCGGGCGCTGAGCCACGGAAATCACGATTGAGCGGTTGGCTTCTTCATCCGGTGCCAGGCCAAGATCAGCCAGGGACCAGGTCTCGAAGGGCTTCTTCTTCGCAGCCATGATGCCCTTGAAGTTCGGGAAGCGTGCGTCGGGCAGGGCCTCGGTGATGGAGATGACGGCGGGCAGGGCGGCCTGGACGTCGTAGGTCTCAGCTTCCAGCCGGCGCTGGCCGCTGACTGCCGTTTCGGTGATTTCAACGCTGCTCAGCGACGTGATGCCTGCGGTCTGCAGCAGTTCAGCGAGCATGGAGGGCAGGACTCCCCCGCCGCCGTCGGTGGAAATGTTGCCGGCGATGACCAGGTCGAAGCTGATCCGCTTCAAGGCGGCGGCCAGAACTTCAGCTGTCAGCGTGGTGTCAGCGCCCAGCAGCGCCGGGTCCGTGATGTGCACGGCGCGGTCCGCTCCCATGGCCAGTCCCTTGCGGAGGGTGGCAGGAAGGGTGCCTTCCGGGCCCGCGGCCAGCAGCACCACCTCGGTGTCCGGGTGGCCGTCCCGGTAGGTCAGGGCCACCTCGAGGGCGCGTTCGGTGATCTCATCCAGCACCGGTTCGCTGGCGGCTCGGTCCAGCAGGCCGGTTTCGAGGTTCAGGTTCCGGTCACCCCAGGTGTCCGGCACCTCTTTCATCAGAACAACTATTTTCATCGGTTT
>JBELYP010000215.1:0-766 GCA_040273995.1 Arthrobacter sp.
CCGCAGGCCAGCCAGATCTTCCGTCGCTCAGGAGTATGGATTTTGGGGTTGTTCCACAGCAGCTGCCAGGCGGCATCGGCCCGGCAGCCCTTCCGGGAACAGCGGGCACGGTCTTCTGATCCGGCTCCACCGGATAGCTGGTCAAGGAGGTTCATGTGCCCGGCGCCTGCGTTCCGCGGCCGGAGGGGCCCTCGTCGTCGATAATCTCGCCGCTCAGCACGGTCGTGCCCGGGTTCTCCGGTGCGGGGGACACACGCGCCTCAAGCTGCTGCGGGGCGGAAGCTTCATACGGAGAATCCCCGCCCATGTTGCCGCTGTCGCTTCCTCCGTTGGCAATGACGACGGCGAACCAGGGCAGCACGACGGCTCCCGCCACCACCACCCACAGCATCCAGCCGTGGACAAAGAAGAGCAGGAACAGGCACACCATGCGGATGCTCATGGAAATTGTGTATTTGACCATGCGGGCGTGCATCTCGTCGGTATGCGCCGAGCGGGCGTCCGTAATCCGCGGAATGCGGCCGCCGCGGCGGGATAGCTTTTTCATCCCTTGGTCATCGCAGAATCATCACTGGGTCATCACTCTCCAAACAGATTCCCCCATTGTCTCACTGCTGCCGGTGAACTTGTAGTTGCCCCCTGCGCCGATAGGATCGGATTCGAACGCCCCGCCCCCAAAACGTAAGGATTTTTTGTGCAGAACGATTCCCAGACCCAGGCCGGCCGCAGTGTCCTCGTCACCGGCGGAAACCGCGGCATAGGCCTG
>JBELYP010000216.1:0-733 GCA_040273995.1 Arthrobacter sp.
GTGATCCTCTCCCGCCTACCCGTTGTGCGCAATATCGTGGAAGATGTGGTGAAGCTGCTGCGAGGAGCACGAGCCGATGACTGAAAACGCGGACGACGACGGCGTCGCCCCGGCGGGTGCCGACGCCCCTGTCTCCGGCGCGGGCGCCCCCCTCCTCCTGGCCCCCCGGGTCACATTCGGACCCACCGCCTTCGTCACCGGATACGCCGTCGCCTGCATGCTGGCGGCCGCAATCGCCACCGTTGCCATCGGCTGGGGCACCTCCCGGGATTTCTGGGGTTACCTCTGGATTATCGTGATCGCGGCTTTCTACGCGGCCGGCATCGGGCTGCTGACAGCAGCTCCCGTTGGCCTGGCCCTTGGCCTGCTGCTGCGGGACGTCCCGAACCAGTGGCTGCACGTCCTGGCGTTCTTCCTGGTGCCCACGCTGCTGGCTTGGCTGGTCATCGGACTCCTTGCCGGATCCATTGGGGTGCCCCTGCTGATGGCCCTGGCCATCGGGGTTTCCGCCGCTGTGGGACGCCTTGCCGTCTGGCGGCTGATGGACGTGCGTTACTAACCCTTGACTCCGGAGCGGAACCGGGTGGCGGGGGGCACTGCGTTGGGTAGAAGATGTACCCATGTCTTCAACAACACATCCTCCCGTCACGCTCACGATCGCCGGTTCCGAAGCCACCGGCGGGGCGGGCGCCCAGGCAGACCTCAAGACCTTCCAGGAACTGGGGACCTACGG
>JBELYP010000217.1:0-295 GCA_040273995.1 Arthrobacter sp.
AGCTGCGCCTCGCCGTTCGGCGTCTGCGCAGCTGATGGTCGAACGGACCTTGACCGACTGCACCGACGCATCTTCCAGCTTGGCCACCCACTGCTCGTCGAGCAGCGTGTTGCGGGTCACGATCGGATCTTCGTCGTTGCCCGGCAGGAACACGTCCTCGGCCACGACACGACCCAGCACGCGGTCCTTCAACGGCTCCACGACGTCGCCGCCTTCCACGATCGGGGTCATGGTCAGGCCTTCGGTGGTACCGCAATCCACCTCGGTGATGACCACGTCCTGCGCCACGTCGACC
>JBELYP010000217.1:305-727 GCA_040273995.1 Arthrobacter sp.
TAACCCGAGTTCGCCGTCTTCAGCGCGGTATCGGCCAGACCCTTACGGGCACCGTGGGTGGAGTTGAAGTACTCCTGCACGTTCAGGCCTTCACGGAAGTTCGCCTTGATGGGCGTTTCGATGATCGAGCCATCCGGACGCGCCATCAGGCCGCGCATACCGGCCAGCTGACGGATCTGCGCCTGCGAACCACGGGCACCGGAGTCGGCCATGATGTACAGCGAGTTCATCGACTTCTGGTCGATGGTCTCACCTTCGGCGTTGACCACCTTCTCGGTACCGATGGTGTCCATCATCGCCTTGGCGATGCGTTCGTTGGTGCGCGACCAGATGTCGACCACCTTGTTGTAGCGCTCGCCGGCGGTGACCAGGCCCGACTGGTACTGCTCCTGGATTTCCAGCACTTCAGCTTCGGCCTCGGT
>JBELYP010000218.1:0-723 GCA_040273995.1 Arthrobacter sp.
CTCACAGGTATGCGGTCCTCAGTTCTTAGGTGTTGTCAGCCGGGGCGTCGGATGCCGGCAGCAGTACCGGAATACCTTCTTCGATGGCGTAGCGCACCGGCTTGCCGCCCGGTCCGGGAGCGGTGGAAACGAGTTCGTTCCCTTCCTGCAGCAGGTGCGAATGGGTCTGCGGGCAACGCAGGACATCCATGAGGTCGGCGGTCAGGTTAGCCATGGCTGCGGCACTTCCTTGCGAAACGGTTGACTGGTCACGGCCGCGGTTCATCCCCGGCTGATTTCTCCAGCCTATAGCGTGCCGGGCACAACGGCTTAGCTCAGCTCGGTTCGCTGATCTCTTCGCGCAGCACGCGCAGATGGGAACGGCGTGAACCGCCGATCTCAGCGGGCGGTTCCAGCGCATGCTTGCCGCTGCGGCGTGCGGGTTCTTCGGCGCCGGGGGCTTCCTCGGCTTCCCGAACGGCGTCCACCAGCGCGGAAAGCTCATCGGGGACGGGGGTGCGCGGAAGCGTGCCGAGGTCGAGGCGGAGGACTTCCCAGCCGCGCGGGGCGGTCAGCCGCTGCGCGTGCAGTTCGCACAGGTCGTAGCAGTGCGGCTCGGCGTAGGTTGCCAGCGGTCCCAGGACCGCGGTGGAATCGGCGTATACGTACGTCAGGGTAGCGACGGCGGCCTGCCGGCACGCTGAACGTGAACAAAGACGTAAGGATCCCACGGATCAATACTCT
>JBELYP010000219.1:0-697 GCA_040273995.1 Arthrobacter sp.
CCCCAAATAACCGCCGCTAAGGAGTACCACCCCGCATGTCGTCCACACCGGTTGCCCCCGAACCCAGCTACATGCGTCCCAGGGTCCTGTGGCTGGCATTCGCAGGGGTGCACCTCCTCTTTTTTGGACTGCTCTCCCCGCTGATCTTCACTGGTGAAGTCCTCAGCGACATCCAGTTCTACCGCCAGTGGGCATTTGAAGGACTGCAGGACGGCCGGTGGCAGGGCATCACCACGGACTGGGTCTATCCAATCGGTGCGCTGGCACCCATGCTGCTGGCTGCAGTGTTCGGGTACGGGCCCTACCAGTTCGCATGGTTCCTAATCTTCACGGGACTAAATGCAGCGGCTTTGGCGGTTCTCACCCGTGAGCGGACCCGTCAGCACTACATCGCCGCTTACTGGTGGATGGGCATTACCGCTTTGCTCGGACCGGTCGCCGTAGGCCGCATTGACGGACTAACCGTTCCCCTGGTCATCATTGGACTTCTCTGGCTGGCCACCCGCCCCGTCATTGCATCCCTGCTGCTGGCCGGAGCAACCTGGATTAAGGTCTGGCCCGCCGCGGTCATCCTGGCTGTCCTCGCCGTGTCGAAGCGCCGCATCACACTCCTGGTCACCGGAGCTGCACTTTCTGCCGCCATCGCCGCTGTCGTCACGGCCGGAGGAGGCCTGCGCCACCTGCTGAGCTTTGTTGG
>JBELYP010000220.1:0-689 GCA_040273995.1 Arthrobacter sp.
GCCTGCGCCACCTGCTGAGCTTTGTTGGCGCACAGGGCGACCGCGGCATGCAGCTGGAAGCACCGTTCACCACACCCGGCCTCTGGCAGGCCATCCTGGGACGGTCCGACGCCCACATTTTCGAAGACACGGTGATCAATACGCGCGAGGTGCGCGGAGCCCTGGGCGAACCCGTGGCGGCACTGATGACGCCGCTGCTCGCGGTAGCCGCGGTCGCCGTCGTGGCACTGCTGCTCTGGGCCCTGCGCCGCGGAGCAGACACCGGTGCACTGCTGGCAGCCGGGTCCCTGGCACTTGTCTCGGCCTTCATCGTCTTCAACAAGGTAGGTTCGCCGCAGTTTATGCTTTGGCTCGGCGCCGTAGTTGCCGTGGGAATCGCCTGGCAGGGGCGGGCCTGGCGGGTCCCGGCAGCCATGATGGTTGCCGTGGCAGGCCTGACCACACTGGTCTACCCGGTGTTCTACGAAGCCCTGTACAACGATCTGAACATCGCCGTCGCCCTGCTGCTGACCGTGCGCAACCTGCTCCTTATGGCACTGCTGGCGTGGTCGCTGGGCACGATCGTGGCCCTTGCCCGGGCCGGAAGCGTCAGCGAATCCGAAGTTCGCCCGGAACCGGCTCCGTAAGCTTCTTGCGGAACAGGACCTTGGTCTTCGGATCCAGGAAGATCAGGTACAGGGCAAAAGCGA
>JBELYP010000221.1:0-682 GCA_040273995.1 Arthrobacter sp.
TGCCTTTCGCCCAGTGGCACTATCCCTTCGAACATAAGGAGGACTTTGAGGCGACCTTCGCCGCGGACTTTATCTCCGAGGCTATCGACCAGACCCGCGGCTGGTTCTACACGCTGGAAGCCATCTCGACCCTGATGTTTGACAGGGCGCCGTTCAAAAACTGTATCGTGCTGGGCCACGTACAGGACGCCGAAGGCCGCAAGATGTCCAAGCACCTGGGCAACGTCGTGGATCCCTTTGAGATGCTCGACAAGTTCGGCGCCGACGCGCTGCGCTGGTATTTCTACACCACCTCCGCGCCGTGGCTGCCCAGCCGCTTCAGCGAGGAAGCGGTCCAGGAGGGCCAGCGCAAATTCCTGGCCACCCTGCAGAACACCTACGCCTTCTTCGCGATGTACGCCCAGATCGACGGATTTGATCCCCAGGCCCATCCGCTGGAAAAGACGGAACTGACGCTGATGGACCGCTGGATCCTGAGCAAGCTGAACACCCTGATCGCCGAAGTGGACGACCACCTGGCCAATTACCGGATCACGGAAGCCGCGAACGCGCTGGCTGCGTTTGTGGATGACCTGAGCAACTGGTACGTCCGCCGCGGACGCGAGCGGTTCTGGGGCAAGGGCATGGCCGGCGACAAGGAAGCCGCCTTCGCCACGCTGTACCACGTGCTGGTGACCTTCAG
>JBELYP010000222.1:0-677 GCA_040273995.1 Arthrobacter sp.
CGGATCGCGGACAAATTCGGCGGCAACGTATCCAAGAGCATGTGACCAGTCTTGAGTATAGAAAGGAAGTTCACCCATGAGCAAGATCCAGTTGAGCCACATCGATAAGTTTTATGGAGAGAACCACGTCCTGCGGGACGTCAATCTGACCATCGAGGACGGGGACTTCATGACGCTGCTGGGTCCCTCCGGCTGCGGCAAAACCACCACGCTTCGAGTCATCTCCGGGTTGGAAAAGGCCCAGCACGGCACCATGACCATCGACGACAAGATGATCATCGATGCGGACAAGGCTTTCTTCGAAGCGCCCAGCAAACGGGGACTGAACCTGGTGTTCCAAAGCTACGCCCTGTGGCCCCACATGACGGTGTTCGAGAACGTAGCCTTCGGTCTCAAGATCAAGAAGATGAAGAAGGAGGAAATCGAGGAGACGGTCATGCGGGCCCTCAGGACCATGCGGATCGAGGAGTATCGGGGCCGCTATCCCAACGAGCTTTCCGGCGGCCAGCAGCAGCGCGTGGCCATCGCCCGAGCCATCGCCTCCAGCCCCAAGCTCCTGCTGCTGGACGAGCCCCTATCCAACCTGGACGCTCGGCTGCGCATCGACATGCGGGCGGAGCTCAAGCGTCTCCATAAGGAGACCGGCACCACCATCATCTACGTGACCCACGATCAGG
>JBELYP010000223.1:0-671 GCA_040273995.1 Arthrobacter sp.
CTGATCGTCGCGATCCCCACCTGGTACCTTGCCGGTTACCTCTTCGGCCACTTCCTGGGCCGCAAATTCAACATCCCGGTGCCGTCCATCCTTGATGCTCCCAAGGGATCGGTCGAGTCCGAGTTCCGCTCCGCGCCGGGCCTGGGCACGATCATCACCCTGCTGCTGCTCCCGTTCGTCCTGATCTTCCTCAACACCGGCCTGAATATGGCTGCCACCGCTGAGCTGGTTTCGCTCGATGACACCTGGGTGCAGGTCCTGCGCATGCTCGGTGAAACCCCGGTTGCCCTGCTGATCACCGTCTTCCTGGCCATGTGGCTGCTTGGCCGCCGCCAGGGCAAGAAGGGCACCCTGATCGAGACCGTGGTCGACTCCGCGCTTGGCCCGGTCTGCTCCATCATCCTGATTACCGGTGCCGGCGGTATGTTCGGCGGCGTCCTGCGTGCCAGCGGCATCGGCAACGCTATTGCTGACTCACTGGACGCCGTCGGTCTGCCGGTCATCGTGGCCGGCTTCGTGATCGCTGCGATTGTGCGTGTTGCGCAGGGTTCGGCCACCGTTGCGCTCACCACCGCCGCCGCTCTGGTGCAGCCGGTGGTCCTGGACAACCCGGACTTCAATGCAGTGCAGACCGTGGCCATTGTCCTTGCACTGGCCGCGGGTTCCGTCTT
>JBELYP010000224.1:0-655 GCA_040273995.1 Arthrobacter sp.
CGGTTTCGGCGATGTTGTTCGGCGCCGGCTCGTAGTGGTCGAACTCCATCGTGAACGTTGCGCGACCCTGGGTCTGCGAACGCAGCGAGGTGGCGTAACCGAACATTTCACCCAGCGGGATCATCGCGTTGATGATGCTGGCCGAACCGTCACCGGTGGTGCTCGAACCCTGCAGCACGCCACGACGACGGCTGACGTCGCCCATCACGTCACCCTGGTAATCCTCCGGGGTCACGATCTCGACCTTCATGATCGGCTCCAGCAGGACCGGCTTGGCCTTCTGGAAGCCCTGCTTGAAGGCCATCGAGGAGGCCAGCTTGAACGCCATTTCCGAGGAGTCGACGTCATGGTACGAGCCGAACACCAGCTTCACCTTGACGTCAACGACCGGGAAGCCAGCCAGCGGACCGCTGGTGATGGTTTCGCGCAGGCCCTTTTCGATCGACGGAATGAATTCCTTCGGAATCACGCCACCGGTGATGTCGTTGATGAACAGGAAGTCGTCCTTGATCATCGGACCGATCTTCGGGTCGGCACGGTCTTCAGCGGTGATCGGCGACAGCTCGATCACGACGTGACCGTACTGACCCTTACCACCGGACTGCTTGGCGTGCTTGTAGTCCGACTTGACGTCGGCCATCTGGATGGTTTCGCG
>JBELYP010000225.1:0-652 GCA_040273995.1 Arthrobacter sp.
CATTGATCGATCGCTTCAACGGTAGAGGTTACCGGATCCACTTTGACGTTCTCCGGATCGGTCAGCAGATCCAGCGCCAGCTTTTCGACCTCCGGCGGCATGGTGGCGGAGAAGAGCAGGGTTTGCCGCTGCTCCGGCAGGCAGCGGACGATCTTCCGGACGTCGTGGATGAAGCCCATGTCCAGCATACGGTCCGCCTCGTCCAGGACGAAGATCTCGACCCAGTCCAGCCGGACCAGGCCCTGGCCCATCAGGTCCAGCAGGCGGCCGGGACAGGCGACGACGATGTCCGCGCCGCGGTGGAGGGCTTCCACCTGGCCGCCCTGGCCGACGCCGCCGAAGACCACGCAGCTCTTCAGCGGAAGGCCTTTGCCGTACTGTTCAAAGTTTTCCCAGGTCTGCATCGCCAGTTCCCGGGTGGGGGAAAGGACCAGGGCACGGATGACCTTCGCGTCGGGACGCCGGGAGTGCTGCTGCTGCAGCCGCTGCAGGATCGGGAGCGCGAAGGCGGCGGTCTTGCCGGTGCCGGTCTGGGCGCAGCCCAGCACGTCCGTCCCCGCCAGGACCAGCGGAATCGTGGCTTCCTGGATCGGGGTGGGGGTTTCGTAACCGGTATCACGGATGTTCTTCAGAAGGGCGGGGATCAGTCCAA
>JBELYP010000226.1:0-607 GCA_040273995.1 Arthrobacter sp.
CTGCTCCTGGTGCCCATCAGCCCTCCGCCCGAAGCGGGCAGTTGGCGTGTGTTCCTTTCCGGTATTTACCGGACCGCAGGATCACACCCAGTTTTTCCATGTGGAAAGCGTGGATAGTTGGGGCACGCGTAGTCAGCCTGAGGCGCGTTTTCCTTATCCCGTCCTGCTCTCCGGGCGGTTCTCCGGTGCGCCAGTGGCGGCAGGAGGGACTTTCCCGGTTGGGCAGGGAGGATCAGCGCGCAGCAAACTGCTTCGTCAAGTGTACTACAGCGCCGGAGCACTTCTGCCCGCTGCTGAGTCCCATTCCCTCCACAGCCCCGGCGGCCTGCGCGCCGCCGGGAGCGCGGTCCACAGCACGGCCGCACCAGAGCCAAAGCACACCCCTGCCGGGCTGGACTTGGCAAATGGATATTCCTTCACCGGCGCGCGCTCCGGCACCGGGCCAGTTCCGGCACCCCCGGAATACGGCAGCAGCCCTGATGCTCTTTATCCTGGCCCTTCTGGCCCTGGTGTGTGCTGCAGCGTGGGGCACGGCGGGTCCTGTGCTGGCCGGACCTGCGGGGACCGCGCAGGCTGCCTGGCAGTGGCCGCTGTCCCCCGAGCCCGG
>JBELYP010000227.1:0-605 GCA_040273995.1 Arthrobacter sp.
GAAACAGCGTACCCGATGCCCCGGCTCCGTTTCCAGCAGTTCCGGCATATTCTTCTCACAGTTCGCGCCGCACTGCCCGCAGCGCAGCGAAAAGCTGCATCCCGCCGGCAGCCGAAGCAGGTTCGGCACCACGCCGGGAATGGTCTCCAGCGTATCGCTCCCCTCGCGCAGGGAGTTCACGGACCGGAACAACCCCCGTGTATAGGGATGCGCCGGCCGACTGAAGAGCACCTCGGTTGCCGCCTGCTCCACAATGCGCCCGGCATACATGACATAGACAAAGTCGCATACCTGAGCGATCACACCCAGGTTATGGCTGATGATCAGCACGCTGGTCCCGGCATCCCGCAGGCGTTCCAGCAGTTTCAGGATCTGTGCTTCCACGGTCACGTCCAGCGCCGTCGTCGGTTCGTCGGCGATCAGCAGCTTCGGCCGGCATACCATGGCCATCGCGATCATCACGCGCTGGCGCAGTCCGCCGGACAGCTGGTGCGGATAGCAGTGGTAGCGGGTCTCTGCCTCCGGGATCTCCACCTCCCGGAACATCGCGAGGGTTTTTCCCTTTGCTTCTTCCCGGCTGCATTCCGTGTGCAGGCGGATTGCTT
>JBELYP010000228.1:0-594 GCA_040273995.1 Arthrobacter sp.
CTCTATGGTTTTGGTCAAGCGGCTGAGGGCAGATTCTTAGGCGCCGGGTCTTCATAAAGGGTTCCGTCGCGAAGCATCGCGAAGAGAACATCGGAGCGACGCCGGGCCAGAGCAATAATCGCTTGATTGTGGCGTTTACCTTCCGCGCGTTTGCGGTCGTAATACGCCCTGGACGGTGGATGATGCAGGGCAGCGAAGGCCGAAAGGAACAAGGCTCGCTTGAGTTTCTTGTTACCTCTCCGGCTCGGATGTTCACCCCGGATCGAAGTTCCCGAGCGACGGGTGACCGGGGCAATTCCGGCGTAGGAAGCCAGATGGGCAGCGGAGGCAAAGTGTTTGCCGGTGACTTCGGTGAGGATCCGCGCGCAGGTCCTGACGCCGATGCCGGGCATCGAGGTCAGGACCTCGTAAAGAGGGTGGGCCTCCACGAGAGCTTCGACCTGGTCCGCGATCTCGTCGCGCTGCCGGCGCAGCGCCAAGAGCTGCTCAGCGAGTTTGGGCAGCACGATCCCGGCCGCGCCGGTGCCCACGACCACCACCGTCTGCTCACCGAGTGCGGTGAATATTGCCTCGGTGAGCCGTTCAGCAGCCCGA
>JBELYP010000229.1:0-583 GCA_040273995.1 Arthrobacter sp.
CGGGGGCCTTCTCCACGAACTTGTACTTGACCATCAGCTCGCCCATGTCGGTGAGCTCCTCAGTCCGCAGCTCGGCGTCGTACTGCTCCATCTTCAGGTTGGCAGCAACTTCAGCCGGCATGTTCATAAAGGAGGGCAGAACTGCCTTGACGTCATCAATGTTGGCTTCGGCCTGGGGAAGCAGGTCTTCCATGGCGTCCTTGAACTTCTGCACGGTTTCCGGGTTTGCGGAGGCGTAGTTTCCGGACGTGAACGTCACCATGGTGGGCATGCCGGGAACCGCTTCCTGGTTGGAATAACCCACCAGGACGTTGTCCGGATTGGACAGTGCCTTGCTCAGGAAGGGTTCCGGAATCCAAATGGCGTCCGTGTTGCCCAGGTCCAGCTGCGCTTCCATGTCCGGGAACGGCATCTCAGAGAACTTGATCTGCGTTGGGTCGGCCCCCGCGAGGGATGCTGCCTCCATGATCGTCAGGTCGCCCTGGGTGTTCACGGCGTTGACGCTGGCGGTCTTGCCTTCCAGATCGGCGAAGCTGGTAATCCCCGAATCTGCGCGGGCCACTACCCCGTTGATGTCCTCGCC
>JBELYP010000230.1:0-583 GCA_040273995.1 Arthrobacter sp.
CTTGAACTGAAAAACATCTCAAAGATATACGGCGAGCTGAAGGCGCTGGACAACGTGAGCCTCCACGTGGACAAGGGCGAGTGGGTGGCCATCATGGGGCCCTCCGGCTCCGGCAAATCCACGATGATGAACATCATCGGCTGCATGGACAAGCCCACCAAGGGCGAGGTGCTGCTGGACGGCGTGGACATCTCCAAGCTCCCCGGCAAGCGGCTGACGGACATCCGGCGGGACAAGATCGGGCTGATCTTCCAGCAGTTCCACATGGTGAACTACCTGACCGCCGTGGAGAACGTGATGGTCAGCCAGTATTACCACTCCATGCCGGATGAGAAGGAAGCGCTGGAGGCGCTGGGCCGGGTCGGCCTCCGGGAGCGGGCCCGGCATCTGCCCAGCCAGCTGTCCGGCGGCGAACAGCAGCGCGTGTGCGTGGCGCGGGCGCTGATCAACCATCCGGAGCTGATCCTGGCCGACGAGCCCACCGGCAACCTGGACGAAGCCAACGAGAATATCGTCCTGGACCTGTTCGCCCAGCTGCATAAAGAAGGGACCACGCTGATCGTTGTGACCCACGATCCCGAAG
>JBELYP010000231.1:0-575 GCA_040273995.1 Arthrobacter sp.
AAACGCCGCCTGTTATTCTGTTATCACGAAGATATCTTCTCATTTCAAATATATCGTGGCGTTCCTTTTCGGGTACTATAAATACGCACCCACCCACCGTCAGAGCAGGATAGAGGTTCTCGACAGATGCGTCGAAGGAAAAACTTGAATAGCAAACGATACGGCTTTTCTCGGTAAGCAGACAACGACGTACGATAAATTGAACGAAGTTCAGCATTGCCCTGTGGGGAATCATAACGCCCTTGGGCTTTCCGGTGGAGCCGGAGGTGTAGATCATATATGCAAGATTGTTTGTCTCTGCAAAATTTATCTGCTTCGCATTCTGGTACTCGGATATTGCGATTTTTACAGTATCTTCGGTAAGAACAATGCTTGCTTCCGAATCTTCGAGCATATATTCTATACGCTCCTCGGGATAGTCCGCGTCTATCGGAAGATAAGCCGCTCCTGCCTTGTGTATGCCAAGAACAGCCGCAAGAAACAGCTTCGAGCGTCCCATTTTTATTGCAACAAATGTGTTCGGCTTTACTCCGTTGTCGAGCAGGTATGCTGCAATATTGTCGGATATCCTGTCA
>JBELYP010000232.1:0-564 GCA_040273995.1 Arthrobacter sp.
GCGTTTTGGCGGCGTCTTCCATCCGCCGGCGGGCGGGCTCCATAGCTGCTGCCGCGCCGCGCAGGTCCGGAAGTGCGGCGCGGAGGGCCTCCTGCTCCTTCCGGAAACCCGAGGCAGCGTCCTCCGCCTCGCCGGCTTCGCCGCGCAGCTGTGTCTCCCGTGCCTGCTCCCTGCCTGCCAGTTCAGCCAGGACTGCGGCGCGCTCGGAGTCCGCCAGCGCATTCTCTGCGGCGGAGAGTTCCTTGGCGGTCCGTTCTTCCAGTACGGCCAGATCATCTGCTTCCGGCAGCTGGTCCTCCGACAGCGGCAGTTCAACCTCACCGGGAACAAGATCCAGCAGACCCGCCGGAGCAGCGGCGCCGCGGAGGTCCCGAAGGGCGGCCGATGCCGCAGCGCCCTCCCGCTTCCAGCCCTGTTCCGCGGCACTGCTGGCATCGAGGTACCCCAACAGGGCCGCTGCCCGAATATGGGCCTCAAGTGCGGCCCGCCTTCGCAGGCTGGCTGCCTGCCGGACTGCGTGGTCGCGCTCCTCAGCTTCGAGCTGGAGCCGGGCCAGGCCGCGGG
>JBELYP010000233.1:0-562 GCA_040273995.1 Arthrobacter sp.
CGGCGCCGGTGCTGTTGGGCACGATGTTGATCGCGGCGGCGCGGGAGCGGCGCAGGTCGCCCTTGCGCTGCGGGCCGTCCAGGATCATCTGGTCGCCGGTGTAGGCGTGGATGGTGCACATGATGCCGGACTCGATGGCCCAGCCGTCGTTCAGGGCCTTGGCCATGGGCGCCAGGCAGTTGGTGGTGCAGGAAGCGGCGGAGATGATGGTATCCTCGGGCTTCAGCGTCTCATGGTTCACGTTGTAGACGATGGTGGGCAGATCATTGCCAGCCGGCGCGGAGATGACGACCTTGCGGGCGCCCGCGTCGATGTGGGCCTGGCTCTTGGCCTTGGAGGTGTAGAAGCCGGTGCACTCCAGCACGACGTCCACCTTCAGCTCGCCCCAGGGGCAATCCGCGGCGTTCTTCTCGGCGTAGATGCGGATGGCCTGGCCGTCCACAACGATGGAATCCTCGGTGGCCTCGACGGTGTGCAGGCCCTCGCCCATCACGCCGAAATAGCCCTTCTGGCAGGAGTCATACTTCAGCAGATGCGCCAGCATCTTGGGGGTGGTCAGGTC
>JBELYP010000234.1:0-555 GCA_040273995.1 Arthrobacter sp.
CTTCCGGATCGGAGAGGTACTGCAGCTCCACGTTGTCCTTGGCTGCTGCCTCCTCGGCGCCCTTGCGGACGATGTCCCAGAAGGTATCTCCGGGGGCGGCGTGCGTTATGAGCGCGATATTCATGCGCTCGGTTCCGGCAACCTCGCCGCCGGCCTCGGCATCAGCTTCGGGTTCGCGCCCTCCGCTGCTGGAGCAGGCGGCCACGGCGCTGCTGGAGTACGTCGACACCTGCACGGACGGTTTCCGCATCCTGGTGCGGGACTCGCCGGTGGCCAGCACCTCGGGCACCTTCTCCAGCCTGCTCAACGACGTGGCCAGCCAGGTCGAGCACATCCTGGGGCTGCAGTTCAGCGCCAAGGGCTACGACCCCAAGCTCGCCCCGCTGTACGCGCAGTCCCTGGTGGGCATGGTGGCGCTGACCGGCCAGTGGTGGCTGGAGGTCCGCAAGCCCAAGAAGGACGAGGTGGCCGCGCACCTGGTCAACCTCGCCTGGAACGGCCTGTCCCACCTGGAGCACAAGCCGCGGCTCGGCAGCCGCTCGTCCAAGTAGCGCG
>JBELYP010000235.1:0-551 GCA_040273995.1 Arthrobacter sp.
CTCAGCTAAAATCAGACAGGCCCGTTTTACCCCTTCGTTCCGGGCGGAAAGCGCAGCATGTCCTTCACAGAAAACGCGGTAGCCCGCTGGGCGGAGCTGCAGCGGCTACAGGCCTCGCCCGGCTGGAAACTCACCAACGCAAACCCCTGGGTCCTCGCCCTGTTCCGCGAGGCCTTCACGCGCACCCGACCGCGCATCCCCCTGGACGAATTCCACAGCCTCACCGACTCCTTCCTGCAGCAGCTCCGGCTCAACGGGCAGAGCCTGCGCGAAGACTGGACCGGCAAGAACTACGCCGATGACTGGGTGGCCCGCCGCTTCCTGGCCCGCCCCCGCGCCGACGGACGCTTCGTCTACGAACTCACCGAACCCGCCGTCCGCTTCCTCTCCTACCTGGACGGCTTCACCGGCGACACCACCAGCCTGAATTCCTCCCGCCTGAACACCCTGCTCTCCAGTGTCGAAACCCTGGCGCACGAATCCAACCCGGACCCCGAAGCACGCATCGCCGTCCTCGAAGAAGAGATCGCACGCCGCGAAGACCTCATCCG
>JBELYP010000236.1:0-548 GCA_040273995.1 Arthrobacter sp.
CGCGCGTCCAGGTTGGAAAGGGGCTCGTCCAGCAGCAGCACCTTTGGCATCTTCACCACGGCGCGGGCGATGGCCACGCGCTGCTGCTGGCCGCCGGACATCTCGCCGGGCTTGCGCTCCATCAGGCCGTCGATCTGCACCAGCTTCGCCGCCTCCAGCACCCGCCGCTCCATCTCCTCCTTCGAGGGGCGCGCGTCGCCCTTGAGGTTTTGCAGCGGGAACATGATGTTCTCCCGCACCGTCAGGTGGGGGTAGAGGGCGTAGCTCTGGAATACCAGCCCCACGCCGCGGTTTTCCGGCGGCAGGTTGGTCACGTCTTCATCTCCGAAGTAGATCTTTCCCTCCGTCGGCGTCTCCAGCCCGCTGATCAGGTTCAGCGTGGTGCTCTTGCCGCAGCCGCTGGGCCCCAGCAGGCCGATCAGCTGTCCGTCCGGAATCTCAAAGTTGAAATTGTCAACGGCTGTAACTTCGCCGCCCTTCTTATTTCTGGCCGGAAAACGCTTGGTCAGGTTCTCCAGGACAACCTTCATGGCATCCGCTTCCTTTCC
>JBELYP010000237.1:0-548 GCA_040273995.1 Arthrobacter sp.
CGAGGAGGTCGTGATCCCCTCGATGCAGATGGGCGCGAAATATGAAAACACCTACCTGCTGGGCACTTCCTTCGCCCGGCCCATCATCGCCAGGCGGCTGGTGGAGATCGCCAAGAAGGAGGGCGCGGACGCCATCTGCCACGGCTGCACCGGCAAGGGCAACGACCAGGTGCGCTTCGAGCTGGCCATCAAGGCCTTCGCGCCGGACATGCCCGTGATCGCGCCCTGGCGCATCTGGGACATCAAGGGCCGCGACGAGGAGATCGACTACGCCGAGGCCCACAACATCCCGCTGAAGATCAGCCGGGAGACCAACTACTCCAAGGACAAGAACATGTGGCACCTGAGCCACGAGGGCCTGGAGCTGGAGGACCCGGCCAACGAGCCGAAGTACGCCGGCAACATGGAGATGGGCGTGACCCCGGAGGAAGCCCCGGACGAGGGCGAATACGTGTCCATCGACTTTGAGGCCGGCGTGCCGGTGGCCGTCAACGGTGAGAAGATGAACAGCGTGGACCTGGTGTGGAAGCTCAACGAGCTGGGCGGCA
>JBELYP010000238.1:0-537 GCA_040273995.1 Arthrobacter sp.
GTGAAGGTAAGCGACACCGTCGAAATCGTTGGTTTGATGGACAAGCCCCGGTCCACCGTAGTTACCGGCGTTGAAATGTTCCACAAGCTGCTGGACGACGCTCAGGCGGGCGACAACATCGGCGCTCTGCTGCGCGGCGTGCAGCGCAACGAAATCGAACGCGGCCAGGTGCTGGCGAAGCCCGGCTCCATCAAGCCCCACACCCACTTCTTCGGTCAGGTGTACGTGCTGACCAAGGAAGAAGGCGGCCGTCATACCCCGTTCTTCAACGGCTATCGTCCCCAGTTCTACTTCCGGACGACTGACGTGACCGGCAACATCAAGCTGCCCGACGGCGTGGAAATGGTTATGCCCGGTGACAACATCGACATGGAAATCACCCTGATCACCCCCATCGCTATGGAGCAGGGACTGCGCTTCGCTATCCGCGAAGGCGGCCGTACCGTGGGTTCCGGCGTTGTGGCCAAGGTCATCGAATAATTCAGGATTCTCCCGGAACGCTCCCCGCAGCGGGAGCGTTCCTTTTATGTAAGCACG
>JBELYP010000239.1:0-530 GCA_040273995.1 Arthrobacter sp.
CTTCAGGCCGGTAGGCAACCAGCCGCTCGGCACTGTCCAGGACCTCGACCACATGCGCGCGGTCCGCAGCCACAATCCCGATGCCAATCTCCGCGCGCCGGTGAAGATCCAGCTGGCCAGTCTCCGCTGCGGACACGGCAAACCTCCGTGCCAGTTCAGCCACCAGCGGCCGGACCACGGACCGCTTCTGCTTGAGGGAATGGACATCATCAAGCAGCAGGTCGAATTCAAGGGTCCCCGTCCACATGGTTCTAATCCTTGCCGCGGATTGGTATCTGTCAATGCAGGCGTTTGGACCAGAGGGTTCAACCGGGACCGGTGCGGTGTTACGTTCGAAAACATGACGCCCTCCCCCACAGTGCGTTCCCAGCCAGTTCCTGCACCGACCCGCCCGGCAGCACCGGATGCATAACCACGGTGACTTCCCGGCGGAGTCCCTTTTCCTGATTCCCGCCGTCACCGCAGCCGCGGCGTACTGGGCCGGTGCTGTCTCGAAGAAGTCCGGCACCTGGCCCTCCCGGAGAGTGGTG
>JBELYP010000240.1:0-509 GCA_040273995.1 Arthrobacter sp.
CATCCACGTCCCCGGGGGCCAGCACCACGGCCATGCGCTCCTGGGATTCGGAGATCGCCAGCTCCGTGCCGTCCAGGCCCTCGTACTTGCGGGGCACGGCGTTCAGGTCGATGCTCAGGCCGTCGGCCAGCTCGCCGATGGCCACGGACACGCCGCCCGCGCCGAAGTCGTTGCATCGCTTGATCATGCGCACAGCTTCGGGATTGCGGAACAGCCGCTGCAGCTTGCGCTCCTCGGGGGCGTTGCCTTTCTGCACCTCCGCGCCGCAATCCTCGACGCTGTGGGCCGTGTGGGCCTTGCTGGAGCCCGTTGCGCCGCCGATGCCGTCGCGCCCGGTGCCGCCGCCCAGCAGGATCACCGCGTCGCCGGGGGCGGGGACCTCGCGCCGCACCTGCTTTTCGGGCACCGCGCCGATCACGGCGCCGATCTCCAGGCGCTTGGCGGTATAGCCGGGATGGTACCATTCGCTGACCTGGCCGGTGGCGAGGCCGATCTGGTTGCCGTAGCTG